>JACOUA010000324.1 GCA_016178075.1 Acidobacteriota bacterium
CACGTGAGGCGGGATATCAGGGCGCAGATCCTTCATGGAATGCGGGGCATCATTGAGGATCGCGTTGTGCACGAGGACATCGCTGTCGCCGCGAAACGGCCGCTCGCCGGTCAGCATCTCGTAAAGCACGACACCGGCCGCCCAGATGTCCGTCCGCTGATCGACGTTGTCACTGCGCATCTGCTCGGGTGACATGTACGAAACGGTTCCCACCGCGCTTCCGGTCCGCGTCAGTCCCGTTTCGCCTCTCAGCTTCGCGACACCGAAGTCGACGATCTTCGCAAGGCCGTCGGCCGTCAGCATGATGTTCGCCGGCTTGATGTCGCGATGGACGATACCGGAGCCATGGGCTTGGACGAGGCCCTCGGTCACCTGAATGGCGATTTGCAGCGCGTCCGCGATGGCGAGCCGTCCCGCCTCGATACGCTTCTTCAGCGTCTCGCCGTCGTAGAACGCCATTGTGATGAAGAGCTGCCCGGCCGGCGTCTCGTCAATCTCGTGGATGGTGCAGATGTGAGGATGGTCGAGGGCGGAAGCGGCCTTGGCCTCCTGCATGAACCGCTTGTTGGCTTCCTCGTCCCGCGTGAGCTCGGGCGGCAGGAACTTGATCGCGACAAGCCGATCGAGCCGGAGGTCGCGGGCTTTGTACACCACGCCCATCCCGCCCCCGCCGAGCTTCTCGAGGATGCGATAGTGCGAAACGGTCTCACCGATCATCGCCCACCTCCTCTTACTATCCCGCCGGCCAGCCGGACCGCGGTAGTCCCGGCGTGACCCTCAGCGCGTTCTGGTAATACAACTTCCGCAAGGCGGGATCCGGGAGATCCATCCCGTACAGCTTCCAGAATGCGTGGTAGTCGCGGTAGTAGTCGAAGTACTCGTCCTTCGTCTCGAAGACGCGCCAATAGTACGGGTACTCGGTCGTCTCGTACGAATCCTTTCCAAAGAGCACGCGATCCTGGTATTTCACGAAGAAGTCGTGGGCCGCGCGCGGCTGGCGGCCGAAGTCGTACAGCACGGCGGCTACTTCCAGCACCACGTTGGGGAAGGCCTCGAGCAGCTTCGCGGCGCGGCCCAGGTCGTTGCCGTGCCATCCGAAGTGCGCCGCGATGAACCGCGTCTTCGGATGTTTCCTGAACAGGTTGTTGCGTTCCGTCATCAGGGTTTCGAACTTCACCTGTCCCGGGTCGTAGTTGCGCCGGTCCCGGAAAAGCGCCAGCTCGAGCCATCGCTCATTCGTAAGGGTGGGCTGCTCGAAAAACTCCTGCGGCTCCGCCGTGTGGATGATGACCGGAATGTTCAGCCTGCCTGCTGCGTCCCAGAGCGGATCGAGCTCCGGGTCGTCAATGGCCAGGCGCGTGCCGTCCCTCTTGGTCGTGCGCATGCCGGTCTGCTTGAAGACCTTCAACCCAATCGCGCCGTTCTTGACGTCCTGCTCGAGCTGCGCCGCCGCTTTGGCGCCGTACCCGCCCTCTACCCCGCTAAAGCCGTTCAGGCCGTTGGCAAAGACCGTAAAGCGATCGGCATACTTGGTGGTTCGAATGAAGTCGACGTTCTGCTTCAAGGAATTGCCGTATCCCCCGCTCAGGTTGTTGAGCACCCGCAGATTCAGGGCATCCATTCCCTTCAGCAGCCGGTCGATGGTCGTCGCCGTTGGGCCGGTGTGGCTGTGAATGTCGACGACCGGGAACTTCGCTTTCGGGACGAGATGTTCGTCGGTCACGAGCGTGGATCGCGGCCGGTAGTCGACAATGCTCGGAGGCGGAAACTCCGGCGCCTGGCAGCGGCCGGGACGCACCTCGGTCTGTCGGGGCGGGCAGGGGTTCGGGTGCGTGCGGGGACGAGCTTCCTGCGCCAGCGCAGCCAGCGTGGCGATACCGGCCATCGAAACGAGACTGAGCCCAAACCCTTTGACGCCCAACATTCGACCTCCCCTGACCATTAGGGTCCTTAGCCCTTCATTCGCTGCAATTCGAAATAGCTCGCCACCGCGCCGAACGCCGACTGCTGGGCGGGAGGCGTGACCGCTTTGGTGAAATACTCCCGGGCCTTCTGGTCACGGCCGTTCAGCAGATGCCAGATCCCCACACTGTACGCGACCGTCGGAAGCTGCAGCGCATCTTTCTCCATCGTTTTCGCGACTTCCTCCTCGTTCTTAGCGCCTTTGAAGAGCAAGAGGCGATCGATGTAGGCGCTTGGCGCCTGCTTCGGATCGGGCGTGAAGGCGTCCAATAGTTTCTGGGCGTCGGCCTTGCGACCGGCACGTGACAGCGCCACGTACTGCCAAGCCTGACATGACGTCTTGTTGTCCGGCGTCTGCGCGGTTCGGACGCATCCGTCGTAGAGCTCCGCGGCCTTCGCGAACTCGCCGTTCATGTACCGCGCGAGCGCCAGATGGTAGAACAGCCCGTAATCGTCTTTCTTCATCGCTTCGACCTTCGTCAGATCGGCAAACGCCTCATCGAGCTGTCGGAGGTTGATGAAGTAGTGCCCGCGATCGACAAGAGCGGAGGCGTCGTTCGGCCGCAGCTGCAGGACCTTCGACAGGGCATCGACGGCATCGACGTGGCGCTGCAGCCGGGCGAGTGTCCGGGCGCGCGCCTGATGGAAATCCGGGTTCTTCGGATCGAGACCGATGGCACGGTCGTACGCGGCCAGGGCCTTGTCGTTCTCCAGCTTCTCGTACGCGGCGTTGCCCTCCTGGAACGCTTTCATCGCCTCGGAGGGAGCGGTTTGTATCGGCGGTGCCTGCAGCAGAAGCGCAATCAAGACGATGGCAATCATGGGGCCTCCTCGACGATCGTCGATGCATGATATCCGCGACGCCGGGGAAATGCATGTAGCCTAGTGGGTCCGACCGGGATGGTGTACGCGAACGACATCCAGCAGGGCATGCTCGACGCCATTCGGACGAAAGTGGATCGGGCGCGTCTGACCAACGTCACGCCGGTGCTTGGCTCTGTCGACGATCCGAAGTTGCCGCCAGCCTCGATCGACCTGGCCTTGCTCGTGGACGTCTATCACGAGTTCTCACAACCGCAGGCCATGCTGCACCGGATCCGCGAAGCGCTGCGTCCGGGCGGCCGCCTCGTGCTGCTCGAGTTTCGAAAAGAAGATCCAGCCATTCCAATCCGATTCGAACACAAGCTGTCGGTGTCGGAGGCGAAGCTGGAAATGGAACCCGAAGGCTTCAAGCTCACGACCGTCAACGACGACCTGCCCTGGCAGCACATCCTCGTCTTCACACGGCCGTAAACGGGACGATATAATCGCCCCGCATCCAGCGCGGCGCAATGACGGTCGTCAGGCTCCTATAATACGGGCGTGCGAGCTGGCGAGTTCGATGAAGTCACGTTCTTCAGGGCGATTCAGGAATCCGGAGCCCGAGCGCTGCTCATCGGCCGGCGGGCGCTGGTGTTGTTGGGCCTCCCGGTCCTCACCGCCGACTACGATTTCTGGATCGCCATGGATGACATCGCGGTATTCAACACGGCTGCTGCCCGATGCGATCTGCGTCCCACAGACGGTCCCGAGGACGCCAGGCGGCGTGGCCGATACGCCGTAGAAAACAACGAGCACGTCGACGTGCTGGTGGCGCGCTCGGTCCCGACGGTCGACGGCGTGGTGGTCACGTTCGAGGATCTCTGGACGCGCCGCCGTGCGGTCGCACTTTCACCAGGGATCGATATTCAGGTTCCTGGGCTCGACGATCTGATTCTGACGAAGCGCTTTGCCGACCGGGCGAAAGACCTCGAGGATATCCGTCTGCTGCAGATTCTCAAGGCCGAATCGGAGGAGACGTGAGCAGGACGCCGCTGGATTTGCAGGCGCTCGCCAACCGCACCCTGCAGCCCGCCGAAGCGCGCAGATACCTGGATACGCCGGTCACCGACGCCGAACGGGAAGAGGTGCTTGCGCTGGTCCGCTGGTTCCGGCGGCGGTACCCCACACCTCTCGAGCGACTGGAGTACGTCCGTCGCGCATACTCCCGATGGCAGCGGACATTGGGAATCGCAGCCGCGAAATGATCCACGACAACCACAAAGTCCCAGGGGTCGGGGATCGCGGGTCAGGCTCGACTCAACTAGGCCGGGGCTCTGCCCCGGACCCCGGCTCGGTCGCTTGCGGGGGCCCCTATGCCCCGCGCCGCTCCCTCCCACCCCAACGCGCTGAAAAACGCGCGTCGGGGGCCCCGGCTCGCAGGCGCGCTGTGCGCGCCTAGGACC
>JACOUA010000325.1 GCA_016178075.1 Acidobacteriota bacterium
CATCGCGAGTGCGGGTGCAAGCACCCATGGGAAGTCCGCCACGGCCGACACATTCGAGGCTTCTTGCAGCATAGTCCCCCACGACGGCACCCTGTCGGGGAACCCGAATCCGACGTAGGACAGCGTCGCCTCCGCCACGATGAAGGCCGGCACGAGCAGCGTAGCCTGCACCGCGAGGAAGGCGCGCGCGGCCGGCAACAGGTGCGCCCAGAGGATGCGCGCCGGGCTGGCTCCCAGCGATTCCGCGGCGACCGCGTAGTCCAGGCGGTGCTCGGTCGCGACGATGGCGCGCACGCCCCGCGCCACCGGCGGCCAGCCCACGAGCGCGAAGATCGCGGACAGCAGCGCGAAGGACATCCCGGGTGGGACCACCAGCGGCATCGCCGCCCGCACGACCACGTTGGCGACCCGCCGGCTCATCGCGACCATGATCCGCGGCGCCGCGAAGTAGAGGATGGGCTGCTCCTCCGCGAAGATCCGTTGCGCGTCGGCGAACAGTCGCTGTCGTTCGGCCCGATCGAGGGAGCGGGCCTGACGCGTCATCAACTCGTCAATCCGCGCTTCCCACGCGCTGGCCGGCTTCTTCTGGTCTGGATGCCACACGTGCGTGCCACCGGAGCTGAGCCAGAAATCCAGGTTCATCGTCGGGTCCGTATCCGTCATCAGCATTCGGAAGTAGATCGCTTCGCGACGCCAATAGTTCGGATTCCTCGAAGGTCAAGCGCTGGCCCGGCTCGTAGCGTTCGAGCACGAACGGCCCGAGGCCCGCGAGCTCCGCCGGCGGCGCGGCGGTCGTCCACCTCTGCCGCAGCGTGCCGTCGTGGAGCGCCGATTCGAGTCGATGCTGAGGAGTCGGTCTTTTTCTGTCCCATAGGCCAACAGGTTGGCTGGCACCGCGGCGCGATCGGTGCCGGAGACCGCCTCATGCTAGTGCACCAACTCGCACGACAGCAATCAGTTGACTGCATCCGTCGAAACGGGCGGCGATCCTGGCATTCATCCTGCGGGCGTTTTTCCCGGGTTGGAGGATGCGATGGATGCTCGTGCCTTGCCGCGCCCCGCGACGGGCGGCACACCGAAACCGTTCGAACCCCGGCTCGGTCGAAGCGTCTCGATCGACCACGCCATGAAGGTCCTGCGCGTCTCGAGACGGACCGTCTACAACTGGATCCGGGAGGGTCGCTTGGCCACGGTCCGGACGCTCGGCGGCTCGCAGCGTGTCGTCACCGACTCGCTCAGGCCCCACGTCGTGAGACGGACTGTCCTAGGGGCCGACCTCTAGTTCGACCCGCAACCGATCGGACCGACGACACGTGTGCGGCGCGCGCCCACACGGTGGGTCAGATCGACCCAAAGTGGCCGATAAATGGACACTTCTGGGCGGTTTTTCGCTTGTAGATCCGTCCCCCAGCCACTAGACTAATGGCCTCTTCCGGTAGAGGCTGCGTGTTTTATCCCAGGAAATGCGCGGCGCTCGCGGGCCTCCTGCTCGTCACCATCCTGAGCTTTGGGGAGCCTATTCGGGCGACTGCGCCCGGATCAGGGCATCGTGCCCGCTTGTCGCGCGATCTCGCGGAACTGCTCGCCAGCGGGAGCGGCGCGCCTGTTGACGTCATCGTCCACGGATCGCAGGCGGAGATCCAGGAGTTCGCGCGGAAGTACGGCGTCAAGATCAAGCGGTACCTCCGTCGAAGCGGCGTCGTCCAGGTGTCCGGCGGACAACTCGACGCTCTGAGTCAGGATCTGTCGGTCGATCATCTGTCGAGCGACTCGCCCCTCAGCTCGTTCCTGACGATCACGACCCAATCGACCGGCGCCAACCAGGTGCTGGCCGGATTGCCCGGCTTCCCGCCGATCAGCGGTCAGGGCATCGGCGTCGCGGTGGTCGACTCCGGGGTCGACCCCAACCACAAGGCGCTGAAGGACCGCGTCCTCGTCAGCGTGGATTTCACGCCGCGCGGCAACTCGGCCAGCACGACGCCGGCGACCCCCGGGGCCGCACCGGATTGGTTCGGCCACGGCACGCACGTCGCGGGCATCGTCGGGGCGCAGCCGCTGTCGCAGCCCAACTTGTCGCCGGCGCAGCCCGGCGGTATCGCGCCGGGTGCGTCGCTCATCAACCTCAAGGTCCTGGACAAGTCCGGCACCGGCCGCACGAGCGACGTGATCGACGCGATCGACTGGGCGATCGAGAACAAGGATCGGTTCCGGATCCGGGTGCTGAACCTCTCGCTCGGCCATCCCGTGCTCGAGTCGTATCGCGACGACGCCCTGTGCGAAGCGGTGTCGGACGCGGTCGCCTCGGGGCTCGTCGTCGTGACGTCGGCGGGCAATTACGGCAAGCTGCCGGACGGGACGCAGGTGATTGGCGGGATCGCGTCGCCCGGCAACTCGCCGTTCGCGGTGACGGCCGGGGCGCTGAACACGCGCGGGACGGTCGGGCGCGGGGACGATGTGTTGTGCACCTACAGCTCGCGGGGCCCGACGCTGTACGACCTGGTGATGAAGCCGGATCTGGCGGCGCCGGGGAACCGCATCGTCTCGACGGCGGCGGTCGATTCGAGCATCGCAAAACAGTTCCCGGATCGGATCGTGGCCGGCCAGGGCTCGTTCGCCTACATGGAGATGAGCGGGACCAGCATGGCGGCGGCGGTCACGTCGGGGGCCGCGGCGCTGGTGCTGCAGGCGAACCCGACGCTGTCGCCGTTCCAGGTGAAGCTGGCGCTGCAGCTCGGCGCCACGTTCATGTCGGAGGCGGGGTACATCGGCGGCGGGTCCGGGAGTTTGAACGCGATCGCGTCGGTGCTGGTGGCGAGGAATGGGCCTGTCGGCGCCGTTCCAACCGCAACGATTGGCGGCGAGGTTGTGACATCAAGTGGCGTTCTGGCTCTGGATTCGCCATCTGGCCTTCGGGACATATACAAGAGTAATCAACTAAACTGGGGTGACCGCATTATCTGGAGCGACCGGATCATCTGGAGTGACCGGATTATCTGGAGCGACCGCATTATCTGGAGTGATCGCATCATCTGGAGCGACCGCATTATTTGGAGCGATCGCATCATCTGGAGTGACCGCATCATTTGGAGCGACCGCGTCCTCTCTGCCGATCGCATCATCTGGAGCGACCGCATCATTTGGAGCGATCAGACCTCGGCTAACGACCCGCCCTAGCCTGCCGGGTCGCACTTCCCAGCAAGCTGGTAGCCGAAGTTTTCAAGCATTCCGCCCATTATGAAATTCCCTCTTCGGGGAAAACTCTACGTCCTAATCGTAG
>JACOUA010000326.1 GCA_016178075.1 Acidobacteriota bacterium
CCGAGGAGCATGACGAGGATGACCGAGCTCAGCCCCGCAATCGCGCCGATTTTCACGAGCGGCGACAGCCAGCCGAGGCCGATCCGATCGACGACGACGGCGATCGGATCCGGCACGTTGAGCTCGCGGTAGGGCACGATGCCGGTGACCACGAGCGCCATGAGGATGTACAGAATCGTGCAGATGACGAGCGATCCGAGGATGCCGACCGGCATGTCCTTCTGCGGATTCTTCGCCTCCTGGGCCGCCGTCGACACGGCATCGAATCCGATGTAGGCGAAGAAGACAACCCCCGCGCCCCGGACGATGCCACTGAATCCGTACTTCCCGAACGCCCCCTCGTTCTCCGGGATGAACGGCTGCCAGTTCGCCGGGTTCACATACGAGATCCCGACCGCGATGACGATCAGCACCACCACCGCCACCTTGAGGACGACGATGACGGCGTTCGCGTTCGCGGATTCCTGGATCCCGATCACGAGCAGCACCGTCACGGCCAGGATGATGAACATCGCCGGCAGGTTCACGATCGCGGTCGTCTGCGCCAGCGTGGATGGATCGATGCCCGCCTGCGTGAGCCGCTGCGACACGTTCGCCAGGACCTCCCAGTAGCCGGAGGAGGTCTCGATCAGCACGGTTCCGGGCGCCGCCGTGAGGGCCGGCGGCACGATGATCCCGAGGCCGCGCAGAAAGCTCACGACGTATCCGGACCAGCCGACCGACACGGTCGCGGCCCCGACCGAGTACTCGAGAATGAGATCCCAGCCGATGATCCAGGCGAAGAACTCACCGAGCGTCGCGTAGCCGTAGGTGTAGGCCGATCCGGCGATCGGGATCATCGACGCGAACTCCGAGTAGCAGAGTCCCGCGAAGGCGCACGCGATGCCGGCGCCGACAAACGAGAGCACGATGGCCGGGCCCGCGTACTGCGCGGCCGCCAGCCCCGTCAGGACGAAGATGCCGGCGCCGATGATCGCGCCGATCCCCAGGGTCGTCAGATTCAGAGGGCCCAGCACCCGCTTCAGCGAGTGCCCATCCGTTTCCTGGGCCTCGCCTCTCAGGCGCTCGATCGATTTCGTCGCAAATAACGACATACTCGACAGTCCTCCACCTGTTGACTCGCCGCGACTCGCAGGACACGCAGGCTGGCGTCCGCCGAAGCTGCGGCATTATACATGGAGGCGAGTGACATACTCGGCGATACGGTCCGCCGGCCGGCCCGTCGCCAGAAGATCCGAGATGACGGCGACCGAGTCGGCGCCCGCATCCAGCACCGCCTGCGCCCGCTCGAGCGAAATCCCTCCAATCGCCACGACCGGCACGGCGACGACCTGACGCGCGTAGCGCACCAGATCGAGCCCGACGGGGGGATGGCCGGTGTCCTTGGTGTCGGTCTCGAAGATGGGGCCCACGGCCAGATAGGTGATCGGCAGGTGCGCGGCCTGGTCGATCTGGGCGCGCGTGTGCGTGGAGAATCCCAGGATCGGATCGGCGCCGATGAGCGCACGCGCCGCGGCTGGCGGAAGATCGGTCTGTCCCACGTGCACCCCGCGCGCTCCGGCGATCATCATCACGTCGACGCGATCGTTCACCACGAGATCCGCGCCGGCCGCTCGCGCGCGGGTCACGACCGCTTCGACGATGCGCAGCAGCTCGCCGCCGCCGGCGCGCTTCGATCGGATCTGCAGCAGGCGTGCGCCGGCCGACAGGTATTCGGTCGCCAGCGCTTCGAGCGTCCACCCCGCCGCGCGCGCGGCGTCGTCGTCTGCGATGGCGTAGAGAGGGGAAACCCGACTCACACCGCTTCGGCCAGTCGGCCGGAGCGCGGCTTCGTCATGAAGCGATCCATGAAGGACGTGCTGAGCCGCCCGGCCACGAAATCCGGATCGGCCAGAATCCGCAGGTGCACCGGCACCGTCGTCCGGATGCCTTCGACGACCGTCATCTCGAGGGTGCGGGTCATGCGGGCAAGCGCTTCCTGGCGGTCGCGCCCATGCGTCAGGATCTTCGCGATGAGCGAGTCGTAGTACGGCGAGACGGTGCACTCGGAGTGGGCGGCGGAGTCCACCCGGACGCCGGGTCCGCCCGGCACGCTGAAGACGTGAATCAGTCCGGGTGACGGCGCGAACGTGTCGGGATCCTCCGCGTTGATCCGGCACTCGATGGCGTGACCCGTGAAGCTCACCTCGCTCTGCCTGAACGACAGCCGCTCGCCCGCCGCAATCCGGATCTGCTCCTTGACGAGGTCCACGCCCGTCACGAGCTCCGTGATGCCGTGCTCCACCTGCAGGCGGGTGTTCGCCTCCATGAAGTAGAAGCGGCCCTCCTGATCGACCAGAAACTCGAACGTCCCGGCGTTCGTGTACTGCACGGCGCGGGCGGCGTCGACGACGACGCTTCCCATCTTGCGCCGTTGCTTCTCGTGAAGCGCGGGTGACGGTGATTCCTCCACCAGCTTCTGATGCCGCCGCTGGAGGGAGCACTCGCGCTCCCCGAGATGCACGATGGCCCCGTGGTGGTCCGCCAGGACCTGGAACTCGATGTGACGGGGTGACTCGAGGTATTTCTCGAGATAGACGTCGCGCGTACCGAACGTCGCCTCGGTCTCGCGTTGCGCTGCGCGAATCCCCGGACCAAGCTCCGACGGCCCGGTCACCAGCCGCATCCCGCGCCCGCCGCCCCCGCCGGTCGCCTTGACGAGCAGCGGATAGCCGATGTCCTTCGCCGCCTTCACCGCCCGATCGTCATCCTCCACCGGGCCTTCGCTTCCCGGCAAAACCGGCACGCCGGCTTTCTTCATCACCCGGCGCGCTCGCGCCTTGTCGCCCATCAGGCGAATGACGTTCGGATCGGGCCCGATGAACTTGAGGTGACAGGCCTCGCAGACTTCCGCGAAGTACGCGCTCTCGGAGAGAAAGCCGTAGCCGGGATGAATCGCGTCGGCGCCGGTAATCTCGGCGGCGCTGATGACCGACGGAACATTGAGATAACTGTCACTGGCGCGCGCGGGGCCGATGCACACATCTTCGTCCGCGAACCGCACGTGCAGCGAGTTCTCGTCCGCGGCCGAATAGACGGCGACGGTCTTGATGCCCAGCTCGCGGCAGGCATAGATCACGCGCAGCGCGACCTCACCCCGGTTCGCAATCAGGATCTTCTTGAACACAACCAGCTCGGGTCACGTGGCTGTCGGCAGTATGCAACTGCCTACGGCCCACTGCCTACTGCTTGATGCGAATCGCGAAGAGCCGCTCGCCGTACTGGACGGGCTGCCCGTTCTCGACGTGGACGGCCGAGACGACGCCGTCGTACTCGGACTCGATTTCGTTCATCAGCTTCATCGCCTCGATGATGCACAGTACCTGGCCCCGCTTCACATTCGATCCGACTTCGACCAACGGGGGCAGGCCCGCCTCCTGAGAACGGTAGAAGGTTCCCACGATTGGCGACTTGACGACAGCCAGCTCCAGTCCGGTCGCTTCGACCGGCCCGGCGGGCTCCAGCTCGACGTCGGTGACGGCCGGTGCGGCCGTTGCTCCCGAAGCACCTGCCGAGAGGCTCGGGCTCGCAGGCGGCGATCCAGGGGCCGCGGCAGTCGGGAACCCGGGACCCTGGCCATCCTTCTTGACCCGGATCTTGAAGTTCTCCTGCTGGAGCTCGAGCTCGCTGAGCTCGTGCTCGCGAACCAAGTCGAGAATCTGCCGGATCTCGTCGAAGTTCATAAAAGAAGTGATCAGTTATCAGTTTTCAGTCGTCAGTTTGGAGCCAGGCTCTTACTGAGAACTGACAACTGAGAACTGAGAACTACGGGTCCTCACCTCTCAATCAGTTCCCGCGTCACCTTCGTCAGAACCTCGCAGCCATGCGGCGTCACCAGCACGTCGTCTTCGAGCCGCACGCCGCCCCAGCCGGCGAAGTACACGCCAGGCTCGATTGTGAACACCATATTGGGGGCCA
>JACOUA010000327.1 GCA_016178075.1 Acidobacteriota bacterium
GCACAGGTCCGCCCGGCGGGCAAGTATGCGCCCGAGTACGCATTCGATGCGGTGCACGACCTCGTGGACTGGAAGGATGTCACCCCGCGGCTGGGCGCCACCTACGACCTATCTGGCAACGGCAAGACCGCTCTTAGCGGCGGTCCAAAAACAAGATCACATGGTCAGGGGGACATGTGTCAGATTGGTCGGCTGCCGATCCTATCTCAATCGAAATGCTTGGTGATGCCTTCTCATCAGTAGGGACAGCGTTTCTGGTGGTCGAACGCTCGTGGACGGGAGCGGCCGATTATGTTAGGGTTCTGCCTACATGGTCCGCGCAGAGGCAGACGTCTAACATTATGAGACGCGAATCCTTTCATGCCGATGATCTGGCGCACGTGCTGCGCCGTACGACGATTGCCACGATGCCGGAACTGAAGAAGGCGCTGGGGACGGAGGTCGATGTGACCGTCTTTCGCAAGCTGAAGCAACTGGCCTATCGAACCAGCTACTCCCATCGCGGGAGCTACTACACGCTGGACGAGACCGCACGCTTCGATGACAACGGCTTGTGGTCGTTCAATTCGGTCTGGTTCTCCGCCCAGGGCACGCTGGTCGACACCGCGGCAGCATTCGTCGAGGACTCGGGGGGTGGCTATTTCGTGGACGAACTGGACGACGTGCTCCACGTCCGCACCAAGGAACCGCTGCTGCGGCTGGTTCAGCAACAGCGGATTGCACGGGAGTCCATCAGCGGCTTGTATCTGTACTGTTCGATCGATCGGGCTGTGCGCCAGCGCCAGCTGCTGGCCCGGCGCGTGCGTGAGGACGCCCCCACGCTGGCCAGCCGTCTCACCGGAAGGGAAGCCGTCGACGAGGAATTGAAGGCGGCGCTGGTGCTGTTCCTCAGCCTGCTGAACGAAAAGCAGCGCCGCCTGTATGCAGGATTCGAATCGCTCAGACTCGGCTACGGCGGCGATCAGCGGATCGCGGAGTTCCTCGGGATGGACCCGCACACTATCGCCAAAGGCCGGCGGGAACTCGTGGAACACGACGTGGACATCGACCGGATCCGCAAAGTGGGGGGGGGACGCAAGCCGGCGGAAAAAAAACGCCTGAAGTCATCTCGCACATTGAAGAGTTGATGAAACACGACACGGCGGGAGACCCTATCACCGGCGTGAAATGGAGTCGGCGCACGACACGCAAGATCGCCGAACAACTCGCCACGCTGGGCATCGGCGTCAGCAAGAACACCGTCGGCCGTTTACTGAAACAGCTGCAGTACAGACTCCGCGTCAATCGCAAGCAAATTGCGGCCAGCAAAAGCCCCGACCGCAATTCGCAATTTGTGTACATTGGCGAGCAGCGCGAACGCTTCGCCGATCAGGGCCTGCCCGTCATCAGTGTGGATTCCAATTATGATCCCTCCGGGATTATGGACATCGCTCGTGGGCCGATTCGCGTTCACGCCGTGGTAATCGAGCGCCAGCCGCACGCCTTGATCCCCTCCGTGTACACATAACAGAAGATGCTCCGTGGGAGACGGCATGTCGCCGTTTCCAGGAGGAGCATCCATGGAGACCTCTCCCTGGCAGACGTGGCTTGCAACCAGCGTACTGCGCCCAAGTGCAGGCTTGTATGAGATCTATTTGCAACAGCACGGGTACTCTCCGGGAATCACACACGCGTATCGTCACGCGGTTGGACACTTTGCGCATTGGCTGACCGAGGAGCACCTCGAGCTTCGACGTCTCGACGAATCGGTCGTGCGTCGATTTCTCACCACGCACCTGCCCGAGTGCCGCTGTCCGGGCCGGTGTCAGCGGACCGTGCTCATGGTTCAGCCCGCCCTGAAACATTTGCTGCACGTGCTCCGTGCAGATGGGTCGATCGCCGCACGGCGTGTCGGAGTGTCGCCGGCGATCCACGCCGAATTGGAACGCTTCACCGAGCATCTGGACCACGTCTGCGGGTTGGCGGCTAAGACGCGCGCCGGACGCCGGTGGTGGGTGGGCCAGTTCCTGGCGGATCGATTCGGTCAGCGACCGATTGCGGTACACCGACTCACCCCGCAGGACATCCTGGACTTTCTCGGGCGACACGGCGGCCGCTACACCCCAGGCACCGCCGGCGTCCAGGCGAGTGCCCTCCGTACGTATCTGCGGTTCCGGGCGGCACGGTACGCCGACCGCGTGGACGCGCTGCTGGCGGCCATTCCCACCGTGGCCTCCTGGCGCTTGGCGTCGTTGCCGACCGCGCTCACGCCGGACGAAATTGCCCGCTTCTTGAAGGCCTTTGATCGACGTCGCCCCAGCGGCCAACGCGGGTACGCGATGGCGCGCTGTCTCCTCGACCTGGGGTTGCGCGCGAAGGAAGTCGTTGGCTTGCAGCTCGACGATCTGAATTGGCAGGACGGCACGGTTCGGATTGGCGCCGGGAAGTCCCGGCGGGCCGACATCTTGCCGCTGCCGGTACTGACCGGACGGGCCATGGTGACGTACCTCAGCCACGCGCGACCGCCGAGCTCCTGTCGCGCGGTGTTCGTGCGCGACCGCGCGCCGCATGACGTCCCGATCACCACCGAAATTGTGCGCTATGCCGTCCAGCAGGCGTTCCTCCGTTGCGGCTTGGGTGGTCGCTCCCTGGGTCCCCATACCCTGCGACGAACGACCGCGACGCAGATGCGATTGAGCGGAGCCAGTCTGAAGCAGATCGCCGATGTCCTCCGCCATCGCAGCCTGGACACGACGACGATCTACACGAAACTCGATCGCCCCCAATTAGCCACCGTGGCCGCGCCATGGCCGGGAGGCGTGTCATGAGCTCCGCTCCCACGATGCAGGCACAGGTAGAGACGTATCTCGCGATGCGGCGGTCCATGGGGTTCGATCTCCGGATCGAAGGACGGCAACTGCTCGCGTTTGCCCGATACGTTGACCAGACGGGCCATCGCGGTCCCCTCACGGTGGCCATCGCCGTGCAATGGGCGCAGAAGTCGCAGCGGGCCACCCGACTGACCTGGGCCCGTCGAATCCAACTGCTCCGGCCTTTCATGCAGTATTGCGCTCAGTTCGATCCCGAGACCGAGATCGTTCCGTCCGGCCTGTTCGGTCCCGTGTACCGCCGCCTTGTGCCGCACATCTATACCGAAGCGGAAATCAGCGCGCTGCTCGCGGCCGCGGCGCTGCTGCCGACGCGGACGGGGCTGAGATTGCGCCCATGCACGTACGTCACCTTGTTTGGGCTGCTCGCGTGCACGGGATTGCGGATTTCGGAGGCCCTCGCGCTCACCCCCACGGATGTAGATCTGCAGCGAGCCGCGCTCACGGTGCGGGAAACGAAATTTCGCAAATCGCGCCTCGTGCCGGTACATCCCACCACCGTCGCCGCGTTGATGCAGTATGCGGAGGCTCGCCGGCAGCGCGTGAGCGATCAGCGTATCGAGACCTTCCTGATCTCCGATCGAGGCACGCCGCTTGACGATCGCACCGTGCATTACACGTTCGCGAAGCTCCGCGCGCGGCTGGGGTGGATCGGCCGGGGCGGCTACGCCTGGCCACGTATCCATGATCTCCGGCACAGCTGGATCTGCCACGCCTTGGTGCGCGCGTATCAGCAGCAGCAGAGCGTCGATCAGATGATCGATGTCTTGTCCACCTATGTCGGCCACACCAGCGTGTCCGACACGTACTGGTACGTGACCGCGATTCCGGAACTCCTGGCCCTGGCCGGCCAGCGCTTCGCGCAATTTGCGGAACGAGGTGCCTCATGAAGACCGTCTCCGCCGATGCCAGTCTTGCCACGCTCCTGCAGGCGTTTTTCTTGGAACGATTAATCGCGCAGCGCAACGCCAGCCCACAAACCGTGGCGGCCTACCGCGACAGCTTCCGATTGCTGCTGCAATTCGCCCAACAGCACGTGGGCAAGGCTCCCGAACGCCTCGAGCTGAAGGACGTGGATGCGCCCTTAGTCCTGGCTTTCCTCGATCACCTGGAGCGCGACCGCCACAACACGATTCGCAGTCGTAATGCGCGCTTGGCGGCGATTCGATCGTTCGTGCACTTTGCCGCGTTCAAAGATCCTGCCGCGCTGCTGGGTATCCAGCGCGTGCTCGCGATCCCGATGAAGCGGTTCGACAAGCCACTGCTCGGGTTCCTCTCCAAAGGCGAGATTCAAGCGATCCTCGACGCGCCGCCGAGTGACCGGTGGAGCGGGCAGCGAGATCGGATCATGTTCGCGACGCTGTACAACACCGGCGCCAGGGTCTCCGAACTCACAGGTCTCCGCGTGGCCGATGTCGTCTTGGACGGGAGCGCCTGCGTGCACCTCCACGGCAAAGGACGCAAGGATCGAAGCGTCCCGTTGTGGCGGACCACGACGACGCAGCTGCGACACTGGCTGCCACGGATTGACAGCCGACCCGATCGGCCGCTCTTCCCCAGCGCCGCGGGCGGACGTCTGACGCGCCCCGCGGTGACCACACGGCTGCGTCTCGCCGTTCAACGGGCAGCGGCCCAATGCCCGTCACTCACGAAGCGCCGCGTGTCTCCGCACTGCTGGAGGCACTCAACAGCGATGCATATGCTGCAGGCCGGCGTCGATATCACCGTCATCGCCCTGTGGCTCGGGCATGAGAACCCGGCGACGACCCACATGTACGTCGAAGCCGATCTGGCCATGAAGGAACGCGCGCTGCAGGCCGTGCAGCCCCCGCGCATCAAGCAGACGCGCTACCGGCCGACTGACCGCCTGTTGGCGTTCCTCCAAGGGCTGTAATTATGTGTACCGGGCGGTTTCCCAGACGAGCAGCAGAAACGCGCGGGCCAGCGCCGTAAACCCTCACGCGTCCCGGGAGGACGCGCTGAGTCTGTCCATAATCCGGGCGGGATCATAATTCGCGTTATCGAATTAATTCGATAACGCGAAGAAGAAAGAACTGATCGGCGCCTTCAAGAATCCCGGCGCCAAGTGGGATCGTCACCCGCATCCCGTCAACGATCACGATTTCCGGTCCGACGCCGACGCGCTCGCCGTTCCGCGTGGCGTCTACGACACGCGAGCCAACCGGGGATCGGTGTTCGTCGGTACCAGCCACGACACGCCAGCCTTTGCCGTCGATACCCTCGCGCAATGGTGGCTCTGTGAAGGACGGCAAAGATACCCCCACGCGCAGGAGATCTTGATCCTGGCGGATGGGGGCGGCAGCAACGGTTGGCGTTGCCGCGCTTGGAAAAAGGATCTCCAAGATCGGATTTGCAACCGCTTCGGCCTAACCGTGTCCGTGAGCCATTACCCGCCCGGCACGTCCAAGTGGAACCCGATCGAGCACCGTCTGTTCAGCCAGATCAGCAGGAACTGGGCGGGCCAGCCTCTTTCCGACATCGAAACCATGCTCAATTTCATCCGAACCACCACAACTGCCACCGGCCTCATCGTCACCGCCCATCTGACTCCAGGCGACTACGACACCGGAATCAGGATCTCCAAGGCGGAAATGCGCGAACTCAACCTTGCGAAACACGATACGCTCGGCTCTTGGAATTACAGTCTCCGCCCCAACCAGAATGTGAACTAGTTTTTGGGCCGCCGCTTAGGAGACGAGGCGAATTGGATGAAACGTGGCATCACGGGTCGGTACGAAGTCACAGCGGTTGGAGGCGAGCGGGTCGACGCGTTCATTCCCGCGCCGCTGCC
>JACOUA010000328.1 GCA_016178075.1 Acidobacteriota bacterium
CGCGCGTTGGGGACCCCGGGGCTGGCGTCGTTGCTCCTCCCTCACATATTCCCGATATGCTCGGTCCTCGCGCCTTGCCAGCCGGGGTCCCCAGCGCGGCAGCCGCGCTGGGGTGGTCGACCGGGCGCATCGCCGGTCTCGGTGCGACGCCGGACTTTCACCACGGACTGCTAAGGCTTTTTGCTAGCAGTTCTCCGCGTTCTCTGCGTGCTCTGCGGTGGATTCTTCACAAGCTTTTCGCCGGCGAGCGCGCGGATCTGCTGGGCGCGCGACGGTTCGCCGAACATCGTCCACAAGTGCTCCGCCAACGTGTACCCTTCGACTGTCGGGACGTTCGTCACGAGACGAGCCATCACTTGCGCGACCTCCGCGTCTCTGCCGGTCGATCGGTACAACATCGCGAGGCTGGCCCACGCGCGCGTGTTCTGTGGAAACAGATTCAGCTCCTGGCGAAACTGCGCCTCGGCTTCGCGGTTGCGTCCGAGCCGCGCCAGCGTGTCGCCCACATAGAAGTGCAATTCGGTGAGTGTGACGGTCTGGGATCCGAGCTGGCGCAGGGTTTCCTCGAAGAGCGGCAGGGCCTCGGCATATTTCCCTTCCACGTGCAGCAGCAGCGCCTGCACATAGATCGGCATCGGGAGCGTCGGGTCCGCCTTCTGCGCAAGGTCTGCATATCGGCGGGCGGCCTCGCGGTCCTTGCGCGCCAGCGCGACCTTGATGAGCGTCTCGTACGCGCTCGCACGCTGACGTCGATCGCTGTCTGGTGAGAGCTTCACCGCCAGCTCCGCGTGCGCGGCGGCCTCGTCCAGACGGCGCAGCTTCAGGAGCGCGGCGCTCGCGCCGATCAAGGCGCTGGAATCCTTCGGGTTGAGCTCGATGAGATGCCTGAAGGTCGCGAGCGCGTCTTCCATCTTCCCGGCCCTCACCAGGATGTTGGCCAGGTGCGACCACACATCCGTCATGGCCGGGTTCTCCGCGAGGATTGCCCGGAAGAGCGCGATCGCCTCGTCGAACTTCCGCTGTCCGGCGAAATCGACCGCGCGGCGATACGTTTCGAGCGTCTTGGCCTTGTCCTTCGGATCGGGCAGCGATTCGCCCCTCACCTCGCTCGGCACGTTGGCCTGCATCCCCACGTAGCCCAGCGCCTGCAGCCGCTCGCGATCCTCGCCAGAGACCTGAGTGGGCGCGTCGATCGTCTTCCCCGCAATCATCCGATCGAGCGCCGCCCGCATCGCGAGCCGTGTCGGCGTACGTTCGTCCGACAGATTGCGCCGCTCGGCCGGATCCTGCTGCAGATCGTACAGCTCGTCCCGCGGCGCCTTGATGTAGCGGTAGCGCGAATCGGTCAGGGAATAGAGCTCGCTCCAACCGAAGTGGTAGCGGGGGTAGAGCGCCTCCGCGTAGAGCCCTTGTTCGGGAATCCGTCCGCCCTCCCGTTCGAGGATCGGACGGAGGGTTCGTCCTCGCAGCCACGCAGGCCGAGGCGCACCGGCGAGATCGAGCAACGTCGGGACGAGGTCGATGTGTTGGACCGCCTCGGCGACGCGTCGCCCGCGTCCGAGGCTTCCGGGCATCTTGATGACGAGCGGCACGCGGATCGTCTCGTCGTAGAGGAACACGCCGTGCTCCTGCTCGCCGTGATCGCCGAATCCCTCACCGTGATCCGCCAGAAAGACGATGGTGGCTCGATCGTAGAGGTCTCTGCTTTTCAGCGTCTGCACGAGCTTGCCCACCAGCTCGTCGGCGTAGGCGATCTCGCCATCATAGGGTTGGTACTGCGCGTAGCGAGCGGGCGGCTCATAGGGCTTGTGGGGTTCGTAGAAGTGCAGAAACAGAAAAAACTTTCGAGTCGTCAGGCCGCTCATCCAGCGCTCGGCGATCGCGAGCGACTCGGCGCCATCGCGCTGCACCTGCGCGACGGACAGTTCTGGCGACGCGATCGGAAGCTGGCTGTCGTAGAAGTCGAAGCCCTGGCCGATCCCGGCTTCCTGGCGGAGCACATACGCGGACACGACGCCCCCGGTCACAAATCCGCGCTCGTGGAGCATCCGTGAGAGAAGGCGTTCCCCCGGCTTCACGGTGAAGCCGATGTTGTCGCGCACGCCGTGCTCGAACGGCAGGCGCCCGGTCAAGATCGACGTGTGAGACGGCAAGGTCTGGGGCGAGTGTGCGTAGGCGTGCTCGAACAGGACCCCGTCGCTCGCAAGGGCATCGATTGCGGGCGTCGCCACCAGCCGATAGCCGTAAGCCGGCAGATGGTCGGTGCGCAGGGTGTCGATCGAGATCAGCACGATGGGACTGTCGCCACGTGGTCCGGCGAGTCGCCAGACGCCCGCGACCGCCACAACTATCGTCAGGCCGACGATGAGAAGGGCCACGGGACCGCGAGAACCACCAGGGGCTGCGCGCGAGTGAGGACGAATCGTGGAACGTGCGGCCGCCATCAAGTCCTCTATAGTCCCATAAACTGTTGGGGCACTAAGCGGATCGTTGCGGCGATTCAGCGCCGCGAGCGCGAGCGAGCGGTGGCAGGCCGTGGGGCCAACGGGGATCCAGGGGTCCCCGGATCAAACAATGAGCCGCCGCGGAGCCCGGTCTGGCTTTCGAGTGGGGCGGAGCGGCTGCCCCACGGCAAACTGAAGCCGATCCACGCGGCTGGATCGGTCGCTTCTGTCACGGTTTGTCTTTCCTCGTTCGAGTTTTCCCTTTTCATGTAGGATCGGGGGTTGTAGCGGGACGTTCCGAGAAGGGGTCCGCCCGCGCTGGCTCAGTCAAGGTCAGATCCTTCAGAAAGGAGTCTCCGCCGAAGCCGGTAAAAACCGACCGATGTCGCCTTCACCTTTTTTCGGTTCGTCCTTGTCGTTCGATTCAGGAGGGGTGGAATGAGGTTTCGAATGTTACGGCTAGTGAGGATGCACGGGCTGCCGGCCCTGCTGGCCGTCATGGCCATTGCGGTGGCTGCAGCCCCGGCATTTGCGCAGGTCTACACGGGGCGCATTGACGTCTTGGCCCTGGACGCGACCGGCGCTGTCCTGCCAGGTGTCATGGTCGACGTCACCGGACCCCAGAGCTCGTCGCTGCAGACCGATTCCCAGGGAGAGGCGCATTTCTTGAATCTTCCGCCTGGGATTTACGCGGTCAAGGCAGCACTTCAGGGTTTCAGGGACTACACCAACCCGAACGTGCCGGTCGTAGCCGGCGGGTCAGTGGCGCTGCGAATGGCCATGAGAGTCGGCGGCGTGGCCGAGCAGGTGCAGGTGACGGCCGAGTCGCCCGTCATCGACACGAAGAAGCAGACCACGACGACCAGCGTCACGCTCGAGGAACTGCAGAACATCCCGAGCTCGCGCGATCCGTGGGTCGTGATGCAGACGGTGCCGGGCATCATCGTGGACCGCGTGAACGTCGGCGGCGCCGAGTCCGGGCAGCAGTCGAACTTCACCGCCAAGGGCTCCGGCCGCGGCGAAGCGACGTGGAACATCGACGGAGTGCCGGTGACCGACATGGCGGCCACGGGGGCCACCTCGACGTACTTCGACTTCGACGCCTTCCAGGAAATCAGCGTGACGACGGGCGGATCGGACCCGCGCAGCGCCACCCCCGGCGTCCAGCTCAACTTCGCGCTGAAGACCGGCAGCGACACGGTGCACGGCGGCGGCCGGGTGTACTTCGAGAACGAGAGCATGCAGGCGAACAACATGCCGGCGGCCCTGGCCGCGGCCATCGGCGGCAAGTCGAAGAAGGGCAACCGGACCGATCAGTATGCCGACTACGGCTTCGACCTCGGCGGCCCGATCAAGAAGGGCAGGGCCTGGGCCTGGGGGTCGTTCGGCAAGACCGACGTCCGCATCCGCACCCTGACGGACACGCTCGACCGGACGATTCTCGAGAACTACGCATTCAAGACGCAGGTCCAGATGAATAGTTCAACTCGCGCCGGCTTCACCTATTTTCGCGGCGACAAGCTGAAGTTCGGGCGAGGCGCCAGCGCGACGAGGCTGGACGAGACGACGTGGAACCAGACGGGGCCGACGAGCATCTACAAAGGTGAAGTCAACCTGGCGAGGAGCAATCTGTTCCTCACGGGCCGTGTCGCCTACGCGGACATGGGATTCTCACTCACGCCGCGCGGCGGCCTGGACAAGAGCGTCTTCATCGACGATGCGGGCGTCGTCCACAACTCCTACCTCTTCTACAGCACGAAGCGGCCGCAAAAGACAGGGAACGTCGAGGGCAACTTCTTCAAAGGGAAGCACGAGCTCAAGTTCGGCTACGCCTACCGGAAGTTCCCGGTCGACTCGATCACCCAGTGGCCTGGCACGAAGATCGAAACTTACCACATCGGCTATCCGGACCTCTACGCGGTAATCAAGCGGGATCACCCGTCCAAGACCGAAGGGGAGTACCACAACCTCTACGTTGGTGATACGATCACCTTCGACCGCGCGACCCTGAACGTGGGGGTGCGGTGGGATTACCAGACGTCTTCGCTCCTGCCGATCAGCGTGCAAGGCGTGAAAGGGGCCCCCGAGGTCGAAAGACTCCTGCCGTCGCTCAACGCGCCGGGGGTGGACAAGGCCCTCAAGTACAACACGCTGACGCCGAGGGTCGGCTTCAGCTACGCGCTCGACGACAGCCGGAAGACGCTGCTGCGCGCAAGTTATTCACAATTCGCGTCGCAGCTCGGCGCAGCCGACGCCGGGTTCGTCGGGGTCGTCAACTACTCGTACCTCTACTACTTTGCCGTCGATCGCAACGGCAACGGCACGGCGGAATTCAACGAGATCCTCTTCAACCTCGGGCGCGACGGCTACTACGGCGTCGACATCAACAACCCGAC
>JACOUA010000329.1 GCA_016178075.1 Acidobacteriota bacterium
AATCGGACGATCATCATCCCAATGCCATCGGGTACCGGGTGATTGCCGAGGGCGTCCTCCCCGTGTTGAAGCGCTAAGGGCCCGTCAAAGAATAACGTTTGCAGTCTGGGCGTCGAGGCGCCCGCCCGGCAAGGCGCGAGGAGCGCGCATACCGGGCGTATGTAAGCGACGAGCAACGCAGCCGGGCGGGATGCATCGGCGGCCAGGTTATCCAGCTAATTCTTGGACACTACACTAGCGACCGCCGCAGGTGCGGGGCTTCCGCCTGCGACTCGACCGTCCCATCTCAACCGATCGCTCGGCCTGCCGCACGCCACGGCTCTGGTCGTCGGCACGATCATCGGCGCGTCGATCTTCGTGCAGCCGGCGGAAATCACCGCGCGCGTCCCGACGATTGGCGGCATCCTGCTGGCGTGGACCGTTGCAGGTGCCTTGACCCTCATCGGCGCGCTCGCGTGCGCCGAGCTTTCCTCAGCCTTTCCAAAGACCGGCGGCGTCTACGTGTTCCTCTGCGAGTCGTTCTCGCCGGCCTTCGGCTTTCTCTGGGGCTGGGCGATGTTCTGGGTCATGCACTCCGGCATCATCGCGGCGATCGCAGTGGTCTTTGCCCGCTACGTGTCGTTCTTCGTGCCTCTCGGCGACGCCGGGATCCGCCTCGTGGCGGTGGGTGCCATCCTCGCGCTATCGGCCGTGAATTATCGCGGTGTAAAGCAAGGCGGCGTCGTGCAGAACGTGTTCACGATCGGCAAGGTGCTGGCAATTCTCCTGATGGTCGTCATCGGGTTCGCGCTCGGCTCCCGTCTTCCCGAACATTTCCAGCTCACCGCGCCCGGCAGCAGCTTGACGCCGCCCATGCAGTCCGTGACCCCGACGACCTTCCTGCTCGCCGTGGTCGCGGGACTCTTTGCCTTCGGCGGATGGCACATGGTCACCTACGCCGCGGAAGAGACGGTCGAGCCCGAGCGAACGATTCCCCTCTCGCTGCTCTATGGCATCGTGATCGTCACCGCCTGCTACGTGGCGCTCAACACCGTGTACCTCTACATCCTGCCGCTCGAGACCGTCGCCAGGTCCACGCGGATCGCCGCCGACGCTGCGACGGTCGTGGTCGGCACCACGGGCGGCGCAGCCATGTCGGCGCTCGTGATGTTTTCGAGCTTTGGCGCGGCCAACGGGATCATCCTCGCCGGGCCGCGCGTGTACTACGCGATGGCCCGTGACGGGTTGCTGTTCCGGTGGATGGCCGACGTCCACCCGGTGTTCCGCACGCCGCATCGGGCGATCGCTGCACAGGCTGTCTGGGCCGCGGTGCTGGCGTGGACCGGCACGTATCGCCAGCTCTTCACGCGTGTGGTCTTCACCGAGTGGATCTTCTTCGCCCTCATGGCCGCCGGGTTGTTCATCCTCCGCCGCCGCTCTGACTACCACCCTGCCTATCGAATCTGGGGCTACCCGCTCGTCCCCGCCACCTTCGTGCTGTTTTCCGCAGGCATTGTCCTAAACCGCATCGTCACCGAGCCGGTCGAAAGCTTCACAGGGATTCTGCTGGTCGCCCTGGGTCTCCCGGTGTACTACACCTGGGCTCGTCCCGGCCGCGCGACGAGCTGAGCCATTGTGAACCGCATGCGTGCCGCGGGGCGTTGACCCAGGAGTGCGCGGCTTTGCCGGGCAGCTTTCAACTGTGGCCAATTAGGCGCGAGATCTGTGTGCGGACCGCACATGGTTGAGCTTGATCGGCCGAAACATATAGAGGTCAGCTCCGGGTCTTGGGCGGAAAACGGCATGAGGAGGCTGACCCTCGGCCCGAAGCTCATGGCCCAGATCGTGCTTTGTAGCTGAGCATCGGGCAGGCACTGTGCGCGGCGTTAAGCCATCAGGACCGCACGGGGACGGCCCGCCGTATGACGGAGACGGGTAGCGATGCAGACTTCAACAGTTGAGACATGGCAACCCAGCGCTGTGCGGATTTCAGACGATCAGCCGAACTCCGAGCGGATTCTGCTCGTCGAAGACGAGCCGATCGTCCGTGACTTCCTCGCCGCGCTGCTCCGGCGCCACGGTTACGAAGTCGTGGACTCGGCGACGCCCGAAGACGCGCTGGAGTGGCTTCAGGCTGGACGCCCCGTGGATCTGCTGATTACCGACATCGTTATGCCGGGCATGAACGGATGGGATCTGGCGAAGCTCGCCAAACAGCAGCGGCCGACGCTGAGACTGCTCTATATGTCGGGATACGCGGATCAGTTCGCGGTCGCCGCCACGAGGCTGCAGCCGGGAGCGACTTTCCTGCAGAAGCCTTTCACGATCACGGAGATGACCGACAAGGTGAAATCGGTCCTCGCCTGCTGAGGGAGTCCCCGCTTTGCGACTGCCCAGGGCCGAGTTCGCTCGGCCCTTTTCATTTCTGCTCAAACGGATGGTTGCAGCGAATCAGCGCGGCGAGCGAGAGCGAGCCGTGGCAGGTCGTGGGGGTGGGGCCCTACGACAAACCAAAATTGGTCGGGATGGCGGGATTCGAACCCGCGACCCCCTGACCCCCAGTCAGGTGCGCTAGCCAGGCTGCGCTACATCCCGACGTAGTCGTTAGTCGATAGTCTTTACAGCGTTTTTCACTTCGCTGTAGCGTAGTTCTCAGTTATCAGTCATCAGTTTTCAGTTATTTGCGGGGGGGATCCGAACTGAAAACTGACTACTGAGAACTGAAAACTGCGCTAGTCGTCCACTGATGACTTGCGGACTCTTGACTATCGACTATCGACCACCGACTATCGACTATCGACTATCGACTCGTTCGACGTCTCGCTAAGGCGCGACGCTTGGCGATTCTCTTCTTCGGCGACGTTCGGCCCTTTCGTCCGTTTTGACGACCACTCGGGTGCGCCGGTTGAGACGTGAGGGTGCCGGCCGGACGAGAACGGTCCAGCAGCTCGAGCACCGAACGCAGTCCGGTTCTCACCTGCGCGAGACGTGCGCAAAGCTCACGCGTGTGCGGGACTCCCGTGTCACTGGCGCCAGTAGCGATCGGCAGCTCGCCGTCGCCGTCCAGCTCTCCGGTTTCCTCGAGAATCCTGCGCCGCGCCCCCGCGAGGGTCAGGCCCTCGTCGAACACGAGCTGCCGGATCCGCAACACCCGCATCAAATCGTCGCGCCGGTAGAGCCGCGATCCTCCGCCCGGCCGATCGTGCCCCAGATCCGGGAATTCCTGCTCCCAGGATCGCAGCACGTACGGCTGCACGTTCGCGACCTCGCAGACTTCCGAGGCCTTGAACAGCGGACGATTCGGAATCTCAGCGGGAAGCCCGTTCATGGAATCGGCCGGGGAAATTATATCAGGCTTGCAGGCTCCGCGAGGGACGCCCTCCTTACGTGCGGCGCACGTGAATCCTGAGGGGGGAACCGGCGAATCCAAATGACTCCCGCAGTCGGTTCTCGAGAAACCGCTCGTACGAGAAATGAAACTTGGTCGCCACGTTGGTGAAGAACACGAAGGTCGGAGGCGCGATCGCTGTCTGCGTGGCATACAGGATCTTGACTGCCTTCCGTCCCGGGCTTGCGGGCGGGTGCGCCGAGGTCACGGCCGTCACGAAGCGATTGAGCTCGGCCGTCGGCACGCGTTTCCGGCGACCGACCGCGACCTGATCGATAAGCTGCAGCAGCCGCTCCACGCGCTCACCTGTGCGGGCCGACAGGTGGACCACTGGCGCGTAGTCGAGAAACTTGAGCTGATATCGAATCCGCTCGTCGAACGTCCTCACGAACTCCTGTCCGCTTCCCTTGACCAGATCCCATTTGTTGACGGCGATGATGATGCCGCGCCCCGCACGCTGAATCTCTCCCGCAATGGCCGCGTCCTGGTCGGTCGCGCCCTCTCTCGCGTCCACGACCAGCACCGCCACATCGGCGCGCGCGATGGCGCGACGGGCGACCAGCACGCTCGTGGCTTCGACCGCTCCCGATGCGGCCACCCGTCCGGGCCGACGGATGCCTGCGGTGTCGACGATGCGGAACGATCGACGGTGCCAGCGGAGAACGGCGTCGACGGCATCGCGCGTCGTGCCGGGCATGTCGCTGACCAGCACGCGCTCCTCGCGGAGCAAACGGTTCACCAGCGACGATTTGCCGACGTTCGGCCGACCGACGATCGCGACCCCGACCTCCGCTTGGACATGCTCCGGCGCCGTCGAGGTCCCGGGGAGGTGCCCGACGATCTGATCCAGCAGATCCGCCACGCCGAGACCGTGTTCGGCCGAGATTTCGACCACGGGCTCGAATCCAAAGCGATAGAACTCGACAACGCTGCCGGCGGTCCGCCGATCGTCGGCTTTGTTGATCGCCACCACAACCGGGATGCCGAGCGGTCGAAGCTCGGTCGCGATCTCCTCGTCCCCAGGAACTTTGCCCTGAGGACCATCGACGAGGAACACGATCACGTCGGCGCTGGCCAGGGCGTTGCGCCCGTGCTGAACGACCAGCGCGTGCAGCGGATCCCGGCTGGCGCCAAACATGCCGCCCGTGTCCGTCAGCTCGAACTCGACATCGCGCCACGACACCCGCTGCGCGATCACGTCCCTGGTTGTCCCAGGCATCGGCGCGACGATCGCGCGGCGTGAGCCGGCGACTCTGTTGAACAGCGTGGATTTGCCGACGTTGGGCCGGCCAACGAGCACGACCCGCGCCAGACGGCGCTGATTCATCATTGCTGATGCATCATTAATAATGTGCGGTGGGGCCCCCACGCCCACCGCCTGCCGTCCGCCTTCGCCAAGGCTACGGCGGACAAGCGGCCTTGCCCGCCGAAGCTCGAAGAGCGCAGGCGGGTCGCTGCTCGCTCGCCCGGTTGACTCGAACCAACGATCCGCTGCGTGCAGCAACCACAGCCCCGACCCATCATGCCCGCCGCGGCGCGCTCAGTAGGTCACTATCGTATGTCCGGTGGCGCAGCGCTTTCAGCTCGCGCGGGCTGGGCGGCGGCTTGACAGCGTTAAGTGTATGTATCTATAGTATTTAGCCTCCATACAGGAGGCAGTCGGACCTCATGATCAAGCTCGACATTGTCAACGAAGTCTCGAAAGCGGCCGAGATTACGAAGGTCAAGGCCGAGTTGGCGGTGGACGCGGTCTTCGACGCGATGCGGGTGTCGATGCAGCGTGGCGAGCGGATTGAGCTTCGAGGGTTTGGCGTGTTTCAGGTCAAGCCGCGCAAGCGCGGGATCGGACGCAATCCTCGAACAGGGAAAGAGGTCCGTATCCCCCCCGGTCGTACGATTCGCTTCAAGCCCGGTAAGGACCTGCAGAACATCAGCTAGCCGTGCTGGCACGGCTAGAATGTGTGCGAGCGTGTCAATGTCGCCGCGCAAGCCCGGGGTCCCCAACGCGGCAGCCGCGTTGGGGTGGAAGCCCGGCTTAGGCGCGGCCGCGAGCGCGGCCGCGCAACTAGTAACGAAGCTTCGCCCACCGGAGCTTCAGTATCACTCGTTCTAGGCGAAGCTTCGTTACTTGCCACCTCAAGACCCCGAACCCTGGGATTCGTTGCCTCCTGAATCTTCGAGCCACCGGAGCGTCGAGTCCGGCTGGGCCGGCGAGAAGTCCCTGTCCGGTTGGTCGACCTCGCCGCCGCAGCCGGCGGTTCCGTCGCGTTCGAGGGATCGCGTCTGGTTGCACGTGCTGCTTTTCTGCCTGACCGCGATCACCACCACCTTTGTAGGCGGCCTCCACTACTCAGCCTTCCTGCAGGATTTTCGGAGTGTCGCGCCCCTCGTGCCGGCCACGCGCCAGCTGATGCTGAAGGGCCTTTGGTACTCGGCGACGATTCTGGGCATCCTCGGCACGCACGAGATGGGTCACTACCTCGCCTGCCGCTACTACGGCGTCAACGCGTCGCTCCCGTACTTTCTTCCCGCGCCGATCGCGCTGACGGGTACGCTGGGCGCGTTTATCCGGATCCGGCAGCCGATTCGCAGCAAGCGGACGTTGTTCGACATTGGCGTCGCCGGACCGATCGCGGGGTTTCTCGTCGCAGTGCCCGCGCTGTTCATCGGGCTGTCCTTGTCGCACGTCGCAAGGGTGCCGTCCGACTTCACGGGTCTCTCGCTGGGCGAGCCGCTGCTCTTTCAATGGGCAACGCGGCTGGTCTGGGGAACGGTGCCCGAGGGGTATTCGGTGAATCTCCACCCGATGGCCTTCGCCGCGTGGTTCGGCCTGCTGGCGACGGCGCTCAACCTGTTTCCCCTCGGCCAGCTCGACGGCGGGCATGTCTCCTATGCGGTGCTGGGACGCCGCTCGACGATCGTCACGCTCGCGACGGTGATGGCGGCCATCCTGCTGACCGTCGTCTACTCACTGAGCTGGCTGGTCTGGACGGTCCTGATGGTCGTGATGCTGTTTGCGTTCGGTCCGGCGCATCCACCGACGCCTGACGAGCACGTTCCGCTCGACCGCGTGCGGTTGTGGCTGGCCGTGTTCGCGCTCGTGATGTTCGTCGTCTGCTTCACGCCCGCGCCGGTCGAGCCGCTGGAGCTGCTCGAGCCGCCGAATCGATAACCAAGTTCTCAGTTCACAGTTCTTGGTTTTCAGTGAAAACTGAAAACTTTTCAAAGCACCTGCATGGGATCGACGTCAACGATGACACGCCGCCGGAGCTCCGGACGACGGTCGAGCGCCGTCAGCACCGCGTCTCGCATCGAGGCCCGACTGGTTCCCTTCAAGAACATCTGAACGCGGTACTCTCCCCGGAGCTTCACGAACGGCGCCGGGGCTGGACCGAGGACGGAAAAGGCGTCGCGAGCATGCGATCGCAGCTCTTCGGCCACATCGCATGCCTCGTCCATCGTGCCGCTGAGCGTCCGGCCGCGCACGACCGCGTTGACCATCGCGATGATCGGCGGATACCGCATCGCCCGCCGGTATCGCAGCTCGGCGGCGAAGAACGCCTCGTAGTCCTGCCGGCAGGCGTGGACGATGCTGTAGTGATCCGGATAGAGCGTCTGGATGATCGCCTCGCCGGACTTGTCACCGCGGCCCGCGCGACCCACGACCTGCGTCAAGAGCTGAAATGTGCGCTCGGCCGCTCGAAAGTCCGGCAGGCCGAGACCAACGTCCGCTGACACCACGCCGACGAGCGTGACCGATGGGAAGTCGTGGCCCTTGGCGATCATCTGGGTCCCGACCAGCACGTCGATCTCGCGGGCGGCGAACGACGCCAGAAGTCGAGGCAGCGCGCCGCGTCGTCTGATGACGTCGCGATCGAGACGCGCGATCCGCGCGAGCGGGAACCGCGCCCGGACCTCCTCTTCCACTCGCTCGGTCCCGATCCCCAGGTGTTCGAGGTACGGCGCCGCGCACAATGGGCACGCCTTCGGCACGCGCATCGAGTAGTTGCAGTAGTGACACCGCGCGCGGGCGCCCTCGAGGGTCACGGCGCCTTCGCCTGCCTGCCGCGGCTGATGCACGGTCAGGGACACGCTGCAGTTTGGGCACTCGAGAGTTCCCGCGCACTGCCGGCAGAAGACGGCCCGGGCAAAGCCGCGGCGATTGAGCAGCAGCAGCACCTGTTCCTGCGCGGCCAGGCGCTCGTCGATGGCCTGCTCGAGCGCGCGACTGAGCGAGATCTCCGGTCCACGCTCCGCGTACTCGTCGCGCATGTCCACGAGCCGGACCGCGGCCAGCGGCCGATCCAGCACTCGCCGCGAGATCGTCATCAGCTCGTACCGCCCCTGCCGCGCGTTGTGGTAACTCTCGAGCGACGGCGTCGCCGACCCGAGCACCACCAGCGCACCGGCCCGCCTCGCCCGGACGATCGCGACATCGCGAGCGTGGTACCGTGGTGTCTCTTCCTGTTTGTACGAGCCGTCGTGCTCCTCGTCGACGATGACGAGGCCGAGCGCCGGGAGCGGCCCGAAGACCGCCGACCGTGTCCCGACGACGACGTCGATGGAGCCTTCCCGGATCCGCTGCCACTGATCGCGGCGCGCCCCGTCGGAGAGCCCGCTGTGCTGGATCGCCACGCGGTCGCCGAAGGCGCCGCGGCACTGGGCGACCATCGCCCCCGTCAGGCCAATCTCCGGCACGAGCATCAGGACGCGGCGTTGGCGCGCCCGCACCTCGGCCGAGAGCCGCAGGTAGATCTCCGTTTTGCCGCTGCCCGTGACGCCGTGGAGGAGCGCAACGTGGAACACCTCTCGCGACGCGGCCCCGGCGAGCTGAGCGAGCGTTGCCGCCTGCTCGACCGTCAGCGTCCGGCTGATTGCGGCGTCCGCGAGCGGCCACTCGAGGTCCGGCGATGTCGCAGGCTTGCGCCTGCGCGTCTTGATCGCCGATCCGTCGGCAAGACGTCGGGCCGCATCGCCTTCCATCCACGATCGCGGCGGCATCGCCGCATCGATGGCGTCTCCCGGTCCGCAGCCATAGTAGTCAGCCACCCACAGCGCCAGGTCGACGACCTCCTGCGGCAGGAACGGTCCATCGTCCAGGACCCGGACGAGATCCTTGAAATCGTGCTCGCGTTCCGCCTCGGCCGAGTCCCCTCCTCGGTCATCAAGGGGATCGGCATGGGGACCGTCGATCACCACACCCGTCACCATGCGGCTGCCGAGCGGCACCAGCACCCTCGCGCCCCTGGTCGGCGGGTTCATGCCCTCGGGGATTCGGTACGTGAGCAGGTTGAGGAAGGGGACCGGGACAGCGACAGAGACAACCATTTGAAAATCTAGTTACCAAATGCATTGATCGATTTATTCCCTCAGGATCGACCTGACCTTCTTCATGTCTTCCCACACGTCGCGCTTGCGATCGGGACTGCGGAGAAGGAATGCCGGATGGAAGGTCGCGATGAGCTGGGCGTCGCCGTGCTTGTAGACGCGGCCTCGCAGCTTCGAGATCGGATCTTGTGTCTTCAAGAGTGTTTGGGCCGCGAACTTGCCGAGCGCCACAATCACCTTCGGCTGGATCGAGGCGATCTGGCGGAACAGGAAGGGCTCGCAGGTGGCGACTTCATCCGGATCCGGGTTGCGATTGCCCGGCGGCCGGCATTTGATCACGTTCGCGATGTAAACCTCGTCCCGCTTGAGGCCGATTGATTCGATGATCTTCGTCAGGAGCTGCCCCGCGCGGCCGACGAACGGGATGCCCTGGATGTCTTCGTCCTGCCCCGGTGCCTCGCCGACGAACATCAGGTCGGCGTTCGGGTGGCCGACGCCGAAGACGATGTGCGTGCGACCTGCCTTACAGAGCTTGCAGCGCGTGCAGTCGCCGATGTCGGCGCGAATATCGGCGAGCGCTTCCCCGCCCGCTCCAGTGGATACCGCGACGGCCGGCGACATGTCGGCGGCGCTCGCCGCGTTCCACGCATCGTCGGCGCGCTGCCGCCATTTCGGATCGCGGCTCAAGCCGGTCACGCCAAGCTCACTCAGAAACACCAGGTGTTCGGCAAGTTGATCGCGGAGATCCATGAGGGAAGACGTCCCGAGATTATAGGCCGCGAACGAGAAAGAGCTCGTGAGGCGCACGGCTCATCAGAGCTAGGACCTCGTCCCCGCGGCGGCTTGCGGTTTCTGAAGCATCGCTTCGACGCGATCAAGGATCGTCGCCGCGATCTCGCGCTTCGTCCGAAGGGCCGGCAGCTCGGCGCCCGCCCCGCCGCCTTCATCATCGGCAGCGATGAGCGCCACGGCATTCGCGTCGCCCTCGAACCCCGTGCCCTCGCGCGACACGTCGTTGGCGACGATGAGATCGATTTTCTTCCGGCGCAGCTTCTCGCGCGCTTTGGCGTCGACGTTCGAGGTTTCAGCGGCAAAGCCGACGAGCAGCGGACGCTCCCGTCCGCCTACCGCCCTCCACTGACCGAGATCCGCGAGCACGTCGGGCGTCCGCTCGAGCGCGAGCACCATGCCATCCGCCTGTTTTGCAATCTTCTCCGCCTCGCTGTGCCGCGGCGCGTAGTCGGCGACCGCCGCCGCCATGATGACGACCTCGACCGCGGGCGCGCGCTGCATCACCGCCCCATGCATCTCGGTCGCGCGTCTCACGCGCACCAGCTCGGACACCTGAGGGGGAGCCAACGGCGTCGGCCCCATCACCAGCACCACATCGGCGCCGCGCGCGGTGGCCTCCGCGGCAAGGGCGAACCCCATCTTGCCGCTCGACCGATTGCCGATGAAGCGCACGGGATCGAGGTCTTCGTAGGTGGGACCCGCGGTCACGAGGACCTTGCGGCCCGCGAGCGGTCCGCTCGGCCGCAGCATCGCCTCCGCGGCTTCGACGACCGCGTCGGGCTCGGCGAGCCGGCCCTTCCCAATCCAGCCGCACGCGAGATAGCCGGATCCCGGCTCGACGAACCGCACGCCGCGCGCCGACAGCGTCGCGATGTTCCGCTTGACCGCCTCGTGCTCGAGCATATTCGTGTTCATGGCCGGGGCCATCAACACCGGCGCTCTGATGGCCAGATACAGCGAGGACAGGAAATCGTCTGCAATGCCGTTCGCGAACTTGCCGATCACGTTCGCCGTCGCGGGCGCGACGACGAGCAGGCTCGCCGCCGTCGCCAGCGAGATGTGTTCGATGTCCGCGTTAGCTCCCTCGGCGAACTGGCTCGTAATGACGCGCCTCCGGGTGATCGCCTCGAAGGTAAGCGGCCCGACGAACTTCCGGGCCGATCGCGTCATGATCGCCACGACGTCGTGGCCACGACTCTGCAGGCCGCGCGCGATCTCGACCGCCTTGTAGGCGCCGATCCCGCCGCAGACGCCAAGGGCTACCAGCATGATCAGAACATCGTCATTGCGGATTGCGGACTGCGGATTGATTCCCACCAATCAATACTCGACAATCAATCCGCATTCGGCAACCTCCAATCCGCGATTCTTCACCTATTCTCCGCCGCGCGCTCCCCTCCCGGACTCGGCGGGGCGACCTCGGCGGCACCCTGCTCCGTTTCAGGAGCGACCGCACCGCCCAGGACTTCACGCTGGGCGGTCGTCACGGGCTTGGTCGACGCGGTGACGCGCGGCTGCGCCCCCCGCATCAGCTGGCGCGCGCGCGCGCCCGCCACGACGACGAATTCGAAGGAATTAGTCAGTTTGGATCTATCTATCATGCCCCACCCCCACCGCCAGGCGTCGCTTACGCGCCGGATCTTGCTTGTTTCGTCCGGTCATCTGCGAACGTCTCGATGATGCGTTCGGCCTCGGATCCCGTCGCCCGCCGACTGGCCCGCTCGGCGATGACAATCGACCGCAGCCGCTCGACCGCCGACTCGAGCTCGTCGTTGATCACCAGGTAATCGTACTCACGAAACGCCCCGACTTCCTCACGTGCGACTGCCAGCCGCCGCCGAATTTGCGCCTCGTCGTCCTGGCTCCTGCCCCTCAGTCGCCGCTCCAGGATGGCGAACGAGGGCGGCAGGACGAAGATCGACGTGGCCGGAATGCCGCGCTCGCGCACCTGGCGCGCGCCCTGCACGTCGATGACCAGGACCAGATCCTCGCCGCGTGCCAGGACCCGCTCGGTGTCGGCCAGCGCGGTCCCGTACAGGTTGCCGAAAACGTCGGCCGACTCCATGAACTCGTCGGCCCCAATCATCGCGTCGAAACGCGCCCGACTGATGAAATGGTAGTCGACCCCGTCGATTTCGCCGGCCCGCACCGGCCTCGACGTGTACGATCGCGACATCCGCAGGTTCGGCACTCCCTCGATCAGCCGCTCGACCAGCGTCGTCTTGCCGGTACCTGAAGGCGCGGAGACGACGAACAACAATCCCCGCCTCTCGACAGGCTCGAGGCGCCCTGCGCCTGTCGTCCCTCGACCGGGCTCGGGACGACCCTGTGGCTCTCGAAAAGTCGGGCGGCGACCTGCTGGCTCACTCGACATTCTGGACCTGTTCCCTCATCTTCTCGAGCTCGGCTTTGGCCGCGACGATGAGCTCCGACACCTGAAGGCCGTCGGCCTTCGAGCCCATGGTGTTGACCTCGCGGTTCATCTCCTGCAGCAGGAAGTCGAGCTTGCGTCCGCAGGGCTCGGCACTTTCACTCAGGATACCCCATTGCCCGATGTGACCGCGAAACCGCACGACCTCCTCGCTGATGTCCGAGCGGGCGGCGGTTCTGACGATCTCCTGCGCCACGGCGGCCGGCTCCAACTGGAACTCGCTGGTCAATTCGCGCACGCGTTCGCCCAGCCGGGCGATCAAGGCGGCCTCGCCGTCCTTGGCCGCGCGCGCAATCCCATCGACCATCTCAGCCACGGCCGCGCGGCGTCGATTCAGGTCCTGGGCGAGGAACTCGCCTTCCCGCGTTCGCATCGCGTCCAGCGCCACCAGCGCCTCTTCGATCGCCTTCAACGCCATGCTGGCGACATGCGCCGCCAGAGCCGGATCCTGGTCGAGCGACTGCTCCTTGATCGTGAACGCTTGTGGAAACCGCAGCAGGTCGCCTGGAGTCAACGCGCCCTGAAGGAGCCCGCGGTCCCGAGCCTGGCCTAGCGCAGTCCCGATCGCCGACAAGAACGCCTCGTTGATCTCGACCTGCACGGGCGGCGGCTGGCGCAGCTGCACCTGGACGGACAGCTCCACCCGCCCGCGGCCCGCATGCCGCTGGACCAGCGCGCGAAGCTGTGGCTCGAGCTCGGCGAGCGCCGTCGGCGTCCGCAGCTGCAGGTCGAGATAGCGATGGTTCACCGACCGGAGGGTGACGCCGATCGTGACGCGTTCGTCCTCGCGGGTCAGCGACGCGAACCCCGTCATGCTCTTGATCATCGCGCGGGCGTCACCTCGTCTCGCTTCATCCCGAGAAGCTGCAGGGCATGCAGCCGCGCGTAGGCGCCCTCCGGCCGGGCCAACAGCTCGTCGTGCCGGCCCATCTCGACGATTTCGCCGGCCTCCAGGACGATGATGAGATCCGCCCGCCTGACCGTCGAGAGCCGGTGCGCGATGACGAACGAGGTGCGGTTCAGCATCAGGTTGGCGAGCGCGTCCTGCACCAGCAGCTCCGACTCGGTGTCGAGCGACGAGGTGGCCTCGTCGAGGATCAGAATCGGCGCGTTTCTGAGCAGCGCGCGCGCAATGGCGAGCCGCTGCCGCTGCCCTCCGGACAAGCGCTGCCCCCGCTCGGCAATTTTCGAGGCGTACCCGTTCGGCATCGCGCTGATGAACTCGTGCGCGTGGGCGGCGCGGGCCGCCGCCTCGATCTCCACGATGCTGGCGCCCGGCGCCGCATACGCGATGTTATTCGCGACCGTGTCGTCGAACAGCACGGTTTCCTGGGTGACGAGCCCGATCTGCGATCGCAGCGACTTCAGGGTCACGCGCCGGATGTCGACGCCGTCGATCAGGATCGCACCGTCCGTCACGTCGTAGAACCGGGGCAGGAGGTTCACCAGGGTAGTCTTGCCGGCGCCGCTCTGGCCGACAATCGCGATCATCTGGCCCGCCTGCACCGTCAGGGTCACATCCTTCAGAATCGGCCGGTGTCGAGCGTCGTCGTACCCGAACCGGACATGGCGAAACTCGATGGCGTCGGGTGGCTTCCTCAGCTCGATGGCGTCAGGCGCTTCAATGACCTCGCTGTGGGTGTCGAGCAGCTCGAAGATCCGTTCGGACGAGGCCACGGCCTGCTGGATGCTGGCGTTGACGCGGCTGAGCTTCTTGGCCGGGCCGTACATCAGAAAGAGCGCCGCGACAAACGACGCGAAGTCGCCCGTCGTGAGCCGTCCCGAGACGATTTCCCTGCTGCCGTACCAGAGCGCCGCCACGATCCCGACCCCGCCCAGAAGCTCCATCAGCGGCGGGAGAATCGACAGGACCCGGGTGACCCTCATGTTGGCGCGGTACAGGCGGAACGCGGCGCGGCCGAACCGCTCCGCCTCCCGCGTCTCCGCCCCGAACGCCTTGACGATCCGATGGCCGGTGAACGCCTCCGCGCTCACATGCGACATGTGCTCGAGCGCTTCCTGGCTCAGCCGGGTCGTTCGCCGCAGCCGCTGACCCAGCCGCACCAGCGGATAGAGCACGAGCGGCGCGCCGGTCATGCAGACGAGCGCCAGCCCGTAATCGTAGTAGAAGAGCAGCGCCGCGTACCCGGCCAGGGCGACCGACTCGCGAATCAGATCCGCAATCGTCTCCGAGACCGCCCGCTGGACCTGACCCACGTCGTTCGTCAGCCGCGACATCAGCTGACCGGTCGTCCGCTGTTTGAAGAACGTCGCGGACTGATCGAGGACATGGTGGTAGAGGAGATTGCGCAGATCGGTCACAACCCGCTGGCCGACATCGGCCATCAGGTACTCGGAGAAGTACGACCCCAGGCCTTTGCAGACGTACGCCGCGATGATCGCCACTGCCGTGATCTGCAGGTCTTCCCGGCTCGGCAACACCTTGTCGATGATCGGCTTGATCAGATAGGCAAGCGCCGCCGAGCCGGCGGCGTAGAACAGCATCGCCACGAACGCCGCGGCGAGCCGGCCCCGATAGGGCGCGGCGTAGCGGAACAGGCGGAAGAGGGGCTGCACTACTCAGTCTTCAGTTTTCAGTTTTCAGTTTTCAGTTCTAAACCTGCGACCTGAAGCGAAGGACGGGTCACCTTGTCAACTGATAACTGATAACTGAAAACTGATCACTACTCAGTAAAACGATACTTGATGAGCACCCAGAGCGCGACCAGTCCGTCGTGCCAGGTGATTTTCTTCCCTTCCTCGTACCCCCGGCCGTCGTACGTGATCGGGACTTCGTACACCCGGTAGCCCCGCTTGAACACCTTCGCCGTCAACTCCGGCTCGATGCCGAAGCGCTGCTGCTTCAACTCCATCGATCGCAGCACGCTCGTGCGCATCACCTTGTAGCAGGTCTCCATGTCGGTCAGCATCGTGTTGTAGAGCAGGTTGGTCACGAGCGTCAGGAAGCGGTTGCCGAGGTAGTGACTGAAGAGAAAGACCCGGTGGCGGCCGAGAAAGCGCGAGCCGTACACGACGTCCGCGCGCCCCTGGCAGATGAGCTCGATGAGTTTCGGATACTCCTCGGGCGAGTATTCCAGATCCGCGTCCTGTACGACGACGATATCGCCGGTCACGTCCTCGAAACCGCGGCGCAGGCCGGCGCCCTTCCCGGCGTTCTGCGGCTGCAGGATCAGCTTGAACCCCAGCTCACGGTTCAATCGCTGCAGGATATCGGGGGTGAGGTCGGTCGACGCATCGTCGACGACGATGAGCTCGATCCTGAGCGGCACCGCGACCACCCGGCGGATGATTGCCTCGATCGTCTCCTGCTCGTTGAAGACGGGCATCACCACCGACAGCAGCGGATTGGTGAGCGTGCCTCGAAGGCCTGCCCTGAGCTCCGTTGAGGGGCCCGACCTGGGCTTCGTCGTCCCTCGGCTGGGTTCGGGACGACCCCGAGGGTCTCGAGGGGTCGAAGGGCCCGGCATCAGCGATCTGGGGGATAGCCGTTCGGATGGGTTTCGCGCCAGCGCCATGCGTGCTCGACGATCGTCCGCAGATCGTCGTAACGGGGCTCCCAGCCCAACTCCTGCCGGGCCCGGCCGTTGGCCGCATAGAGGACCGCGGGATCGCCAGGACGCCGCGGCGCGAGCCGGCACGGCACCGGACGGCCGACCACGTCGGAGACCGCGTCGACGACCTGCTCGACCGAGTACGGCCGACCGTAGCCGAGGTTGTAGACCGTCGACGATCCGCCGCCCTCCAGGCGGTCGAGCGCACGCACGTGCGCGTCGGCCAGGTCTGTCACGTGGATGTAGTCGCGGAGGCAGGTGCCGTCCGGGGTGCCGTAATCGTCGCCGAAAACGAGCAGCTCGGCTCCGCCACGGGCGGCGTCGATGGCCCGCGGGATGAGGTGAATCTCGGGGTCGTGCTCTTCGCCGAGCTCGCCCTCGGGATCCGCGCCGGCCGCGTTGAAGTAGCGCAACCGGATCGCCTTGAGACCGTACGCGCGCTCGAAGTGCGGGAGCGCGCGCTCGATCGCCAGCTTGGTCTCACCGTAGGGATTGATCGGGTTCGTCGGGTGGCTTTCCGTGATTGGCACCTCGATGGGCTCACCATAGACGGCGCACGTCGACGAGAACACGAGCCGCCCCACCGATTCGAGCGCCATGGCTTCGAGCACGCTGAGCGTGCCCCGAACGTTGTTGCGATAGTACCCGATCGGATCGCCGACGGAGTCGGAGACGATGAGGAACGCGGCAAACTGCATGACCGCGTCGACCTCGTGTTGCCGCATCGTCCGCCGCAGCGCCGCGACGTCGCTGATATCGCCTTCGACGAAGGCCGCGCCGGTCACTGCCTGCTGATGCCCGCTCGACAGGTTGTCGTACACGACCACGCGGCGGCCCGCCCGCACCAGCGCCTTGACCGTGTGGCTGCCGATGTAGCCTGCGCCGCCCGCGACCAGGATCGCAGGCACGTCAGCGTCCGATCGAGTAGTAGGTGAAACCCTGCGACTTCATCAGGGCGGGATCGTAGATGTTGCGCCCGTCGAAGACGACCGGCGCGCGCAGGAGCTTCCGCATGCGCGCAAAGTCTGGCTCGCGAAACTCGTTCCACTCCGTGATGATCGCCAGCGCGTCGGCATCCCGAAGCGCGTCGTAGCTCTTGCCCGGCATCGTGATGCGGGTGCCGAAGATCCGCTTCGCGACTTGCTCCGCTTCCGGATCGTACGCCTGCACACGCGCGCCCTGCGCGAGGAGCTTCTCGATGACCGTGATGGCCGGCGCCTCGCGCATGTCGTCGGTGCGCGGCTTGAACGCCAGTCCCCAGATCGCGATCGTCTTCCCCTTCACGGAGCCGAAGTGCCGCTCGATCTTGGCGACCAACCGCTCCTTCTGCCGCTGGTTCACGCGCTCGACGGACTTCAGCAGATCGAAGTCGTACCCCTTGTCGGACGCGAGCTTCACAAGAGCCTTGACATCCTTGGGAAAGCAGCTGCCGCCGTAGCCGACACCAGGAAAGAGGAAGGACCGGCCGATGCGTCGGTCGGCGCCGATCGCCTTGCGCACCTCGTCCACGTTGGCGCCGAACAGCTCGCAGACGTTGGCCACTTCGTTCATGAAGGAGATCCGCGACGCCAGTAGCGCGTTGGCAGCGTACTTCGTCATCTCGGCGCTCGCGCAGTCCATCACGAGGATCGGGGCGCCCGTGCGCGTGAACGGGCGGTACAGCTCCTCCATCAGCTCCCTCGCTCGCGGATCCTCCGCCCCGATCACCACGCGATCGGGCCGCATGAAGTCGTCGATGGCCGCGCCCTGCTTCAAGAACTCTGGGTTGCTCACCACGCTGAACGGGTGCGTCGTCTCGCGGCGGACGATCTCGCGGACCCTGGCCGCCGTGCCGACCGGAACCGTGCTCTTGTCGACGATCACCTTGTAGCCGTCCATGGCGCGCGCGACGTCGCGGACGACGTCCAACACCTGCGTGAGATCCGCGGAGCCGTCCTCGTCCTGCGGCGTTCCGACGGCCACGAACACGATGCTCGAGGATCGCACGGCTTTGGCGAGCGCGGTCGTGAAGCTCAGTCGCTGTTCCTGCCGGTTGCGCCGGACCATCTCCTCGAGGCCGGGCTCGTAAATCGGCATCTGCCCGCGCTTGAGGAGGCGGATCTTCGCCGCGTCATTGTCGACGCCGACGACCTCGTTGCCGTGCTCGGCCAGACACGCGCCGGCCACCAACCCGACATAGCCGGTGCCGATGACTGCGATCTTCATTATTTAGTTTGCGGCGGGGCCCCACCCCCACCGCCTGCCACCGCTCGCTCACGCTCGCGGCGTTGATTACTTGCGACGATCCCTCTCCCAGGCATTCTCGGTGGGGGCCCCACCCCCACCGCCTGCCATCCGCCTTCGCCAAGGCTACGGCGGACAAGCGGCCTTGCCCGCCGACCAGCCTCCGTCAAGGCTTCGGCGGTCCGCCGTCGCTTCAGCGAAGGCGGAAGCTCGAAGAGCGGAGGCGGGTCGCTCACGCTCGCGGCGCTGACTGGTGGCGACGATCCGTTTTCAGAGACACGCTTCGGTCGAGGCCGAGCGGCCGATTCAAAATTCCCGACCTTAACACACCAGGTAGTGGCAGTCAAGTTCCTCACCATCAAGAGGTTGCGGTTCCCTAAGCGGTTCGGGATACGATCGGGCGGGCTTCGCATGCGGGTGCTCATCGACTATCGTCCGGCGCTGCGGGAGCGCACCGGTGCCGGGGAATTCGTGCATCAGATCGCCGCGGCGCTCGCCCGCCACGCCGCGTTGAAGATCGACGTCACGGTGTTCACGAGCTCCTGGAAGGACCGGCTGAGGCCGTCGGCGCGTCGGGAGCTGGGACCGGCCGAGGCAGTGGACGTGCGAATTCCGGTCCGGATGCTGAACCTCGGCTGGCACCGGTTGGGATGGCCGCCGATCGAGCTCGTGGCCCGCCGGAGGTTCGACGTCGTGCACGCCGCGCACCCGCTCGCCATCCCCAGCACCCGCGCCGCGCAAGTGATCACGATCCACGACCTGCACTTCCTCGATTTCCCGTCCCACACCGAGGCCGAAATCCGTCGCGATTACCCCGGCCTCGTTCGTCGTCACGCCGAACGAGCCGACATGATCATCGTGCCTTCCCACCACACCGGCCGTCTGATTCGGCAACGGCTCGGGATCTCGCACGACCGGATCGCGCTCTGCCGGCCAGGCGCGCCGGCGTGGGCGGATCGGATTGCGAGCGCCCGGGAACCTCGGGATATCGTGTTTCTGGGAACGCTCGAGCCGCGCAAGAACATCGGCGTGCTCCTCGACGCCTACACGCGACTGCTCGACGCCGGCCGCCCGGTTCCGGATCTCGTGCTGGGCGGGAAGGCGACCGCCGCCGCGCGCGGCTGGCTCGATCGCCTGACGCGGCCGCCGCTCGCGGGTCACGTCCGTCATCTCGGGTACGTGGAGACGGACCAGCGCCTCGAGCTGTATCGGCGCGCGCGACTGCTGGTTCTGCCGTCGCTGGACGAAGGGTTCGGGCTGCCGGTGCTCGAAGCGATGGCCTGCGGCGTGCCGGTCGTGGTGTCGACACGAGGGTCGCTGCCGGAGGTGGCCGGCAGCGCGGGGCTGCTCGTCGACCCGGAGGATGTCGACGGCTGGGCGGGCGCGATTCAACGCATGCTCGAAGACGATCCGTTTGCCGCGGCCTCCGCGGCCAGCGGGCGCTTGCGCGTACGCGAGATGACCTGGGACCACGCGGCGGAAGCGCTCAAGCAGGCTTACGAGCACGCGCTCGTGGCACGACAAGCGCGTTGAAACAGTTCTCAGTCATCAGTTCACAGTTCTCAGTTAAGGCGAGGACTGACAGACAACCGAGAACACCCTGAGAACTGATAACTGAAACCTGATAACTACTGGTCTTGTGATGCACATCGCCATCGACGCCCGTGAGCTCTGTGGCCGGCCGACCGGCGTTGGGCGGTATCTGTCCCACCTGCTCACCGCGTGGGGAGATATGGCCGAAACACGGGGCCACCGCTTCACGTTGTACACGCCGGCGCCGATCGACATCCAGACCGTGGCCCCCCGGGCACGAGCGCTCGATCTCGTCGTGCAGGTCATCGGCGGCCACCCGGGAGCCATCTGGGAACAGATTCGTCTTGCTTCGGCGCTGCGTCGCGATCGTCCGGACGTCCTCTTCGCGCCGGCCTACACGTCACCGCTGCGGTGCGGCGTCCCGACGGTGTTGACGGTTCACGACATCTCGTTCGAGGCGCATCCGGAGTGGTATCGCTGGCGTGAAGGCACGCGCCTGCGCTGGCTGACGCGCAGGGCCGCGCGGGCTGCTCGCCTGGTGCTGACGGATTCGGAGTTCTCGAAGCGCGAGCTCGTCGAGCGGATGGGCATCAGCGCCAACGCCATCCGCGTCATCCGTCTGGGGGTCAGCGAGCCACGCCCTTCGACCGTTCGACCCTTCGACAGGCTCGGCGTCGTCCCGAGCGCGGTCGAGGGAGGAGAGCCACAGGGTCGTCCCAAGCCCAGTCGGGGGACGACGGCGCCCGACGCAGGCCCGTCGACGACGCCCGGGGCACGCGCGTCGCAGGCGGAGCGCGAGCCGCTCGTGTTGTTCGTCGGATCGTTGTTCAACCGGCGGCGTCTCCCGGATCTGTTGAGCGCCTTTCGCGACCTGACTCGAACCCATCCGGGGGCCAGGCTCGAGATCGTCGGGGAAGACCGCACATACCCGCACCAGGATCTTGCGGCCCTCGCCGTGCGACTGGGGATCCCGGAGCGAGTGTCGCTGCGATCGTATGTCAGCGACGAGGAGCTGGTGCGCCTCTACGAGCGAGCCAGCGTCTTTGGATTTCTGTCTGAGTACGAGGGCTTCGGTCTGACGCCGCTGGAAGCCCTCGCCGCGGGCGTGCCGATTGTGGTGCTCGACACGGCTGTCGCCCGAGAGCTGTATGGCGATGCGGCGGTCTACGTCGGGCGCGGCGACGTTGGCGGGACCGCAGCGGCGCTCGCGCAACTGATATCGGACGCCGACGCGCGGCGGCGGCGGCTCGACCGCGCGGCGGTCGTGCTTCGCGGGTTCTCCTGGTCCGAGGCAGCGCGTCAGACGCTCGAGGCGCTCGAAGCGGCCCACAGTCCAAAGCCCCCGTCCGGACTGCCTCATCAAGCCTCATGACCGACCTCGCCATCGTCATTGTCAGCTACCAGGCACGCGAGCACCTGGAACGCTGTCTCGCTTCGCTGGGGGCTGCTCCACCGCAGCGGTCGCACGAAATCGTGGTGGTGGACAACGCGTCGAGTGACGGAAGCGCCGACCGCGTCGCGGCCGAATGGCCGTCGGTGACGCTGATCCGGCTCCCGGACAACAGGGGGTTCGCCGCCGCGACCAACGTCGGCATTCGGCGGACGCGCAGTGAATTCGTGCTGCTCCTGAACAGCGACGCGATCGTGCCGTCAGGCGCACTCGATCGGCTCGTGGCCGCGCTCGAGCGACACGCTGACGCCGCCGCGATCGGGCCGCGCCTCGTCGACGACACGGGGCAGGTTGAACTCTCGTTCGGCCGCATGTTCTCGCCGCTGAACGAGCTGCGGCAAAAGCTCCTCGTTCGGGCCTCTCGGTCGGGGATTCCGGGCGCACGGGCCTATGTGCAGCGACTCGTCTCGCGACCCCGGACGCCGGACTGGATCAGTGGGGCGTGCCTGCTCGTCCGCCGGGCCGACGCCGATCGAGCCGGCCTGCTCGACGAGCGCTTCTTTCTGTACGCGGAAGACGTGGACTTCTGCGCGCGGCTGCGCGCGCTCGGCCGCCTGATCCGCTTCGCGCCGGAGATCGACGTCGTGCACGCGCGCGGGCAGTCGGTCGCGTTCGACCCTCGCGCCGCCGAGGCGCACTATCGACGCAGCCAGCTCGCGTTCTACGCGAAGCACGCGCCGCGCTGGCTGCCATGGCTGCGGCTCTATCTCGCACTACGCGGAAGGCTCCCGCCGAGTCGGGATTCGGGCGTCGGGATTCGGGATTCGTAGGCGGCGTGTCCCGCTGCGTGGGGCCATCGAATCCCGAGCCCCGATCCCGAATCCCGAGCCCTTGTGATACGTTTCACCGGTGCGCGTGGCGATCGACATCCGAAAGCTCCACGACTTCGGCATCGGCACCTACATCCGCAATCTTCTGAAGTACCTGGCCCAAATCGATCGGACGACCGAGTACATCCTGCTCTGTCGTCCGGAGGACACCGCACGGCTCCCCGATCTCGGCGCGAACTTCCGGCCGGTCGTCGAACCGTCGCCGCCGTATTCGTTGCGGGAGCAGGTGCGGGTGCCGCTCAGCCTGCGGCGCGAGCGGGTCGATCTCTTTCATGCGCCGCATTACGTGCTGCCGCCCCTCACGCTGTGCCGCTCGGTCGTGACGATTCACGACTGCATCCACTTGATGTTTCCCCAATACCTGCCGAACCGGCTCGCGTATGCGTACGCGCGGGCCTCGCTCTGGTCCGCGGCCAAGCGCTCGTCACGCATCCTCACCGTGTCGGAGGCGTCCAAGGCGGACATCCTGCGCTTCTTTCACGTGCCCCCCGCCAAGATCGCCGTGATCTACAACGCGATTGACGAGCGCCTCGGCACGGAGCCCGACGAGGAGGAGATCGCGCGCGTCCGCGAGCGGTATCAGCTTCACGAGCGGTTCGTGCTCTATGTCGGGAACATCAAGCCGCACAAGAATCTCGAGCGGCTCATCGAAGCCTTCCATCGGCTGCGGCGGCACGAGTTCGAGCACCTCAAGCTGCTCATCATCGGCGACGAGATCTCCAAGTACCCGGGCCTGCGCCACGCCGTGCACCGGCATCATCTGCACAAATACGTCCGCTTTCTCGGCTTCGTGCCGGTGGAAACGCTCGCGGTCCTGTATCGGCTCGCCGGTGTGTTCGCCTTTCCCTCCCTCTACGAGGGATTCGGTCTGCCACCGCTCGAGGCCATGGCGAGCGGCACGCCGGTCGTCACCTCGAACGTGTCGTCGTTGCCGGAGGTCGTGGGCGACGCCGCGATCCTGGTCGACCCCCACGACCCGGAAGCGATCGCGGAGGGGATGCGGCGCGCGCTGACCGATCAGGAGCTCAGGGCGGATCTGCGGGCCCGCGGACTGTCCCGCGTCAAACAGTACTCGTGGGCGCGGTCGGTCCAGCGGGTCTGGGAGATTTACCAGGAGGTGGCGTGAACGGCACGAGTCGAGTCTCGGGAGCGCGCATCGCGCTCGCGCACGACTGGCTCACGGGAATGCGAGGGGGCGAACGTGTTCTCGAGGTCCTGTGCCAGCTTTATCCGCGCGCCGAGCTCTTCACGCTGGTGCACGTCAACGGGTCGGTGGCTTCGTCGATCGAGGGCCGGACGGTCCATCGGTCGTTCGTCCAGCGTCTGCCGAACGTTCAACGCTGGTACCGGCACTACCTCCCCCTTTACCCGACTGCGGTCGAGCAGTTCGATCTGGACCAGGTCGATCTCGTCATCAGCACGAGCCACTGCGCGATCAAGTCGCTCGTGACCCCCGGTCGGGTGCGCCACCTGTGCTATTGCCTCACGCCGATGCGGTACGCGTGGGACCAGTTCGACGCGTACTTCGGGCCCGACCGGGTCGGCCGCTGGCCAAGCCGCCTCCTGAAGCCCGTCCTGAGCCACCTGGCGCGCTGGGACCGCGACACGGCCGCGCGCGCGGATCGTTATGTGGCGATCTCTCAACATGTTGCGCAGCGGATCGCCCGATACTATAATCGCCGCGCGAGTGTGGTACATCCACCGGTGGACACTCGCTTCTATCACCCTGCCACGCTTGCCGACGATCACTTTCTGCTCATCGTTTCTGCCCTCGTGCCGTACAAGAGGATCGACGTGGCGATCCGCGCGTCCCGAATGGCCGGAGTCCCGCTGAAGATCGTCGGCGTGGGACCGGAGCGCGCGCGGCTGCAGGAACAGGCCGGACCGACGGTCGAGTTTCTGGGGAATCGTTCCGATGAAGAGGTGCGGGACTTGTATCGCCGGAGCGCCGCGCTCGTGATGCCCGGCGAGGAGGACTTCGGCATCGCGCCGCTCGAAGCCCAGGCGTGCGGTCGTCCGGTCGTGGCGCTGGCCAGGGGCGGCGCGCTCGAGACGGTCGTCGACGGCACGACCGGCCTCCTCGTGGGCGATCTGTCCGACGAGGCGCTGGCCACCGCCATGCGCGACGCGGTTGCGACGCCGTTCGACCCGGCGGTCATCCGCCGGCACGCCGAGCGGTTCGGACGCGATCGATTCGAAGCCGAGATGGCCGCCTGTGTCGAGGAGACGCTGGCGGCGCCGGTGGGCACCCGATGGTAAAACGCTACAACCGGCTCCTCACCGCGTTCTTCATCGTCACCGATGCGCTGGCGGGCATCGTGGCGCTCGTGATCGCGTATCTGCTCCGGTTCGAGACCGGCCTCCTTCCGGTCACGAAGGGGTATCCGCCCTTCCTGCAGTACGTCGCTATTTTTCCGTTCATTGCGATCGCCGTCCCGCTGGGCTTTCACCTTCAGGGCCTCTATCGGTTGCGCCGCGGCCGATCGCGCGTCGACGACTTCTTCGGCGTGCTCGTCGGCAGCATCGTCGCGGTGATGTTCGGCGTGGTGGGCACGCTGTATTTCCAGACCTACTACGTGCCGGACGAGCTGAAGGATCGCGGCGCGTTCGAGGTGTCGCAGCCCGTCTGGGCGCTCCTGCTGATCGTCAACGTCGGCCTCACCTATGCCTCGCGCGAGCTGGTGCGGCAGGCCCTCGAGCGTCGATGGCGCGCCGGCATCGGGCTGAAGCGCATCCTGATTGTCGGGGCCGGTGACCTCGGGCGGCTGGTCGCGGACAAGATCCTCGAGCACCGGGCGCTCGGTTTCAAGGTCGTCGGGTTCGTCGACGATCGAGCCGGCGGCGATCACCTCGGCTACCGCGGGCTGCCGCTGCTCGGGACCTTTGAAGAGGTGGGCGAGATCGCGGAACGCGAGCACGTGGACCACGCGTATGTCGCGTTACCCCTCGAGGAACATACCAAGCTGATGCAGGTGCTGGAAGATGTGAGCCGCGAGGGGATCGACGCCAAGGTCGTTCCGGATCTCCTGCAGTTCATCGCCCTCAGGGCGCGCCTCGAGGATCTGGACGGCATCCCGATCATCAACATCAACGACGCGCCGCTCCAGGGCCTGAACTCGCTCGTCAAGCGCGCGGTGGACTTCGCAATGTCGGCGGTCGCCCTCACCCTGCTGGCCATGCCGCTGGGGCTCATCGCTTTTGTCATCAAGCTGACCTCGTCGGGGCCCATCTTCTACCGTCAGGAGCGCATGGGCCTGGACGGCCGCGCCTTCACCGTCTTCAAGTTCCGATCGATGTTTCACGAGGCGGAGCGGGACACCGGCCCGGTCTGGGCACGCGAAGACGACCCCCGCTGCACCCCGATCGGCCGGATCCTTCGCCGCTTCGATCTCGATGAGCTGCCGCAGCTCTGGAACGTCTTCAAGGGCGACATGTCGCTCGTCGGCCCCCGCCCGGAGCGCCCGTTCTTCGTGCAGCAGTTCAAACAGCGGTTCGCGCACTACATGCTACGCCACAAGGTGAAATCCGGCATCACCGGCGGGGCCCAGGTGAACGGCTGGCGCGGCAACACGTCGATTGAGAAGCGGATCGAGTACGACCTGTACTACATCGAGAATTGGTCGCTGGGGTTGGACTTCAAGATCCTCTGGCTCACCCTCATCCGCGGCTTCTTCCAGCGAGCCTACTGAGTGCAGTGAAGCCCCGCATCGTCATCACCGGCGCGGCCGGGTTCATCGGATCGCACCTGGCCCAGCGGCTGCTCGATCTGGATTACGCCGTCATCGGGATCGACAATCTGCTGACCGGCGACATCCAGAACATCGCGCACCTGGTGAACCGGGACTTCCTCTTCATGAAGCACGACGTCACGAACTACATCTACATCGACGGGCACGTCGACTTCGTGCTGCACTGGGCGAGCCCTGCGAGCCCCATCGACTATCTCGAGCTGCCGATTCCGACGCTCAAGGTCGGTGCGCTCGGTACCCACAAGGTGCTGGGGCTGGCAAAGGCGAAGGGCGCGAAGTTCGTGCTCGCCTCCACCTCGGAAGTCTACGGCGACCCGCTCGAGCACCCGCAAAAGGAAACGTATTGGGGGAACGTGAACCCCATCGGGCCGCGCGGTGTCTACGACGAAGCCAAGCGGTTCGCCGAGGCGATGACGGTCGCCTATCACCGCTATCACGGGCTCGACACCAAGATCGCCCGGATCTTCAACACCTACGGGCCTCGCATGCGGGTCAACGACGGGCGGGCCGTCCCGACCTTCATCTCTCAGGCGCTTCGCGACGAGGACCTCACGATTTTCGGCGACGGCACCCAGACGCGCAGCTTCTGCTACATCAGCGACCTGGTCGACGGCATCGTCCGCCTGATGCACTCGAGCGCCAACGATCCGATCAACATCGGAAACCCGCACGAGATGACGATCGAGCAGATCGCCCGATCGATCCTGACCATGACGGGATCGCGCAGCCGCCTCGTTTATCGTCCCCTCCCCATGGACGATCCCAAAGTGAGACAGCCGGACATCACGAAGGCCCGCAGCATCCTGGGCTGGGAGCCGACGGTCGGCCTGGAGGAGGGTCTCACGAAGACGATCGCGTACTTCAGAACGAAGGCATCGGCGATTGGCGACTGACAGCCGCCAATCGACATTCGACAATTCTTCTATTCGCTCGCCAAGCGCGCCACCCGAATTGTGTAATCAATCCCGGACACGAGTGTGATGGCGAGCGATCCGTACACGCACAACGCGATCACCCAGGACGATTCGTCCAGATAGTTGAAATACAGCGTTACCAGACAGGTCACGACGTACATCGCGGTCGCCGTTTTCCCGTAGATCGACGGGCGGAACGTTCGCGGGCCGACAGCGAGGTTGACGATCGCCACCGTCAGCACAATCAGCACATCACGGCTGATGATGAGGACGGTCAGCCAGACCGGCAGACGGTTTCGCAGGCCGAGGCCCGGCAGCGTGAGGACCACAAAGGTGGTCACGAGGAGGAGCTTGTCGGCCATCGGATCGAGCCACGCGCCCAGATTCGTTTTCTGCCCGGACCGGCGCGCGATCACCCCATCGAGCGCGTCGGTCGACCCGGCGGCAATCAGCACGATCAGCGCCCACCCGAGGTGGCCGTACACCACGAGGATCACGAAGGCCGGAATCAGCAGCACGCGCAGCAGGGTCAACTGGTTGGCGGTCGTGAGCGTCGTCATACGGGATGCCTGTAGTTTACAGTTCTCAGTTTTCAGTTTTCAGTTTTCAAGGCGCTGTTTCAACTGACGACTGACAACTGACAACTGAAAACTGTTCTTTAGCGCGCGAGCTGTCGCAGGCGTTGCATGGCGGCGACGGCTTCGGCTCCTGTGACTGGCCGCGTGGGTTGGAAGGTCTCGCCGTCGAGGAGCGGCATCACACCCGAGGAGACCGCCAGCGCCGCGGCGGGATACACGAGGTTGCCGGGATTCACGTCGGCGATGCGGGGGCGGGCCTTGCGCCAGTCCGCCGAGAGGCGCGGCCGCCGAAGGGCCACGAGATTGAGCAGGCGGCTCACCGCCTGCGCCATCTCTCCACGGCGTACCACCGCGCCGGGCTGGAACGTGTGATTCGGGTAGACCTCCATCACGCCCGCCGACACGACCGGGAGGATCCAGGTGGCGGCCCAGTGATTGCGCGTATCGGTCGCGACGACGGAGCCGGGCCGACGCGCACTCTGGACGATGTCGGCGAGGTTGACACCGACGAGCGCCGCCAGCGCCCCCCGCGTGAGCTGCGGTGCGCTCTCAATCGCGCGATACTCCGCGGGCAACCCCGCGAGCGCCGCCTTCTCCCTGAGGCCTTCCAGCCGCCGGCCGACGTCGGTCGACGACTCGATGGCCATCGCCTTGGTATAGGCCGCCGCGGCCGCGTCGAGATCGTCCTTGAGCTCGTAGATCTCCCCCATCTGAACGAGCGAGCGGGCATCGCTCGGGTCCAGTTCGCTCGCGCGCCGCAAATGCTCGAGCGCCTGGTCGAGATCGTCGTCCGCGCGATCCTCGAGGCCGAGTTCTCGATAGAGGAACGCGCTCTCGGGCGAGGCCTCGATGGCTATCTTGTAAATCTGCCGGGCCTGATCGTGCCGCCCGGCCGCGGCCGCCTGCCGGGCGCTCGTGACGAGCGACTGCGTGTTCTGAAACCGCAGCACCTCGACTCGCCGGCGGACGTCGGCGAGAGCCGTGGCGTCGCCGGATTTCGCCAACGCCGCTTCGAACGAGTCGAGTGCTTCCGCGGGACGTCCCAGCGCCAGCAGCGCCTGGCCGCGCCCGACGAGCGCCGGCACGTAATCGCTCGACGTCTTCAGCGCCTTCTCGAAGGTGCCCAGCGCCGGCTGTGCGCGATCGCCCGCGAGCTCGACGTAGCCAAGTCCCGCGATCGACGGGTAGAAGGTGGGTTGACGGCGGAGCGCCGCGCCAAATTCCTGCTCGGCGGTGCGGAGATCGCCGGCCTGAAGAAACTGCCAGCCGCGCTCGTGGCGCGAGGTCACGACGGCCGGCGCGTTGGCCGGCATGGATGGAAACACGAAGTCCGGATACTTCGGCGACGCGACGGTCGGCACGGCCGACAAGCGCTCGCGCGAGGCGCAGCCGGCGAGGTCGATCGCCGCCAGCGCCGCCAGCGCGCACGCCGCGCCGCGATGCCATCGGCCGGCCGTCACCGCGGCACCTCCGCGTGCACCGGCGCCTCGACCAGGCGCTCGAGGAGCCGCCGCGGAACGTCCGCCTCGATTTGTACCCGATCCTCCGTCAGCACGTGTTGCAGCACGCGGGCATGACGATAGAGCCGCGCGATCCGCGCCTGATCGTCCGGATCATGGCTGTTGAAGACGAGCGTGACGCGCTTGGTATCGAGGGCCAGTCGAGACGCCATCGTATCGATGAGCTCCTGATGGCTCTCGAAGCGGTCTGCCCGGATCGCGGAGATGAAGACCGCGTCGGGATGCGCACGCTCCAGCCGACCGAGCTCGTCGGCCGACACGAGATCACATTTGTTGAAGACCTCGAGCACCGGGACATCGGCCGCCTCCACCTCCACCAACACGCGCGTGACCGCCTTCATTTGCCGGCCGACCTCCGGACTCGACGCGTCGACGACGTGCAGGAGCAGATCGGCGCCCTTCACCTCTTCGAGCGTGGCCCTGAAGGCGGCGACGAGCGTGTGCGGCAGGCGATCGATGAAGCCGACCGTGTCGGACACGAGCAGCTCCCGGTTGTCCGGGAGCCGCACCCGACGGACCAGCGGATCGAGCGTGACGAACATGGCGTTGGACGCGTCCGCCTGCTGACCGGTCAGGGCGTTGAACAGCGTGGTCTTGCCGGCGTTGGTGTATCCGACGAGCGCGACCGTCGGGACCGCCGCTCGGTGCCGCCGGTCGCGGAGCTGGGAACGTCTCGAGCGGACCTGATCGATGGCGCGGGCCACTGCGCCGATGCGCTGCCGAATCCGCCGGCGGTCGGTTTCGAGCTTCGTCTCGCCGGGTCCCCGGGTCCCGATCCCGCCGCCCAGGCGTGACAACGCCGCGCCGGCGCCGACCAGGCGCGGCAGCAGGTACCGGAGCTGCGCCAGCTCCACCTGCCACTGGCCCTCGCGCGTCCGCGCGCGCCTGGCGAAGATGTCGAGGATGAGCTGCGTCCGATCCAGGGTTTTTCGATCCAGCGCCGCTTCGACGTGACGAAGCTGCGCCGGCGTCAGCTCGTTGTTGAAGATCACGAGGTCCGCGCCGACTTCGTCGCAGGACACCGCCAGCTGCGCGATCTTGCCGCTGCCCACAAACGTCGCCGGATCCGGCTTCGCGCGTTCCTGCAGGACCCTGAGGACCACCGCCGCGCCGGCCGCGCCGGCCAGCCCCGCCAGCTCGTCGAGCGACCGCTCGGCTTCCCACCGGTCGGCACCGAACAGCCCGACGAGCGCGGCGCGCTCCCGGTGAGCGGCCGAGTTCCTGCGCATTTCACAGAAATTCTAGCACGCGCTCCCACGGCACCGCGCCGGCGCGCACGAGTCGTACGTCATCGCCGACGACATCGATGATGGTCGACGGCGCGCCCCCGGGTGTCGGCCCGGCGTCAACCACGAGCGACACGAGCGGCAGATGCGCCATCACCTCGTCCGCGGTGATGGCCGCGGCGTGGCCGTGCGGGTTCGCGCTGGTCGCCGTCAGAGGGACCGACGCCAGGCGCGCGAGCGCACGCGCGACCTCATGATTCGGAACCCGAACCGCCACTCGTCCTCGCCCCCGATGCACGGCTGCGGCGATCGACGGCCAGGCGTCGACGATGAGCGTGAGCGGCCCGGGCCAGAAGGCCTCGGCGAGCCGGCGCGCGCGTGGCGACAAGCGGCCGACCTGCGCCTCGACTTGTGACCGATCGGCGGCGATCAGGGGAAGCGCCGACTCATGAGCGCGGCCCTTCACGCTGAACACCACCTCGACGGCGCCGGGGTTGTGCGCATCGGCGGCCAGCCCGTAGAGCGTGTCGGTCGGGAACGCGATGACGGCGCCGGACTTCAGCAGCGTCACCGCCTGTTGCAGGACGATCGGATCGGGCGAGACGGGATCGACGCGAAGGCGTTGCATGAGAAGTGAGAAGTCAGCATCCCGTTCAGACCTCATCGATGATAGTCGATCGGGCGGCCTCGACCGGGCGCGAGCCATCGTCTTCCCCCCTCATCGACTTCCAGGCGCCCAGCGCGACGATGCCCAGCGCCGCAGCGTTCGTGAGGAGCGCCAGCCGTAAATCGCGGGCACTCAGCAACCCCGCAATCACCGGGCTGATGGCCAGCGCCGCGAGGTACGCGCTCGTCAGCAGCCCGAAGCCCGCACCCTGCGCGCCCTCAGGGATCACCCTCCCGGCGGCCGTGTAGGCCGCCGTCAGCGCGAGGCCGATGCCGAATCCGAAGATCGCCATGCCAATCGCGAGCAGCGCCGCGTGGCTGGCTCCGGTGAAGAGCAGGAGTCCCAGCAAGCCGAGCCCGGCGCCGAAGGTGATGAGGGCTCGAGCCGAAAAGCGCCGCAGCGCGCGGCCGCACAGGGTGTTCCCAACCGCGCCGAGACCGGCGGCGATGGAGAACAGCGCCCCCGACAAGAGCGGGACCCGTTCCGGGTCGACGCCGCGGTGCGCCACGTAGAGCGGGAGGATCGGACCCAGGCTGCGATCGGCGAACTGGACACCGAAGATCACCGCCATCACGAGAAAGAAGTTCTGGAACGCCAACGCGCTTCGAAACGTCACGTGGCCGCCGGCAGCCGTGTCTCGTCCGCCGCGCGGCCGGCTGGGCTCCTCGTAGAGCAGCAGCATCAGGAAGAACCCGATCGCGTAGAAACCCGCCGTGACGAAGAACGCACGCCGCAGGCCCGCCATTTGGGCGACGAGGCCGCCAAGGACGGGACCGAGCGCGGGCCCGAGCCGCTGGGCCATCTGGACCCGGCCGATGGCGGACGCCATCCGATCCCTGGGCGCGGACTCCGCCGCCATGGCGACCGCGAGGCCTCCATAGCCCGCGAAGAATCCGAGCGCGATTCTGAGCGCCAGCACGTGCCAGGGGCGCGTCACGAACGCCATCGCCGCCATGATCACGATGAAGCTCACGAGCGAGCGCTCCACCATGAGCTTCCGGCCGAACCGATCGGCGACGCGTCCCCAGAACGGCGACAGCACCGCCGTGATGGCCGGCGTCACACCGAGGCAGAGCCCCGTCCACGTCGCGACCTCGCCGACGTCGGTGACCCCGAGCGTGGTGATGTAGAGCGGAAGGAACGGCATCACCAGCGTGAAGCCGGTGAAGCCCATGAAGCTGACCGCGGTGACGACGAACAGGTTGCGACGCACAAAAAGTTATCAGTGCACAGTTCTCAGTTTTCAGGTTCGGACCTCGCCTGCTGCGCCTCGGCGAAATCGCTTCGGCAGAGGCCGTGAGCTCCAAACTGCGAACTGTGAACTGACAACTGAAAACTTTCTAGAATCGGATCTTGACGTCATCCCCGTCGCGGACGTGGATGCTGTCGATGAAACGGATGCGCCGCGGCTTGGTCTGCATCACGATCGAGCTCGTGCGGGTCCCCTCGCCAAAGAAGCGCACGCCGCGCATCAGCGTGCCGTCGGTGACGCCGGTGGCGGCAAACACGATCGATTCGCCCGAGGCCAGGTCTTTCGAGGTGTACACCCGCTTCAGGTCCCTGATCCCCATCTCGCGGCAGCGCTTCTCGTGCTCGGGCTTCGAGATGACGAGCCGGGCGAAGATCTCACCGTTCAGGCATCGCATCGCCGCGGCCGTCAACACGCCTTCGGGCGCGCCACCGGTCCCCATGACGGCGTGGACACCGCTGCCCACAACCGCGGCCGCAATGCCGGCCGACAGATCACCGTCGCTGATCAGGCGTATTCGGGCCCCGGTCTCGCGGATGTCCGCGATGAGCTTCTGGTGCCGGTCGCGGTCCAGCACGATGACGACCAGGTCCTCGACCCGCCGATCGAGGCAGCGCGCAATCGCCTGCAGGTTGTCCGAGACCGGGGCATCCAGGCTCACGGCGTGTCTCGAGCTCGGCCCGACCACCAGCTTCTCCATGTACAGGTCCGGGGCGTGGAGAAGCCCGCCTTTTTCGGACGCCGCCAGCACCGCCAGCGCGTTGGGCGAGCCGGTCGCGCACAGGTTCGTCCCCTCCAGGGGATCGACGGCGATGTCCACCTGGTCGTACTGCTCGCTGTCGGCGTGCCGCGTGTGCGCGAGGCCGACTTTCTCGCCGATGAAGAGCATCGGCGCCTCGTCGCGCTCGCCCTCGCCGATCACGATCGTGCCGTCGATCGGGACGGTATCCATGACGCGCCGCATCGCTTCGACGGCCACATCGTCGGAATGGTGCCGATCGCCCTGTCCCATGGTCTGGGCGCAGGCGATCGCCGCCTCTTCCACGACCCGCAGAAACTCCAACGACAGGTCTGCTTGCATAGGACTCTGGCAGGCGGAAGTCGAAAGTCTCCGTGTACGCGTTCACGTTTGCTGCGCGCGTCGCCAGGGCGGCAGATCGCAGCGCGTGGGACGATCGGCGCGATAGCCGAGGACGTAGTCGGCCTGCATCACCTTGTGGATCTCGCGGGTGCCCTCGTAGATCACCGCCCCCTTGCAGTTGCGGTAGAAGCGTCCGACCGGGTACTCATCGGAGTAGCCGTTCGCGCCGTGCACCTGCACCGCGTCCGAGGCGGCGCGCTCGGACGCGACAGTGGCGAACCACTTGGCCAGGCCGGTTTCCCGCGTGTTGCGCAGACCTTCGTTCTTCAGCCAGGCGGCGCGCAGCCAGAGCAGCCTCGCCGCCTGATAGTCGGACTCCATCTGCGCGATCATTTCCTTGACGAGCTGGTGCTGACCGATCGCGACGCCGAAGGTGCGGCGCTCCAGCGCGTACTTCACGCTCGCGTCGCGGCACGCGCGGATGAGCCCCGTCGCGCCGGCCGCCACCGTGAACCGGCCCTGGTCGAGGGCGAACATCGCGATCTTGAAGCCCTCGCCGGGACGGCCCACCAGGTTCGCATCCGGCACCTCGACCTCGTCCATGTTGAAGAAGCCGGTATTGCCCGCGAGAATCCCCCACTTCTCCTTGAGGGTCCCGCTCGAGAACCCCTTGAACCCGCGCTCGACGACGAAGGCGCTCAGCCCAGCGGGATCGCGCTGCTTCTTCTTTTCCTGATCGCTCCAGGCGAAGACGAGGAAGTGGTCGGCGACGTCCGCGAGCGAGATCCACATCTTCTCGCCCGTGAGGACATAGCGATCGCCGTTCTTGATCGCGACCGTCTGGATGCCGCGGACGTCGCTCCCGGCGCCCGGCTCGGTCAACCCGTAGGTGGCGATCTTCTTGCCCTGCGCCTGCGGCACCAGGTAGCGGCGCTTCTGCTCGTCGCTTCCCCACGTCAACAGCGTCAGGCAGTTGAGCGCCGCGTGGACCGACATGATCACGCGGAGCGAGGTGTCGATGTACTCGAGCTCTTCGCTCGCCAGCCCCAGGCTGATGTAGTCCATGCCGGCGCCGCCGTGCTCGGTCGGCACCGAGATGCCGAGCAGGCCGAGCGACGCCATCTGGGGAAAGATCCCGCGATCGAACCGATGCTCGCGATCGAGGTCGTGAATCCTGGGCGCGATCTCGCGGCCGCCCCACTCCCGCACCGATTGCTCGAGCAGCCGGTGCTCCTCCGTCAGATCGAAATCCATGAGAGCGTCCTTGTATGAAATGCGCCTGAACCGGCGCGGATGAACGGGAAATCCTACTACGTTCTCGATGATTCAGCCACCGCGCGAACGGTCGCGCCACGACCGAGACCGAGGCGTCTGGCCGCGCTGTCACGGTTGGCGGCGATCTCGACGAACCCGCTGCTGCCGATGAGCGCGCAGACCTCTCCTTCCGCCACCTCGGCGTAGGTCGAGACGAAGCGATCGACGCGCTGCTCGCCCGCGTGCAGGCGCACGCCGCGATCCAGCGACGCCGACGCGAGCGCGGCCCGATCGATGTTGGTGATCAGATTCCCGAAGCGATCCACGCGAAGGATGCAGCCGGCGATCGCGTGGGGCGACACCTGCGGCGCCGGAATCTCGAGGCGCTGGACGTCGTCGACGCGAGGCCCCAGATCCTCCAGCGGCGTACCACGAGCCAGCCAGCCGGCGGCGGGCGCGAACCGATCGCGTCCCTCGAACGTGCGGGTGACGTCGGGCAGCGCATATCGGGCGTTGGTCAGCTCGACGACCGACGCCGGGCGATCCGCGAGCACGCCGGTCAGGACACCGTTGTCGGGCGCGACGAACCGATAGCCTCCAGCGCTCGCGGCAATGCCGCGTCGTGCGGTCCCGACGGCGGGGTCCACCACCACGACGAACACCGTGCCGGCCGGAAAGAAGCGGTAGCTCGATCGGAGCTCGAGGCTGGCCGACAACACGTCCTGGGGCGGGATGTCGTGGGTGATGTCGACCAGCGTCGCCTCGTCACAGATGCCCAGGATCACGCCCTTCATCGTCCCGACGTAGTGATCCTGCAGGCCGAAGTCGGTCAGCAGGGCGATGACGGGTTTCATGAGAATTGACGATTGGCGATTGGAGATTGACGATTGATTGTTGATTGGCGAATGGGCGGAATTGCCAGGAACGAAGGACGATTGAGAGCAATTCCGATCAGGCGTCCTTGATTCGTCAATTCCGCGCCATCGTCAATCGCCAATCAATCCTCAATCGTCACTCGCCAATCGTCAATGCAGATTAGGCGAGATAGCCCGGTTTCCTGAACAGAATCTCGCGCAGGTTGGTCTTCAGCAGGAACGAGTCGCTCACGCGAAGGCCGCCGAACAGCTTGATGATGTCGCGATTCTGGAGGACGCGCACCCGGCCGCGCGCGGCGGGATAGGGACGGTACTTCAGATTCGCCTCGTCGACGATGGCGTACTTGACGTAGCGCGGGTCCCGGGACGCCGCCGTGCCGAAAAACCCGAGCAGCGCGCCGTCGATGCGCAGCGCGCGCGTCAGGATGCCCGCCAGCACCGTGGCGGCCGCGGGGTCGAGATAGTCGAACAGGTCCCAGCACAGCACGCCGTCAACGCTGCCGTCGGCGTGCGACAGGCGGGTCTTGAGAAACGCGGGGAACGCCTCGAGCGCGCTCTTGCGGGTGTGACGATCGAGATCCGCGTACAGATCCTCGACGTGGATCTTGCAGCCGCCCTGCTCCCCCAGAAAGGTGATGTTCGAGCCGACCACGGCGCCGACGTCGAGGATCACGGGGCCCTCGCGCTGGCGGAGCACCGCCAGGAATTTTTTCAGGGCCTTGCTGGGAAAGATGGGCTCAGCGGCCCGCGGCGCGGGGCGATCGATGACGCCCACCTCCTGTCCGGCCCCGGCGCGCGGGCGCTGGCCGAACAACGAACCCAGAGCAGGAAGGCCTCGTCCCTTGTCTGCGCCGCTCACCTCGTCTCCTCGGCAGCCGGTCGGAGATCGGAAGAAGCCACGCGTGGTCGATCAGATGCCGGCGCGCTGCGGGGCCGCGGGCGTCGTGGGCGCGCCCGGCTTGGGCTCGACCTTCGGCTGCGCAGCCTGCACCGGCGGCGTCTTCCGCTGCATGTCGACGCTCCCGCGGAAGTGTGCGCCCTCCGCGATCGCGACCCGCGGGGCCACGACGTCACCGTCGACTGATCCGTTCTCGCGGATGTCGACCTTCTCGCTCGCCGTGATGTTCCCCATCACCTCGCCCAGCACGACGACGGCCTTGGCGAAGACCTGAGCATTGATACGGCCGTGCGGACCGATCGTGAGCACGTGATCCTTGAGCTCGATCTTGCCCTCGACGTTGCCCTCGACCGTCAGGTCCTCGCTGCCGTTCAGCTCGCCCTTGATCACGACGCTCTTGCCGATGTTGACGACTTCTTCCTTCATGGATCGACTCGGTTCTCTCTCCAGCCCGAATCCGCCCGAGCCGCCCGCAGGCGGCGTCACCGGCGACGCGGCCGGAGTGCTGGGCGTCGTGCCCGGCCTCGGTGCATCTTCACGCTTCCACATGATCTGATCCTCGCTCGTCAATCGTGACCGTCGTGTGATTCTAGAAGTCCCGCCCGAAGTTGTCTAGTGCCTTTTATTGCCGAGGGTTAGGGGCGATGCTATGATGCCGTCAGGGTGCGGATCTACCTCGATCACAATGCCACGACGCCCGTCGCGCCGGAGGTGCGCCAGGCGATCGCGCGGGCGCTCGACGAGCAGTTCGGGAACCCGTCGAGCGTGCATTATTTCGGACAGCAGGCCAAGGCCGCGCTCGATGAGGCGCGGTCGGCCGTCGCTGAGCTGGTGGGCGGCGACCCTGGCGAGGTGGTCTTCACGAGTGGCGGGACCGAGTCGGACAACGTCGCGATTCGCGGGGCGGCCGAGGCGCTCGAGGCGACAGGCCGGCGCCACCTCATCGCCAGCGCCATCGAGCACGAGGCGGTGCTCAACACGCTCAAGGCGCTCGCGCGCCGCGGCTGGCGCACGACACTGCTGAAAGTCGACGCGAGCGGAATCGTGTCGCCCGACCTGCTGCGCGACGCCCTCACCGACGACACGTTGCTCGTGTCGGTCATGCATGCCAACAACGAGATCGGCACCGTCCAGCCGATCCGCGAATTGGCGGCCCTTGCGCACGAGCGCGGCGCGCTCTTCCACACCGACGCCGTGCAGTCGGCGGCCAAGATTCCGATCGACGTTCGGTCCCTGATGGTCGATCTGCTGTCCATCTCGGCCCACAAGTTCTACGGACCCAAGGGCGTCGGCGCGCTGTGGGTCAAGCGCGGCACGCGGCTTGCGTCCGTGATGACCGGCGGCAAGCAGGAGCGCAATCGCCGCGCCGGGACGGAGAACACGCCCGGGATCATCGGCATGGGCGTGGCGGCTCGCCTGGGTCTGTCGAAGATGGCCGCGGAAGGCGCTCGTCTTGGCGCGCTCAGGGATCGCCTCGAGGACGGCATCGTGAACCGCGTCCCGCGCACCACGACGAACGGCGCCCGATCGCCGCGCGTGCCCAACACGACGAACATCAGCTTCGATCACGTCGAAGCCGAGTCGCTCCTCATCGCGCTCGACCTCGAGGGCGTCGCGGTGTCGACCGGATCGGCCTGCTCCTCGGGCACGCTCGAGCCGTCGCACGTCCTCAAGGCGATGGGGTTCCCGCCACACCGGACCCAGAACTCGCTCCGCTTCAGCCTCGGGGCCGCGAATACCGAAGCGGACGTCGACGCGGTCGTCACCCTGCTCCCGCCGATTGTGGACAAGCTGAGGGGACTGACGAGGAAGGCGGGGTAATGCGAGTTGTCGTAGCCATGTCGGGCGGCGTGGATTCCTCCGTCGCCGCGGCCCTGCTCGTCGAGCAGGGGCACGAGGTCATCGGGCTGTCGATGCAGCTCTACGATCAGCAGCAGGGCGAGGTGCGCTTTGGAAGCTGCTGCACGCTGGACGATCTCCACGACGCGCGGCGCGTGGCCCAGCGGCTCGGCATTCCGCACTACATCCTGAACTTCGAGCGGCAGTTCGACGATCACGTCGTCTCGAACTTCGTCCGCGAGTACCTGACGGGGCGCACGCCGATCCCGTGCGCGCACTGCAACAGTGACCTGAAGTTCTCGGCGCTGCTCGAGCGGGCGCGCGCGCTGGGTGCCGACGGCGTGGCGACGGGCCATTACGCCCGCGTCGCGCGCGGCGCCGCCGGCAGGCTGACGCTCCGGCGCGGCGCCGACCGGGCCAAGGACCAGTCCTATTTCCTGTTCTCCCTCACGCAGGATCAGCTCGATCACGCGCGGTTCCCGGTCGGGGACCTCGCGAAGTCCGAGGTCCGCGATCATGCGCGACGCCTCGACCTGCCGGTCGCCAACAAGCCCGACAGCCACGAAATCTGCTTCATCCCCGACGGTGAGTACGCCGGGTTCGTCGAGCGTCATGCCGCCTCAGGCGTCGGAAGCGGGTGGATAATGAATCACGAAGGGCGCCCGCTTGGTCGTCACGACGGCATTCACCGGTTCACCGTCGGCCAACGGAAGGGGCTCGGTCTTTCGGGCGCGCATCCCTTGTACGTGCTGGAGCTTCGTCCCGAGTCGCAGACCGTCGTCGTCGGGCCGCGCGCCGCGCTCGAGAAGGTGACGCTGACCGCGTCCGGCGTGAACTGGGTCGGGGGCGCGCCTCCAGAGGCGCGCGTGACGGTCACCGCGCAGATTCGCCATCGGCACCAGGCCGCGCCCGCTTCCTGGCGTTCGCTCGCCTGTGATCGTCTCGCCCTCGAATTCGAGACGCCCCAAACCGCGATCACGCCCGGGCAGGCGGTGGTCCTGTATGACGGGGATGAAGTGCTGGGCGGAGGTTGGATCGATTAGGACCCGTCCCGGAATAAGTGTGCCATTCTGGGCGTCGAGGCGCCCGCCCGGCAAGGCGCGAGGAGCGCGCATACCGGGCGTATGTAAGCGACGAGCAACGAAGCCCGGCGGGATGCATCGGCGTCCAGAATGGTGCACTTATTCCGGGACGGGTCCTTAGGCGGTCACTTGCGCTTCGCCGAGGTGCTGCGGGAGCCCCTCGAGGTATTTCTCGGCGTCCATCGCCGCCATGCACCCCGATCCTGCGGCCGTGACGGCCTGCCGGTACACGTGATCCTGCACATCACCGCAGGCGAAGACGCCCGGGACGTTGGTCCGCGCGCCCGAGTGCGTCAGGATGTAGCCGTTCGGATCCATCTCGAGCTGTCCGGTGAACAGCCTGGTGTTCGGTGTGTGGCCGATCGCCACGAACACGCCGTCGACCGCAAGACCGCCGGCCTCGCCGGTTGCCGTATTCGTCCACGTGAGGCCGGTCACCTCGCCCTTGTCGCCGGCGACGATGTCGTCGACGACGGTGTTCCAAAGGAACGAGATCTTCGTGTTGGCAAAGGCTTTGTCCTGCATGATCTTCGACGCCCTCAGCCGGTTGCGCCTGTGGATGACCGTCACGTGGGAGGCGAATTTCGTCAGAAACAGGGCTTCTTCCATCGCGGAATCGCCGCCGCCGACCACGGCGATCGGACGCCCTCTAAAGAAGTAGCCGTCGCACGTCGCGCACGTCGAGACGCCGTGCCCCATGAGGGTTCGCTCGCTCGGGAGGCCGAGCAGACGCGCCGACGCGCCGGTCGCGACGATGACCGTTCGGGCGCGATGGTTCTCGCCATCCGAGGTCACGACGAACGGCCGAGCCCTCAGATCCGCCGCGTTGACATCGCGAGCGATGAGCTCGGCACCGAACCGCTCGGCCTGCGCGCGCATTTCCGCCATCAGGTCCGGTCCCAGGATGCCTTCCCGGTGCCCCGGATAGTTCTCGACGAGCGTCGTCAGCATGAGCTGCCCGCCGGCCTCGGCCCCCTCGAACACGAGCGGGTTGAGATTGGCGCGGGCGGCATACAGCGCCGCCGTCAGGCCGGCGGGGCCCGAGCCGATGACGATCACGTTGCGAAGGTCTGACATGTTCACTTTCACTTCTGGCTGTCAGCTCTCAGCTGTCGGCTTTCAGCCGTCGGCCTACACCTTCATTCGAACTGCAGGTCTTGTTCTAGCTGAGAGCTGACAGCTGAGAGCTGAGAGCTTCCTTACGCATGCTTCTCCACCATCCGTTTGAGCTCGTCCTTCGACACCAGGCCGACGATCGACTCCACGATCTGACCGCCCTTGAAGAGCAGCAGCGTGGGGATCCCGCGGATGCTGTAGCGAAAGGGCACTTCCGGGTTCTCGTCGACGTTCATCTTGCCGATGACGACGCGCCCTTCCATCTCGGCGGCTAGCGCGTCAACGGCGGGGGCCAAGCGGCGGCACGGCGCACACCATTCGGCCCAGAAATCCACGAGCACCGGCTTGGCTGATTGGATCACGGCCTGATCGAAGTTCGTATCCGTAAAAGTCTGGACGTTGTCGGATGCCATCACGTCACCTCATTCCGGCCTGACCACCGCATCGGGGTTCCCCGGCGCGTGTCGTCGGGCGTTCCTGTACAGTTCGACGTACTTCTGGGCCGAGGCGTCCCAGGAATAATCGCCCCGCATGCCGGCTTCCTGAATCCGGCGCCAATGGGCCCGGTTTCGATACGTCGCAAGGGCGCGCTCCAGGGCGCTCAGCAGGGCTTCCGGCGTGGGCTCGGCGAACTTGAAGCCGTTTCCCCGTCCGCTGATCGGGTCGAAATCCTCGACCGTATCGTCCAGCCCGCCCGTGGCTCGAACGACCGGGACCGTTCCATAGCGCAAGCTGTACATCTGATTCAGCCCACATGGCTCGTACCGCGACGGCATGAGAAAGATGTCGGCCCCGCCTTCGATGAGGTGGGCCCGCGCTTCATCGAATCCAATGTGGGCCGCAATCCGCTCGGGAGCATTTCCCGCGAGCGCACGCCACATGTCCTCGTACCGGGCCTCGCCGTTCCCCAGCACGACGATGGAGGCATCGAGCCCAGTCAGCCGGCCCGCCAGCGCCTCGACGAGGTCGAACCCCTTCTGATCCACGAGCCGAGAGATCATCCCGACGAGGGGTCGAGCCATCGCGGCCTTGGAGCTGGGAAGCCCGAACCTGCGCAGGACCTCTCGCTTGGCGGCCTCTTTCCCCGTGAAATCGCATGCGTCGTACGGCTCGGGGAGAAACCGGTCGCGCCGCGGATCCCATTCATCGTAATCAATTCCGTTCAGAATGCCGACAAGGTCGGCCGCGCGCGCCCGGAGGATGCCTTCGAAGCCACATCCGTACTCCGGCGACTGAATCTCGATCGCGTATCGCGGACTCACGGTCGAGAGCGCGTCGCTGAACCCGACGCCGCCTTTGAGAAAACTGACCTGTCCGAAGTACTCCAGGCTGTCGAGAGCACCTGGCAAGAACACGTCGGGACCGAGATCCAGCGCCGGCAGCCATCCCTCGTCGGCCAACCCTTGGTACGCGAGATTGTGAATCGTGAAGACGACCGGCACGGCGTCCAGCCGCGCATGGCGGTGATAGAGCCGGCGGAGGTAGACGGGCAGGAGCCCCGCCTGCCAGTCGTGGGTGTGCAGCACGGATGTCGGCTCGTCGCGCTGCGCGAGGAGCTCGAGCGCGGCGCGCGACAAAAAGCCGAAACGCGCGGGATTGTCGGGATAATCGGCGCCGTCGACGGTGTACAGCCCGTCACGATCGAAGAACTCGGGACAGTCGACGAAGATCATCTCGACGCGTTCGTGGAGGCGCTCGACGTAGTAGACCGCGGTGACGAGCCGCCCGCCCATCGGAATACTCGCGTCGGCGAGCCGCTCACCCGCCGAGATCCCGCGATACCGGGGCAGCAACACGGTAACGCGGTGCCCCAGCCGGCCGAGTGCGCGTGGAAGCGCGCCGAGCACGTCGCCGAGGCCGCCCGTTTTCGCGTACGGCGCGGCCTCGGATCCGACCATCACGATCGAGAGCGGCTCAGGCGGTTGCAACGCCAGCATCAGTGATCGAGAATGATAACTGCTTGTGCCTCCCCCCGAGCAGCCCCGCCGACCCGTCCGCAGCCAGTCGCGGGAAGTTGTCGAGCTCAATCAGATTAAAGCCGCACACCCTGAGCTCGCGACGGCCGTCGACTTGCAGATCGAGCTCGTCGGCGTGCAGCGTCGCCTGCAGGCGCGGCTGCCGCTCCCCTGGATCGAAGTCGACGCCCGATGGCTGGCCGAAGAGCAGCGTCACGGGCGTCCGCTCGTTCGCTTCAAGGATCTGCGGCTCGAGTGGTCCGACGTGCGCTTCATGGTCCGGCAGGCCGCGGACGTGCTGCGGCGGTTCGACATGATCGAGTCCGACGATCACGCCAGGGTGCAGCACCTGATTCGTGAGGGGCATCAACTCGAGCCGCTCGTCGCGCGTTGGTATTCCACGCAGGCGTTCCCGGACGATCCGACGCCCGAGACGCCGCCGGTCGATCCGCCGATCTCGCCGGAAGCTCTCGAGTTGGTGCTGCTGTTCGCGATGCGGCCGTTCCTCGCGCGATGTGCCGAGATGCTGCTGCCACAGGTCGATCTGACCGCCTGGACGCATCCGCGATGTCCGCTGTGCGGCGGGGATCCGGAAATGGGCGCGCTCAACGCGGCGGGCGACCGGATGCTGGTCTGCGGCCGGTGCACCGGCGCGTGGACGTTCGATTCGGGGGTGTGTCCGTTCTGTCGGAACGACGACCGAAGCCTCCTGAGCACCTTCACCGGCAGTGACCCCTGCTACCTCATCGAGGCGTGCAACGTGTGCCGTCGCTACATCAAGACGTTCGACAGCCGTCGGGGCACCAGACCTTTCATGCTGGCGGTCGACTCGGTCGCCACGCTCCCGCTCGACGCGGCCGCGATGCAGAAGGGGTACACCGGTGGGTAACGAACAGAAAGCGCGCTGTAGTTTTCAGTTCTCAGTGCTCAGTTGTCAGTTCAAAGACTCCAGCCTGCGGCCGGTGTCCTTGAAAAACCACGGCGTCGGAAAACTGACAACTGAGAACTGAAAACTATTTTGTCGCGGGTTTCAGCCGTTCGGTGAGCCAGTTGAAGAGGTGCCGCGTTTCCCAGAATCGGCCCGCGTTCGACCGGGCGCCGAGGATCACGACGGCGACTTGCTGGTTGAGGTCGGGAACCTGAAGGAGTGTCGCGAGACAGTACCCCGCCTTGCCGATGAAGCCGGTCTTGCTGGCGCGGACGTCCAGATCGCCGCCGACCAGCTTGTTGGTGTTGTGGATCGTCACCGTGCGGCGGTTCGTGCTGACCTCGAACTCCGGCGTCCGCATGATGACGGCCATCCGCTGGTCGGTCCCGGCGTACGCGATCAACCGCGCCATGTCGTACGCAGACGAGACGTTGTCCGCACTGAGCCCGGACGGGTCGTGATACTCGGTGCTTCGCAGCCCGAGCTCGGCCGCCTTCTCGTTCATGCGGACGACGAACCCGGCGGGGCCGCGCGAAGAATAGCGCGCCAGCGTCCTCGCGGCCGCGTTGTCCGACGCGATGAGCGTCAGGTGCAGCACGTCGTCGAGCGACACCTGCTCGTTGGCGCGAAGATACGTGATCGACGCCCCGCGGACGTCGTTTCGATCGATCGTCACAGCGCGGTTGAGGTCGGGGCTGTCCTCGAGAAAGACCAGCGTCGTCATCACCTTCGTGATGCTCGCGATGGACCGCTGGTTCTGTGCGTTCTCTTCCCAGAGAATCTCGCCGGTGTCCGGGTTGTAGATGATGGCCGCCTCGGCCCGAATGTCGGGCACGAGGTTGCCGTGCTGATCCATGCGGAAGCGCGGCGTCTGCGCTTCCTGCAGTTGTCGCGCACGCGCCGCCGCTTGCGCCCGAGCCAGACGTGCGCGCCTCGCCTGCGCCGCCGTCGAGGAGTAGGTCGGGCGCCTGGCCGCTGGCTTCTTGGCGGTCGTTCCCTGCCCGCACACCTGGGGGGCGTGGGCGAGGGAGATCCCAACCAGCGCGACAAAGACCCCGGCAGCCCGGAGAAGCCGAGCTTTCAACATGCCCGGATGTGTGATGGAAACTGACACCAAACGTGTCATCGGTATCTTAGCAGAACATCTACAGCCTGCAACCCGTACGAGGTGATAATTCGCGAAATCCGGGCCTGACGCTGGGATACCGGGCGTGAGTTCGGCATCCTGGCTCAGCTAGACCAAGACTTATGCCAGAGCCTCCGAGCGGTTCACCGGGCTCGACCCAGACGACGGCGCAGGCCGAGTTCGAGGCGCTTCGCGCCACGATCCGGGAGCGAGGCTCGATGCGAGTGCTGGTCTTCGTCATCGGGCTCGCGTCCTGGGCGCTTGTCTGGGCCTGGCTCGCCTCGTCGCCGTTCCTCCCATTCATCTCGCTCGTTCCATTGGCTTTGCTGGCCGGCGTCTTCGAGGCCGTGAACGCCCTCCACGTCGGGGTCGAGCGGATCGGACGCTATCTCGAGGTCTTCTACGAAGGAGCCCCGTCCCACGCGCTCGACGATGCGGCGGAGCGTGCGCGCTGGGAAACCACGATGGCGGCGTACGGGCGCCGCTTTACGGGTGGCTCTCCCGATCCTCTCTTTTGTGGGGTCTTCGCGATCTCCGTGCTACTGAATCTGTTGCCGGTCGCGATGCTGAGGCCCAGGATGAGAGAGTGGGTGTTCTTCGGACTGCTGCATCTCGCCGTGCTCGGACGGTTGGCCCGTGCCCGCCGGCGGGCGGCCGATCAGCGCGCGACGGACCTCGACGCGTTCCGCGCGCTTTATCGCAGCTCGAGCTCGGCTTCGACCAGAGAGAGCACGGCCTCCGGCTCCACCACCGCTTCTTCATCGGAGCCCGCCGTCTCCGGCTCATCGTCCTGACAGAAATCCTCGAGCGGCGCGTACGGCGTGTTGAGTAGCTCCTCGAGCCGGCTGACGTCGCATCCGACCGCGATCTCGTGACGAAAGATGACGGTCGGCACCCAGGCGCGGCCGGCCATCGTCAGGAGCAGGCGGAGCGCCCGGTTGTCGGCCTCGATGTCGAACTCGATGGCGGTCAGGCCGCGCGCGGCCAGATGCTCGCGCAGCGCGGCCGAGCGGGCGCAGCCCGGACGCGCGAACAGCACCGGCCGATACCGCGCCCCGTCCCATCGTCGGAGATCGCGCCGCTCGAGACGCATGTCTACTTCTTTTGGTTCGCGTGGGGCGGCCGCTCCGCCCCATCCGAAAGCAACAACAGGACTCCGCGACCGCTCATTGTTTGATCCGGGGCCCCCTGGATCCCCGTTGGCCCCACGCGCTGCCGTCGCTTACGCTCCGGATCTTGATTGCGAAGCCGGACTCAAAACTCGATGCGTCCTTACTTTTGCGTCAGCGCCACGACGAGGAGCAACGCGCGCTGCGCGCCTCTCCAGGCGTCGGTGGTATCGAAGGCTTCGTTGAGCGAGTGGGAGCCGCTTCCGCGGCCGCCGCCGTCGATCGTCAGCGCCGGAATCTTCAGGCTCATCGGCACGTTCGACTCGGTCGAGCCCTCGCCGAGATCCGACGCAATTGCGAGCGCTTTGTCGACGGAGATCGCGGCGCGCATGATCGGCGAGTCCTCGGGTGTGCTCCCGGCAGGACGATCGCCGACCAGGGCGTTCTCGACCGTCAGGCGGCCGCGGCCGCCCCACCGCGCGTTCTCTTCCGCGAGCGCCTCGTCAACCGCCTTGCGGTACTGCGCGTCGAGCGCCTGCAGTGAAGGTGGGTCTGCCGATCGCATGTCCATCTCCAGCCACGCCTCGAACGCGATCGAGTTCACCGACGTCCCGCCCCCCACGCGGCCGACATTGAAGGTGGTCTTGGGTCGGGCCGGCACCTGGATGCTGGAGATCTTCGCGATGGCGCGGCCCAACGCATGAATCGGGTTGGCGAGGCCGAACGCGCCGTAGCTGTGCCCGCCCGGGCCCTTGAAGCTCGCGCGGTACCGGTGGCTCCCGACGGCGACGTTCGTGATCCCAAGGCCGGCGCCATCGAGCGCGACGAAGCGATCGATCCGTCCCTTCAGCGTCTCGTTGAACAGTCGCTTCACGCCGCGAAGATCGCCAAGCCCTTCCTCTCCAACGGTGCCCGCGAACGTGATCGTGCCCGGTGTTCTAATCTTCGCCTCGTTCAGGGCACGGACGACCGCCAGCAGCACCGCAAGTCCGCGGCAGTTGTCACCGATCCCGGGCCCGCGGAGCACCGATCCTTCGCGTGTGACCTTCACCTTGGTGTCTTCCGGGAAGACGGTATCGAGATGAGCGGTGAAGAGAAGGTGCGGTTGCTCGGACAGACCTGGACGGTCGCCGACGACGTTGCCCGCGGTATCGATTCGAACGTTTGCGAGGCCGAGAGCCTCGAACTTCTTCTTGTAGAGCTCAGCGCGGGCGGTTTCCTTGAACGGCGGCGCGGCCACTTCGCAGAGCTCGATCTGCTGCTCGACGGTCGAAGGCTCGCTTGTGCGGACCGCCTCGAGGGCGACCTTCACGGCGGCGTCCTCCCGGAGGCGCGCACCGAGATCGGCGGCACCTTCCTGACCGCGGGATACTGTGAAGAACGAAGCAGCTATCGCAATCGCGAGGGCCGTGCGTGCGTGTTGACGGATCATCGGTTTTTCGGCGCTCCGTGGTGGGGTGGCCACTATTTCCTCTCGCGCCGGCGCTGTCAAGCACGGTTGCACACTGCGCACGCGATCCAAAAACACGGATGCGAACAGAGGGATTCATTGGATCGCGGCAGCCGAGCGACGCGACTTTCCAATCTAAGTCTTCAGACGGCAACTACTTGCGGACATTACTCAGGTGCCGATGTGTGGCACCCAGCTTGCTCGGACCGGAGTATTCCGAACTCGCGCGTTCTTGAGTACAGTCCATCGATCAAACCATTGCCGCTGAACGACCTTCCTTGGAGGGCATTTCATGAGACGTTGGAGGATTGAGGTGTTGAGGCCAGTTCTGTACGTCGCTCTGCTGGCGCTCGCAATTGGGATCGCCAGCCCCGCGGCGGCGCAGGAGTTCCGCGGGCGCATCAGCGGAACCGTCACCGACAACAGCGGCGGCGTGCTCCCGGGCGTGACCGTCACCGCCACCAGCCCGGCGATGATTCAGCCGCAGGCGGTGGTGACCGGCGCGGATGGCGTGTACCGCCTGATCGCGCTTCCGGCCGGCCTCTATACGGTGACGTTCGAGCTGTCTGGTTTCAACTCGCTCAAGCGCGAGGGGATCCGCGTCGTCATCAACCAGACATTGACGCTGAACGCCGAGCTGCAGGTCGCCTCACTGCAAGAGACCGTGACGGTGAGCGGTGAGTCGCCCGTTGTCGACACGTCGACGACCACGGTCGGCACGAACTTCACGAAGGAGCTGCTGACCGAGATTCCGAACGCACGTGACATCTGGGCAGCCATGGCGCAAGCCCCTGGCTTCCAGGTGACCGGCTACGATGTCGGTGGCTCGCACACCGGAACTCAGACCGGCTACGTTACCTACGGCGTCAGCCAGCAGAACACCACTCGGATCGACGGTGTCAACACGAGCGAGGGCACGAGCGCCAACGCCGGGTACTTCGACTTCGGGTCGTTCGAAGAGTTCCAGCTCGGCGGCGCCGGGAACGACGCCGCACAGGACGTGCCCGGCGCGTCGCTGAACATCACCGTCAAGTCCGGCGGCGACCGGTTCAGCGGCAACTGGTACAGCGACTGGGAGAACCACAGCACCATCAGCGACAACGTGCCCGACTACCTCAAGACGCCGTTCCAGAAGAGCAGCGACGGATTCTTCACCCGGACGGCCGTTCAACGTGGCAATCAGATCGATCGGCAGTACGACATCAACCCGAACGTCGGCGGCCCGCTCTGGAGAGGCAAGGCGTGGTTCTTTACCTCGTGGCGTCTCAACGATCAATACAAGTACGTGCTCGGGTTCGACGAGCTCGCGCGGTCGAAGCTCAGCAACAAGTACACCCTGAAGGGTACGTTCCAGCTCTCGAAGAACAACCAGCTCATCGCCTTCCTCAACAAGCGCGAGAAGCTGCAGGCCCTGCGCGAGTTTGGCCCGACCGTCCCGCTGTCGGCCGCCTACTATCAATCGTCTCGGAACTATCCGTGGAAGTTCGAGTGGACGAGCGTGCTGTCGAGCCGCATGTTCCTCGATGTGCTGGCAGGCAACTGGTACAACTTCTTCCCGCTGCGACCGCAGACCGAGGTGGGCGTGTGGCCGATCGACAAGTTCGTGCCCGGGCGAATCAACCTGAACGACAACACCTATTTCGCGGGCGGCGCGAACGATTCATATCAGGACCAGAAGCGGTTCAAGCCGCAGACGTTGACGACCCTTTCGTTCTTCCAGGACGGGTGGCACGGCGCACACGACTTCAAGTTTGGCTTCGAGGCGCGCCGCGACCGTCGCATCCTCGGAAACGACGAGCCGTTCAACATCTTCTACCGCGACAGAGACGGTGTCCCCTCCGAACTTGAAATCTACAACGGTCCCGTGGCGCCGACCAACGACGTCAACGTGCGCAGCGCGTTCGTGCAGGACAACTGGAAGTTCAACGAGAAGCTGACGCTCAACCTCGGCTTCAGGGTCGATCACTACACCGACGGCTGGCCCGAGCAGCAGTTCGCGCCGGCAGGCGTTCCCGCGCTGGCCAACGCGACCGATCCGCGGATCGTCAGCTTCTTCGCGGCGAAAACGATTTCGGCGCAGATTGTGGCGAGATCGACAACGGCCGGACCCCGCGCCGGGTTCGCGTACGACCTGGCGGGCAATGGGAAGTCGGTCGTCAAGGGCTACTACGGCCGGTTCTATTTCAACTCCGCCGACCTGATTGCCGACAACCAAAACCCGGTGGGGTTCGCCCGACTGCGGTATCAGTTCAGGGACGCCAACGGCAACAAGCTCCTCGACAGCCCGGCCGAATTGGGAAATTTCATCACGACGGCCGGCGGCGGCGGGTTCGTCACGGTCGATCCGAACCTGAAACGGCCCTACGGCGACGAGGTGTCGGCGCACTACGAGCAGGAGATTCGAGAAGGTCTCTCGGGTCGCTTCTCGTATGTCTACAAGAACCTCCGCAATGAGTGGGCGGAGGTCGACCTCGGCCGCGTCAACGCCCAGACCATTCCCGTCAACGTCGTCGATCGAGGACCCGACGGGATTCTGGGTAATGCGGATGATGCGACCCGAACGCTGTACGACATCCCGGCCGGGACGCCGAGCCAGCGCACGTTCACGAATCCGACGAGCCCGCAGTACAACTCCGACTACAACACGGTGGAGTGGGCGGTCAACCGGCGGCTCAAGGGCGGCTGGATGGTGCTGACATCGTTCGAGTACTCCTGGCTGAAGGAGTTCGTCGGCGCCACGTCTTCGACGAGCAGCACCGGCGCGGCGGGGAACACGAAGACGTACTCGTGGAACCGCAACCTCCGGCAGGCGGATCGCGAAACCACGACGATCTGGAACTACAAGCTGATCGGACGATACATGCTGCCGCTAGAGGTCGGGATCAGCGGGTCGTACAAGCTCCAGAGCGGACGCCGGTGGGGCCGCGCCGTGAGCTTGAGCGTGCCGAACCTGGGCGCCCAGACCGTCCGCGTGGAACCCGTCACCTCGCATCGCGCCCCGAACGTCAGCATCGTCGATCTCCGGTTCGACAAGTCGATCAAGATTCCGGGGAACAACGGTGGCCGCTTGACCGCGATGGTGGACGTGTTCAACCTGTTGAACTCGGATGTCCCCATTACGTTTCGTACGCTGACCGGCAACGTGGCGGCCGGACAGCCGTACGGCAACTTCGGGGAAGTGACCGCGATCCTCGACCCGCGCATCGTGCGGTTCGGCATCCGGTACGACTTCTAAGTAAAACCCAGGAGCCAGTTGGAGACCGGGCGAACTCGGCCTTCAACAAGTCCTGGGTTTACTAGAGGCCGGGTTCACCCGGCCTCTTTTTTTGTACGTCGCCCTCTCTTGCCGTTAGCGGCTCTACTCCGCTACAGTTCACGCTTATACTCCACGTATCGGGCGGCCGTCTCAGCGATCTACCGAGGAGGGCAGTTTCATGAGACCTCGAAGCATCGGCCTTTGGGTCGCGCTGATCGCGCTGGCGATCGGCCTGGCCACCCCCGCGGCGGCCCAAGAGCTCCGTGGGCGCATCACCGGCACGGTCACCGACAACACCGGTGCCGTGCTACCTGGCGTCTCGGTCACGGCCAGCGGACCCGCGCTCATCCAGCCGCAGAGCAGCGTCACTGGAGCCGATGGGAGCTACCGCTTCCCGGCGCTCCCGACCGGCGTCTTCACCTTGACGTATGAGCTTGCGGGATTCCAGACGCTCAAGCGCGAACAGATCCGCCTGGGGTTGAACATGACCCTGACGGTGAACGTCGAGCTGCAGCTCTCGTCGCTGCAGGAAACCGTGACGATCACCGGTGAATCACCCACGGTCGACGTCAAGACCACCGCCATCGGGACCAACTTCACCAAGGAGCTGCTGCAGGACATTCCCAACGCACGGGACATTTGGGCGGCGATGGCGCAGGCCCCAGGGTTCCAGATGACCGGCTTCGACGTCGGCGGGTCGCACACCGGGACGCAGACGGGGTACATCACCTACGGTGTCGGCGACCAGAACAAGACGTTTCTCGAGGGCATCAACGTGACTGAAGGCACCGGCGGAAACGCCGGCTACTTCGACTTTGGATCCTTCGAGGAATTTCAGCTCGGTGGCGCCGGCAACATGGGAGAGCAAGCGGGCCCCGGCGCGTTCCTCAACCTGACCATCAAATCGGGGGGCGATCGATTCGCCGGGCAGTTCTACCTGGACTACGAAAACGATGCCACGATCTCGGACAACGTGCCGAGCGCTTTCAAAGCGCCGGGCGGTGTCGACTCACGCGGGTTCAAGGCCCCAACGATCCGCGACCCGGCGACCGGACAGTTGTTGGGCCTGGCGCGCGGCAACCCGATCACCAAGCAGTACGACCTGAACGTGAATGGCGGCGGCCCGATCAAGCGCGGCAAGGCCTGGTTTTTCACGAGCTACCGCGACAACAATCAGTACACGACGATTTTGGGCCTTCCCGGGGTGACCGCGCAGAGTCAGCTCGTGAACTGGCCGACGCTCAAGGGCACGTATCAGATCAGCAAGAGCAATCAGTTCATCGCCTTCTACAACGAGCGATCCAAGCTGCAACCGCTGCGCGGCCTCTCGCTTGCCCGGCCTGCGGAATCGGCACAGTGGCAGGATTCGAAGAACCGGCCGCAAAAGTACGAGTGGACGAGCGTCCTTTCCCAGCGGGCGTTCCTCGACATTCAGTACTCGTACTGGGGTAACTACTTCCCGCTCTTCCCGACGCAGACGAAGTCCACGTCGACCGAGGGAGTCCCCGTCGGTCGCATCGACCTCACGACCAACCAGGAGTCCGGCGCCAACGTCCTGTACCACTTCCGCACGACGCTGAAGCCGCAGTTCTCGGGAAGCCTTGCCTACTTCCAGGACAACTGGGGCGGCACGCACAACTTCAAGTTCGGGTTCGAGGCGTATCGCGAGCGGAGGAAGTTCCTCCGCTTCCAACCGGGCAACATCTACTACCGGGATCGCGAGGGCCGGCCGTCGGAAGTCGACATCTACAACACCCCCAATGAAGCCGCCGACGATTCCAATAGCCTGAGCATTTACGTCCAGGATGGGTGGAGCGTCTCGCGGGCGCTGACCATCAATGCCGGGGTTCGGCTGGATCACTACAGGCTCGGCTGGCCGGCTCAGAGCTTCACACCTGAGCAAACGCAGTACTTCCAGCCGGTCAACACGCCCGACACGACCGTCGCGAAGTTCAATTCGGTGAGCCCGCGCGTGGGGCTCGCCTGGGATTTCGGCGGACAAGGAAAGAGCGTCGTCAAAGCCTTTTACGGACGCTTCTACTACAACCCCAGCACCGACATCAGCTCGTTGGAGAATCCCGTGAGTCAGTCGGCCCGGCGCTACCAGTTCAACGACCTGAACGGAAACCGGGTGCTCGACGGGCCGCAAGAGCTGGGACGCTTACTGTCGAGCGTGGGCGGTGGCGGCAACGTGAGGGTCGATCGCGATCTCGAGCACGCCTGGGGCCAGGAAGTCTCGACGCATTTCGAGCGCGAGCTGGCCGAGGCGCTCTCGGCTCGAGTCTCCTACGTGTACAAGGGCACGCGAAACGGGTGGGCCGAGGTGGACCTCGCTCGAGTCAATGCTTATACAGCGCCGTTCCCATTTGTGGATGTCGGGCCCGACAACATTCGCGGCACATCAGACGACCAGACGCTCAATCTCTTCGATCGCCCGGCTGGCACTCCGAGTCAACGAACGTTCACGAATCCCGGACGCATTCAGGGAGTGCCGGCGTACGAGGGTGATTACCACACCATCGAGCTGGCGCTAAACCGCCGGTTCAAGGACAAGTGGCTCCTCCTCACGTCGTTCGAACAAACCTGGGCCGACGACTTCCGCGGCACGGGCGTGGGAACTGGGACACTCGCGACGGTGCAACAGGGCACGGCGTTCCTCTGGCAGCCGAACCGGCGACGCCTGGGTCGAGAAGCGACCACGTTCTGGAACTACAAGGCGATCGGCCGCTATGTCTTCCCCTGGGACATCGGCGTCAGCGGGTCCTACAAGTTCCAGAGCGGCTTCAACTACGCGAGAACGATCAGCGTAAGCCTGCCCATCGCCGGAAGCGAAGAGATCCGGACCGGGCCACTAAAGGACACCCGCGCCCAAAACGTCCACATCGTTGATGTGCGGCTCGAGAAGATGATCAACTTCGGTGCTCGCCGCGGAAAGTTCAGCGCCATGGTCGACGTTTTCAACGCGCTGAACGCGAACCCGCTGACCAACTTCCGCGTCGTCACCGGGTCGCGCTACAACGAAGTGATCGCGCTGCTCGATCCGCGCATCGTGCGGTTCGGCGTGCGGTACGAGTTCTAGGCACGAAGGCACGAGGGCTGGCCGCGCCCGGGCACGGTGAGGCGCGGCCGACCCCACAAGGACACGAAGAAGACTGTGAGGCCGGGGTTACCCGGCCTTTTTTTTAGCTTAGTACCGCGTTTCATAATTACGGTGAGGCACCGAGGGCGCCGAGGCGCCCGCCCCGCAAGGCGCGAGGAGGGAGAATACCGGGAGTATTTGACCGACGAGCAACGCCGCGGAACCGGGGCCCCCAACGCGCGTTTTCCAGCGCGTTGGGGTGGTGGGGCGGGATGCATCGGCGGCCGAATGCCACCGTAATTATGAAACGCGGTACTTAGGACTCACGACTCAAGGCTCATGGAGAAGGCATTCTATGAGCCATAAGACGTCAGCCGTGGGCCATGAGCCGTCAACCGTGAGCCGTGCCGGATGTACACTGCTCGACATGTCCGGCCGCCGCGCGTTGCTCTCCATCTACGCCCTCTCCGGCGCAGCGGCGCTCATCTACGAGGTCTGCTGGACTCGGCTCCTCACGCTGCACATGGGTCACACCGTGGCGAGCGTCAGCACCGTGCTCGCCGCGTTCATGGGAGGCCTGGCGGCTGGCGCCTCGCTCGCGGGCCGGCTCTCGGCGCGAGTCGATCCTCAATCCGCCCTCCGCGCGTACGCCGGCCTCGAGATCGGGATCGGGGGCTTCGCGCTGGTGCTCCCGTATCTCCTTGCCGCGTGCGATCCGATCCTGGCGGGCGCCTATGCGAACGGCGACGGTGGCGTGACGTTCGGCCTTGCGCGTGTGGTCTCGAGCCTGCTTCTCCTGCTCGCGCCGTGTGCGCTGATGGGCGCGACGTTCCCGATGGCGGCGCGCTGGTTCATGCGCGACGTGGCCAGAGCCGGCGCTGACGCCGGCAGCCTGTACGCAGCCAACACCGTCGGGGCGACACTCGGCGCCGTCGCGGCCGGGTTCTGGCTGATTCCGGCCCTCGGGCTGCGCGGCACGACATGGATCGCCATCGCCTTGAACATCGTCGCGGCGGTCGCCGCCTGGCTCGTGGCGGGATCACTGGGTGCCGTTCGCCCTGGGCTTGTCGGTCCACCACGAACGACTGTCACGCGACATGCGGGAGACGAGACCAGCGATGCGAGAAGAAAGGCGCGGAACAAGGCGGCGGCTGTGCCTGCTCCAGTTGTCCCACACCCGTGGCTTGCGACGGTGGCGATCGCGACCTCCGGCTTCGTCGCGCTCGTCGACGAGGTGAGCTGGACGCGCGTGCTGGCGCTCGTCGTCGGCCCGACGACGTACGCGTTTTCGGCGATGCTGGCGGCCTTCATCGCGGGGATCGCGGTGGGATCCACGCTCGGATCGCGAATCGCCGCGCGCGCGAGGCAGCCGATCATCTGGCTCGCCGCGTGTCTGGCGTGCGCGGCGATCGGCAGCGTCGCCGCCGCGTCGGTGGTGGACGACGGACTGATCTTCGTCGGCGATCGGATTGCATCGCCCGACGTGCAGTTCGGCTCGGTAGTCCTGCTCCAATCGACCGTCGTGGCCGTGCTGCTCCTGCCCTTGACCCTCGCGCTGGGAGCCGCCTTCCCTTTCGCAGTCGCGACAACGGCTCGCCGGCCCGACGGCCTTGCCGGCGACGTCGCCGATGTCTACACCGCCAACACCCTCGGCGCGATCGCTGGATCGTTCGCGGGCGGTTTTGGCCTGATCCCGTTGCTGGGGCTGAGCACGACGTTGCGGATCGCGGGGGGCCTTGCGATCGTCGTCGCGGGCGGGTCGCTGCTGGCCGCAGGCATGAGTCGCCGAACCCGGCTCACCGCCGTCGCGGTCAGCGTCGCATGCCTGACCGCCGTGACGCTCATCCCGAGCTGGGACACCGAGCTCCTGTCGAGCGGCGCTTACAAATACGCGCCTTACCTCCGGGGCACGGATCTGAAGTCCGCCTTGAAGGTCGGCGCGCTCCTCTACTACGACGAGGGCGCGGTGGCCACCGTCACGGTGAAGGAAGCCGGCGGTGCGGTGTCGCTCGCCATCGACGGCAAGGTCGACGCGTCGAACGCGGGCGACATGCTGACGCAGAAGCTCCTCGCCCACGTTCCGCTGCTGCTGCACCCGCACCCCAAGGAGATCTGCATCATCGGCCTCGGAAGCGGCGTCACGGCCGCCGCCGCCCTCAGCCACGCGGTGAGCCGCCTGGACGTGCTGGAGATCTCGCCCGAAGTCGTCGAGGCCTCGAGCTACTTTTCACGCGAGAACCATGACGTCCTGAAGGATCCGCGCGTCCACCTGATCGTCGGCGACGGCCGAACCCATCTGCTGCTCGCCCCGCGGCAGTACGACGTCATCGTCTCGGAGCCGTCGAACCCGTGGATGGCGGGCGTGGCGTCGCTCTTCACCGCGGAGTTCTTTCGCGCGGCGCGCGCGCGTCTCGCCCCCGGCGGGATCCTCTGCCAATGGGCGCACACCTACGACATCAGTGAACAGGACCTGCGATCGATTGCCGCGACGTTTCGGACCGTGTTCCCGGACGGCACGATGTGGCTCATCGGCGCCGGGGATCTGCTGCTCGTGGGCTCGGACCGGCCGCTGGAGGGAGCGCTGAATCAGATCGGGAGCCGTTGGGAAAGGCCGGGCGTTGCCGCGGATCTGCGGGAGGTTGGGGCGACCGAGCCGTTTGGCCTGTACGCGATGCACCTGGCCGGGCCCCAAGGACTGACAAGGTTCAGCCGTCCGTCGAACGCGACCATCCCGATCCAGACCGACGATCGGTTGAGCCTCGAGTTCTCGGCGCCCCGAAGCATCTACGGTCGATCGAGCAATCGCACGCTCGATCTGCTGCGCCAGATTGGAAAGGACACGCCCGTGCCGACCGTCATCGATGAGGCGCGCCGCAGCCGGAATCCCCGGTCGTGGCGCGATCTCGGCACGATGCTGCTTCGCGCCGAAGCGTACGACTCGGCGGTCGATGCGCTCCGGAGATCGGCGGGACTGGACCCGGGCGATCGCGACACGCTCGCCAGCCTCACACGCGCGGCTGCCGCGGTGAACCGCCTGGACGAGGTGCAACGGCTGCTCGAGCAGATGGCCACGGACCAGCCGGACAACACTCCGGTCCGCGTCGAGCTCTCGCGACTGCTGTCCTCGCGCGGGCAGTACGATCGGGGAGTGCAGTTCGCCGAAGAGGCGCGGCGCATTGCGCCGGCCGATCCCCTGGCGCGGGAACAGCTGGCGTCGATTTATGCGGACATATCCGACCTGGGCCGACTCCGGCCGCTGGTCGAGGAGATGAATCGGCTTGCTACCGACCGCGACGACACCGTCTACTACACTGGGGCGTTGGCGTTTCTCTCGGGCCAGCCGGCCGCGGCGGTCGACCCGGCGGCGCGGCTGGCGGCGCGCAATCCGCGACACGCCCGGGCGTACAACCTGCTGGGCGCCTGCTATGCCAGCCTCGGGCAGACCGATCAGGCCCGTCAGGCGTTTCAAGCCTCGATTCAGGCCGACCCGAGAGACCCCGCGGCCTACGCCAATCTCGGGGTCTTCGAGCTCCAAGCCGGCAACCCCACCTCCGCCGCGGAGTATTTCGCGGAAGCGCTCACGATCGATCCCCGGTCGCAGGTGGCGCGCGTTGGGCTGGCCGATGCGCTGGACCGCCAAGGCGCCCGCGACCGCGCGTCCCGGCTGCGGTCCCGGGAACCGTCGCCTTGATCTCCGGCGAATCCAACTTCTTGGTGTCAAAAATCCAACATCAACGGAAGTTTTTGACACACTGACGCCCACGCGCGATTCGATTCCGCACGCGACCCCAGACCGATCGCACCCCGAAACACACCGAATTCCGCCCAGTTTTATGCTCGAGTGTCGATCCCGCCCATGCGATCCGGGCTGGCGCAGGAAGCTCCGAGCACAGGCACAGCGATTGCTTAAGGCCGAGTTGGAGCACCCAATGAGTCTTGTCAGACTGCTCGGATTCACCACCCTCACCTGCGGCTGTGTGATCGGTCGCTACCGTGAAGTCGCCACCCACCGCGAGCTCGTTTACGTCGAGGAGAAGGGGGACGCCTGCCAGAGTCATGGGCATCGGCGGAACCACACGATTTCCTCCGGGACCGGCCTTCAGGGTGTGACGGCGATCTTCGCCGGCAGCAAAGCGTCGTAGCGGCGAGTTCAGATCGCGATACAATCCCGGCGACGCGGGCTCGCGCCGGCCCTGAGCCTTCGAAGCGTCGACCAGGACTTTGACGTCCTTCCCCCAGCCAGACGCTCTCATCCGAACAGATACGGCCACGCTTCGGTTTTGCGCCGGAGACTGTCTCGATCTGCTTGCCAGGCTCGAGCGCGCCAGCGTGGACGTGGTCGTCACGTCGCCTCCCTACAACCTGGGTATTCGTTACAGCACCTACCGCGACTCGCTTCCGCGTGACCAGTACCTGGACTGGACGGCGCACTGGGTACAGGCGGTCGCGCGTGTGCTTGCGCGGGACGGGTCGCTCTTTCTGAACGTCGGGGCCAAGCCAAGCGATCCGTGGGCGGCGCTCGACGTTGCCCAGGCGGTCCGGCCGTTTCTCTACTTGCAGAACACGATTCATTGGGTCAAGTCGATCGCGATCGATCAGGATGCGGCGGGGGCGGCCGCGGAGCTGACCCGGGGCCTCGCGCTCGGACACTACAAGCCGATCAACAGCCGGCGATTTCTGAACGACTGTCACGAGTTCATCTTCCATTTCACCCCCACGGGCGAGACGCCGCTCGAGCGACAAGCGATCGGCGTGCCCTATCAGGACACCTCGAACATCGGCCGTTGGCAGTCCGCCGCAGGCGGCCTGCGGTGTCGGGGCAACACCTGGTTCATGCCCTACGACACGATCCAGGATCGCGCCCGCGAGCGCCCTCACCCGGCGACCTTTCCGGCACGGCTACCCGAGTACTGCATCCGGCTCCATGGCCGGGAGCGCGTTCGACTCGTGGTCGATCCGTTCCTCGGCCTGGGCAACACCGCGGTCGCCTGCGCGCGGCTCGGCGTCGATTTCATCGGGTTCGAGGTCGATCGGGAGTATCTGATGGAGGCGGCGGCCCGAACGCGAAAGGATGTCGAGTCCCGACGAACGCTGTTCGACAACGTGGAGCCGGTTGAACGGTGAAGGCTGAGAATGCGCTTGCAGGCTCTAGGCTCCGGGCTTTAGGCTTGAGGCCTATTCCCGAGCCGGCTTCACCTGATCACGGTCAGGCCCAAAGCCACGAGCCTAAAGCCTAGAGCCAGACAAGAGGCACCTATGAAACGACTTGCGATCGCGGGACTCCTCGGAGCCACCGTCGCGCTGACGGCCGGTGCGGCGGCCGGCGGCGGGCAGGCACCACCTCCGCCAACACCGACGGTGAAAGTCGGAGACGCCGCGCCCGACTTCACGCTGCCCTACCTCGAAGCCACGGCCGAGGGAAAAGTCGCCAGCAAGGAAATGAAGCTGAGCGACTTCAAGGGCAAGAGCGTCGTCGTGCTGGCGTTCTTCCCAGCGGCGTTTTCACCGGGTTGAACGAAAGAGATGTCTCAGTATCGAGACAATGCCAGCAAGTTCGGCAACGAGGTGAAGGTGTTCGGAATCAGCGTCGACAGCACCTGGGCGAACAAAGCGTTCCGCGAGCAGGTCGGCGTGGAGTTCCCGATCCTCAGCGACTCGAAGAAAGAGGTCACGCGCAAGCTCGGGATTCTGAACGAGCAGAGCCAAATGGCGCGGCGGTCCACCTTCGTCGTCGACGCGAACGGGATCATTCAGCACATCGATCTGGATGCGACCGCGATCGATCCGAACGGCGCGATCGGCGCCTGCAGTCTGCTCAAGAAGAAGGCGGGATAGATCGTCAGAAGTGAGAAGTGGGAAGGTAGAAGTGAGAAGTGGCTTTCTTTCTTCTTCCTTCTTCCTTCTCACTTCTCACTTCGTGGCGGGCCGCGGCGGCGGCTTGAGCGAATAGGAAGTGCGCGACCAGACCTGCACGCCGAGCCGCCGCACCTTCACCTCGAGCTTCCGGGTCCGTCTGGTCGGGTCCGGGTTGCTCGTGTAGTAGCCGAGCACGTAGTAGTCGCTCGTTTCGTTGTCGATCTTCTTGAGCGCCCTGTCGAAATCGTTCTGGTTCACGACCGCGACCCCGCCGGTCAATTCGGCCAGCACCCGCAAGCTGTCCTGCGTCTTTCGGACGTAGTTGCCCCACTCGACCGGGTCGACCGGGTCGTCCAGGTCCGCTCCCGCGACCAGCCCGCGGGGATCGATGGTGTAGATCGTGGCGTTCGCGCGATTGGCGGCCCGCGTCAGATCGGCGAGCTCGCGCGCCAGGTCCGCGTCGGCGAACTGCTGGCCCTGACGCAGCTCCGGCTGATGCCTGTTTTCTTCCTTGTCCTCACCGTAGCGTCCACCGAAGAACGGATCCTCGCCGAGCCGGCCTTCAGGAAACGGATTGAAGTCGTAGCCGTTGCTCACGTAGATCACGGCCTTGCGCCGGTTGTGGACGCGCTCGAGGTTCTGCATGATCTCGTACGTCGTCGAGAACGCCACGTGCGCGCGATAGCGGACCTCGCTCGGACCGTCCGCGCTCTCCGGACCTTCGATGATCTCCTGCGGCTTCAGGCCGTTGCCCGCAATCCGCTTGATCGCATCGTCCAGGCGCTTCCGATCGTAGGTGAGATCGATCGCCAGCGACGAGGGCCCCGTCGAGACGATTCCGAACATGTCGCCTTCGTGGACGAGGTTCTTCGAAATCCGCTTGAATAGATCCCGAATGCGTCCCGTGTTCCTGAAATCCAGGTGCAGGTCGTCGACCACGAACAGGAAGATGCGGCCGGCTGCGTCGTTGGTCGGACGCGGCGGCGGCAGGATGATCCCTTCGGGAGGCGGCGGTGGCGTCGGGGTCAGGGCGCTGAACGTCCGGCCGCCGTGAATGAGCTCGAGCGACGCAATCTCCTGCTTGATGTCGTCCTCGTAGACCTCGAAATCTCCGGGTTTCAGATCCGCGACGAACTGGCCGTTCTGGTCCCGGACGATCGCATCGGTCGTGATGAGATCGATCGAGATCCGGAAGGTCGGCTGCTGATCCTTGGGGGGCGGTTGAGGCGGCGGCTGCGGCGTCTGAGCCAGGAGGGCCGTCGACAGGAGCAGCAGCGCCAGCGTGGACGTGCCGAGCCAGGAGCGTTTCAGCGGCATGTGCTGAGTATAGCCCGTCCCCTCTTGGACGAGAACTAGCCGCCGCCCGGGGGTCCCTCGGTCCCCGGGGGGGCCGGCCGCCTGCGACCTCGGCGGCGGCGCCGACGACGGCCGAGCACGCGGCGGACCTCGTCATAGACCTGCTCGTAGTGTTCAAGGCCCTGCCGGACCTCGTCCGCTGTGACCCACGAGTCGGGATCCAGGCGATCGGCTTTCGCCCGAAGCTCCTCCTGACGAGCAGGGTCGGACGTTCGCTCCGCGACCCTGGCCAGGATCTCCGCGTAACGGGCACGCAATCGGGCATGAGACTCCGGATCGAGGGCGTGAGTGGGTCGTGGGACAGGCTCGGCCTCGAGGTCGGACTCTGGCTCAGACTCCCGGCTGACGCCGGGCTCCTCCTCTGCCGCCACAGTGTGCAAGAGCTGTTCTTCCACTGCTTCTTCAGCCGGCATCACGTCAACGGGCTCACTTGGCTCAAGCGGGGCGACCGGAGGTGCCTCGGATCGGGCGGCCATCGGCTGAACCGGAGGCCTCTGCCCCCCTCGACGACGCTCGGGGCGCCCCGAGCCCGAGTCGAAGGGCGGCCGCGCGGGACCGCTGCCTCTCGGCCGTTGCTCGACGGGGTTCGGGGCGCGCTGAGCGCGAGTCGACGGGCGCTGCCGGCGGCGAGGACCCTCGGCGCGATGTCGGGATTCAACGGTCGACGGCTCTGGTCGCGCCTGCAGGATTCGCTTCCAGTCGAACTTCAGTTCCGGATTGCTTTCCTCGATCGTGCGGATCGCGTCCTCGTCCAGCGGCGACCGTCCCACACGGACTCCGGGCGGCGTGCGAAACCAATAAAGGACACGCGGCTGCGAGCGCCCGCGGATCCGGAACGCGTGCATCAGGTACGTGTTCTCGTACCCGCGGGTATCGCGTGTAAAACGCAAGAAGGGCATTCTTGGCTATCAGCTATCAGCTGTCAGCTATCAGCTCCGCCTATCAGCGTCGGGAAGGCCGCACATCGGTGCGGCCGAAATCAAACGAGGATGCTGAGAGCTGAAAGCTGAGAGCTGTTAGCTCGTTCACCGCCGCCTCGGCGTGCCGCCAGCTTTCTTCGACTGGGTCGTCCGGGCGCGCGTGCCGGCGCCTGGGCGGGCTTTCTTCGGCGCAGCCTTCGACCCGGGCTGCGAGCGCCCCGAGCCCCGTCGAGGGGCGGCGCGCCTCTGCGAACCTCGTCCTGCCGCCGCGGAACGCCGCGCGCGTGCTTCGGCGCCCTTCGACCTGGGCTCAGGGCGCCCCGAGCCTTGTCGAGTGGCAGCCGCCGAAGGCTGGCGAGCGCCGCGGTGCACCAGCGCGAATCGTGTCTGGTCACCGAGCGAGTGGTAGCCCCAGATCTCGGTGACCTCAATCTGATTGTCCGAACAAAGTCGGCGCGCCGCTTCCACCGACCCGCTCGGCACGTACAAGTAGAAAGGCGCGCGGAACCGAGCCATCGGCCCCCACTGGGCGAGCGCTTCCATATTGTTGACCGATTCACCGGTTTCCACCTCGACGATGCCGTGGATCTTCCGCCCACCGTGAAGCGAGGTGAGGACCAAATCGGGATAGAGCGTCGCGGTCCCGGTTCCCGCGCTGGCGGTCTGCTCCGCCCCAAGGTTCGCGGCAACGTTGTACCGCCGGCGCCACCTCGCCTGGAGCTGCCGGATCACACGGTCGTGTTCGAGCTGCTCCCTGACGGGGCGCACGAGGATGGGGCTCACGATTCCTCCATCGCTAAGCCTGCGGAGCCTGATTGGGGGGTCAGTCAGTGGGTAACCGAGCCCCAGACTATAGCATGAACCTCGAACCGTACCTGGGGGCAACGTGAACGCACCTTGCATTCTTTGCGCCCTGCACCTTCGTGTACGCTTAGACCGCTATACGGCGCCTTACGAGAATTTCGTTCTCGTTGCCGTAGAGCGGTCCTAGGCGCGCACAGCGCGCCTGCGAGCCGGGGTCCCCGACGCGCGTTTTTCAGCGCGTTGGGGTGGGAGGGAGCGGCGCGGGGCGTAGGGGCCCCCGCAAGCGACCGAGCCAGGGTCCGGGGCAGAGCCCCGGCCTAGTTTGTTGTGAACGACCGATTCACGCGCGCGTGCCGCCGCCAACTCGTCGATGCCACCCCGGTCTGGTTCATGCGTCAGGCCGGCCGCTACATGGCCGAGTACCGGACGCTCAGAGAGCGCCACTCGCTCATCGAGATCTGCCGCACGCCCGAGCTTGCGACTGAGGTGACCTTGCAGCCGGTCGCACGCCTCGAGGTGGACGCCGCGATTCTCTTCTCAGACTTGCTCGTGCCGCTCGCGCCGCTCGGCCTGCCGTTCGATTTCGTCAGCGGCGAAGGCCCAGCCATCGCGACGCCGATTCGCCAGGCGGCTGACGTTGACCGCTTGAGGCGCTTCGAGCCGCGCGAGGCGCTCGCGTTCGTGTTCGACGCGATCAAAGAGGTGAGGGCGGCGCTCGCCGGCAGGCTTCCGTTGATCGGCTTTGGAGGCGCCCCCTTCACGCTGGCGTCATACGCAATCGAGGGCGGCCACTCGTCGACGTTCGCGCTGACGAAGGCGTTCATGTATCGAGAGCCGAAGGCGTGGGCGAAACTGATGGAGCTCTTGTCGACGGTCGTGCTCGACTACCTCCGGGCTCAGGTCGAGGCTGGCGTGCAGGCGGTGCAGGTGTTCGATTCGTGGGTCGGGGTCCTGAGCCCCGACGATTACCGCGAGTTCGCCCTGCCGTACACACGAGCGATCTTCCGCGGCCTGAGGGACGCCGCCGTTCCCACCATTCACTTCGGAACCGGGACGTCAGCGTTGCTGGCCGACATGCGCGATGCCGGCGGCGAGGTGATCGGGATCGACTGGCGGATCCCGCTGGACGAGGCGTGGGCTCGGATTGGCGAGGGACACGCGATCCAGGGCAACCTCGACCCCGCGGTGCTCATCGGACCCCTGGATCGGCTGATTGCCGCCGCCGACCTCGTCCTGGACCGCGCGGCCGCCCGGCCCGGTCACATCTTCAATCTCGGCCACGGAATCCTTCCCAGCACGCCGCTCGAGCACGTGCAGGAGCTCGCCCACCACGTTCATCAGAGAACGAAGAATCTTCGTCCTCCGTTGCGATGATCGCCATTGTCGGTGGTGGGATCTCCGGCCTGGCCGCGGCCTTCGAGCTGCAGCGGCAGCGCGTCGACTTCCGGTTGTTCGAAAAGTCCCGGCGCCTCGGCGGGCTCATCCTGACCGAGGATGTCGATGGGCTCATCATCGAAGCCGGGCCGGATGCTCTGCTGGTTCAGAAGCCGGCAGCGATCGAGCTGTGTCGCGAGCTGGGGCTGAACGACCATCTGGTTCCCACCTCCCCTCCTCGTACGGCCTACATCGTGCGAAATCGAAAGCTGCACCCCATCCCGGACCGTTCGTTTCTCGGCATCCCGCTCACGATGACCGCGCTGGCCCGCTGCGGCTTTCTGTCTGCCGTCGGTAAGGCTCGCCTCGCCGCCGAGCGGTTCGTCACGCCGAGGACGAGCGCCGAGGATGAATCGATCGCGGACTTCATGCAGCGGCGATTCGGTCGCGAGGCCGTGGATTACCTGGCTGAGCCACTCCTTGCCGGCATCCATGCCGGTGACGTGAAACGACTCTCGATGCAGGCGCTCTTCCCCCGACTTCCGGAGGCTGAGAAGCAGTACGGCAGCGTCCTGCGCGCGCTCGGCAAAACCGAGCGACCACGCTCGGCGGAGGGGGCGTTCCTGTCGCTCGATCGCGGCCTCGGCGATCTCGTCACGGCGCTGGAGCGTGCGCTCCCCGGCTCGGCCGTGGAACGGGAGGCCGGCGTGACCAGGATCGCGTTCGACGCGACCAGCCGAGACTACCTGATTCACACCGCGCGCCGCGAGCCGGTGCGCGCGCGCGGCGTCATCCTCACGACGCCGGCGTATGTCACCGGAACCTTGCTCCAGGACCTCGATCCGCATCTGGCCGAGCACTGTCGGGCGATCCCGTATGTCTCGACCGCGTCGGTTTCGCTGGCGTACCGCCGTGAGGCGATCGCAGACCCCATCGAAGGGGTGGGGTTCCTGGTGCCTTCTGCGGAGCGGCTGCACATCCTGGCCGCGTCCTGGGTTTCGTCGAAGTGGCCCGGGCGCGCCCCCCCACATCTCGCGCTCCTGCGCGTGTTCGTCGGGAGCGCGCGCGACACCGAGATCCTGCGGCGTTCCGACGAGGAGCTGGTGCGAGTCGCCCACGAGGAGCTCAGCCAGCTCATGCGAATTCGTGAATGGCCAAGCGTCACTCGTGTGTATCGTTGGGAGCGCGCCAGCGCCCAGCACGACGTCGGGCACCTCGAGCATGTCCGCACGATTGAGCGAAAACTTGAACGTTTTCAGGGCCTTACGGTGACAGGCAGCGGCTTTCGCGGTGTCGGGATCCCGGATTGCATTTCTGACGCTCGTCGCACCGCCGAGCTTACTGCAGCACGGATTTGCACGAGCCGATAAGCCGAGTGGCATGGATAGCATTGATCTGCCGGGGGCCATTTTCGGCCGGGCTACCGATGAGTTCGTGATGCCCACGCCGCCTCCCCGTCAACGCCAGCGCCTGTTGCTCGTCGAGGACGACGAAGAGAACGCCAATATCGTCACGGAGCTCCTTCAGATCAATGGATTCGAGGTGCACCGTGCGAACGATGGCCCGTCGACCCTGAAGCTCGTTCGGGATCACGAGTTCGACGCCGTCGTCCTCGACGTGTTACTGCCCGGGATGGATGGCTTCGAGGTCTGCCGTCAGCTTCGCGCCGATCCCTCGACCCAGAATCTGGTCATCGTGCTGCTCACCGGCCTCGACGACATCCCGTCGAAACTCGAAGGGTTGAACGGCGGCGCCGACGACTATCTGGTGAAGCCGGTGACGTCGCGCGAGCTCGTGGCGCGGATCCGCCGTCGGCTCGAGGCCCGCGATGCCGGTTCCGATGAAGTCCGTAAGCAGCGCCTGCTCGCGATCGGTCAGCTCGCCACGGCGATCTGCCACGAGATCAACAACCCGCTGACCGCGGCGCTCGGCACGCTCGATCTCGTGCTCTACCGCAACGACATCACCCCCCCCGTGCGGCGCGAGCTGGAACAGTGTCAGACGGCGCTTCTCCGCATCAGCCAGATCATCTCGCGCCTCGACGAGGTCGAAGACCGCACCGTCATCTACGTCGGTGCCGACCAGATGATCGACCTCGCCAAAGAAGAATAGCCGCCCCCAATCCCGAATCCCGATTCCCGAATCCCGAATCCCTGATCGGATAAACTCTGAGGCATGGCTGCGTCTCGATCGGCATACCCGCTCGCCCTGGCGGTGCTCGCGCTCGGGTTGGGGATCTTCGGCTACGCTTTTTTGGAAAGACGCGGAGCCGCACCTGCGGAAGCGCGCATCTCCGCACCGCCGACCGCCGCGGCCGGCGCGGGAAAAGTCGACCTGACGAGCGAGATTCGCGGCGTCCTCGCGTCGATCAAAGCCGCCGACGCCGGTCAGCTGGCCGTCTCCCAGGAGGATGGCCGGTTTCTGCGCGCGCTCGTCGTGACGGCCCGGGCGCGGCGTGGTCTGGAGATCGGGTCGGCGAGCGGCTACAGTGCGATTTGGATGGGGCTCGGGTTTCGCGAAACCGGCGGCCGATTGACGACGATCGAGTACGACCCGGAGCGGGCGCGAGAGGCCGCCCGCAACATCGAGCGCGCCGGATTGAACGACGTCGTCACAGTCGTGGCAGGCGATGCCTTCAGCGAGATTTCGCGTCTTCCCGGGTCGTTCGACTTCGTGTTCCTCGACGCCTGGAAGAAGGACTACAGGCGGTTCTTCGATCTCGTCTTCCCGCGCCTCGATCGCGGCGGCCTCTTCACGGCGCACAACGTCGTCAACAAGCGCGACGAGATGCGTGAGTTCCTGGAGGCCATCGAGGGGCCCGAGTTGCTGACATCGATCGTGTCGCCCGGCAGTGAAGGAATGTCCGTATCGGTTCGGCGCTGAATGAGACCTGTTCACATCATCGGCATCCCGCTGGATCTTGGCGCCGGACGCCGCGGCGTGGACATGGGACCGTCCGCGGTACGGATCGCCGGCATTGGCGAGCGCGTTGCGGCGCTCGGCCACGCGGTCATCGACAAGGGCGACATCTCCGCGCCCACGCCGGAAACGTCCGACCGCGGCGACGAGCGGCGGAAGTACCTCCCGGACATCGCGGAGGTGTGCCGCAAGCTGTACCAGTCGTCGCTTGAGAGCTTGGAGGCGGGGGCGCTGCCGCTCGTGCTCGGGGGCGATCACAGCCTCGCCACCGGATCGGTGGCGGCCGCCGCCGCGTGGGCGCGCGCGCGCGGCAAGCCGCTCGGGCTGCTGTGGGTCGACGCGCACGGCGACATGAACACGCCGGCCACGACGACGAGCGGCAACGTCCATGGGATGCCACTCGCAGCGCTGGTCGGAGACGAGCCGGCGGAGCTCTCGGGCATCGGCGGCTTTTCACCGAAGGTCCTGCCCGACCACACGGTCCTGGTGGGCGTCCGCAACCTCGATCCGATCGAGAAGGATCGCGTGCTGACGTCGAAGGTCCACGTCTTCACGATGAAGGACATCGACCGCGCCGGCGTCGCGGCCGTGGCCGAGCGGGCCATCGCGCTCGCCGGCCAGGGCACGGCCGGGATTCACGTCTCGTTCGACATGGACGTCTGCGACCCGACCATCGCGCCGGGCGTCGGGACGCCGGTCAAAGGTGGGCTCAACTACCGGGAGGCCCACATGGTGATGGAGCTCGTCGCCGATTCCGGGCTCCTGACGTCGATCGATCTCGTCGAGATCAATCCGATTCTCGACACCGAGAACTCCACCGCGCGTCTCGGCACGGAGCTGCTGCTCTCGGCGCTGGGGATGAAGATCCTCTAGGCTGAAATCGGCCTTTTGGGGTGCTGCTTACTTTACGCGTATCGAGTTGGTCAATATGGTGAATACCGATGACTCCAAAGACAGCGGAACCCAAAAGAATTGTTCCTATGAGTCTAATCGGGCCGCCTTCGATACGCCTCACACGTTCAAAAGTCCGAGACTGATCATCATCGCCTGGTCAACGCGTCTCATCGATTCCCGGTGAAGAGCACCAAGCCGTCGACCGAGCCGGCGCTTGTCGATAGTCCGGATTTGGTTCAGCAAAATGACGGAATCGACCGTGAAGCCGCCCTCCGGAGCATCGACCACCACACTCGTCGGTCCGCGGCGCTCAAGATTCGACGTGACTGCCGCAACAATGGTCAGCGGGCTGTGCTCGTTGCCGATGTCGTTCTGCACAACCAGCGCCGGGCGCGTCTTTTGGATTTCAGCACCCAGCGCCGGGTCAAATGAGACCAGGTAGACATCACCGCGTCGAGGAATCAACGGTTTCCGCGTTGCCATACTTCTTCTTCCAGCGGGAACCACTCCTCGGCCAGCTTTAAGTCGAATTCACCATTCATCCGGTAGCTTTCAATAAGTTGCGCCCGGACGTTCGCCCTTGTTTCCGTTTCTAAATAGCGTCGCACAGCACGATCAATCAGCCGGCTGCGCCGCCCCTTGCCGGCAACCCGATCCATCAACGCGACTGTCCGCTCCGGCAGCGTGATGTTGAGCCGTTTTGTCATTGGTTCACCTGACTTCATAGGATACACATGAATGATGTGTATTCAGGATACACCGTGGGGGATGCAACCGGCCAGACAATCTTCAGCGACCATTGCCAAAGGCAACGAGGCCCGACAGAATCAACGTCCGGCGGCTCGTGGTGAAAACCCCTCCTTCATGCCGGACCTGATCCTAAAGAGGTACACAACATCTCGATCCGCCCGGACGGCTTGACCGGCGGGTTGGGTTGATCCGGATCAAAGCGCACGTATTCATACGCCGACAATGCATCCACGTTCACCCCGTGAAGTAGGGTATTGCTTAGAGCCTTCTATCCGCCATCGACCGTCGTTTTTGTTTTCCTGGTCCCGCAGGGCATGCAGAGGAGCCGGCTTTGCAAATTGGGGCAGTGGCTTCGCTCTTCGGCGCGGTTCGAAGGCGCACGGATTCTGTTGGGCGGGACCATGGAATGTCAAGAGACCAAAAATTGGCCACAGGTGCCAATTGCTTGTCTCATC
>JACOUA010000032.1 GCA_016178075.1 Acidobacteriota bacterium
GACCGGATGTCGGCGAGGTGATGGCGATCGATTGGGCGTGCACGGCGAACGGCGAGAGCAGAAACAGGCAGAGGACGAGGGCCGCAACCAGGGGTCTCGGGTTCATGATCCTGTAGAGAAGTTATCGGACGGTCTGGCTCAGAGCCGCCGGATCGCGGTCGCAAAATGTATGCCCCGAAAAACGCGCGGTGGTGAGGCTGGCGCCCTGGCCGTCAGGACTGCTGACAGTCCGAGGATGACAATTGTGATCGCGGAATAACGGATCTGGCAGGCGGGACGCTGATTCAGCTCGCTTGAATCAAGTTTGCCAGCGTGGTCATTCTTCGGCAAGCTCAGGAGGGTTGACGGAGCTCCGAGGAAACGCGTCCATGCGGGGACTCGATCACCGGCAGTCGGTCGCGCGCTCCGCCGATCCCGACGATCTGCGCGAGCACATTCTGACTGGATACAAGAGCGGCAAGCCGTTCACGCCTTATGTGCCGACCATCGCGGAAGAATACGTCGAGGTCGAACACGAGCTCTGAGAGTCGCGCCGGGTGCCCACGGCGCTCGGGGCTCCTGCCGACGCGCGGGGAAAACCGCCTCCTTCGGCGTGACCTCACGATGTCCGCGCCGGCTCGGGTGTGCCGCTCCCCGGTGAGTCGACTGGTCATCTCTCGGGTTGGCCGATCACTTTCCGCGTACTCCGGGCCGGCGCGGCTGCGAGGCCTGCGGAGGCGGTTTACCCTCTGACGCGTGTCCCGCGCGTCGGAAGTCACCCCAAGCACCACGGGCACGCGGCGCGGAGTCCTGCAGACACCCACCTGCGGTGCGGCTGGCGGACGGCCCTTCCGATCGGCGCGCCCTCTCCCACCCCACGGCGCCAAGTCCGCGCCGTGGGGGCCCCGGCTGAGCCGCGTGACACGCGCTCGCACCAAAACAGCCCCGCAGGCGTTCCCAGCGGCGTCGGCGAGGAGTACGCGATCAGCGCGTGGCGAACCCCGCCGCTGACCAGTCGGCTCACCGGGGGTCGCCGAACCCCAACCGACGCCGCATCGTCAGGCAGGCCGGAGGGGCTGTTTTGCCACGCGGCGAAGCGGCGTGCCGAGCGGAAGGGCCGTCCGCCTATCGACATCTTGCGGTGTGCTGAAATAACCGGACAAGCAGGAGCTGTCTAGTTCCGCAACCCGAGCCGCAGCAGGAGCCACGGTCGCAGCATGCTGAACCAGCCGACGATCGGCCGGATCTTGGAGTACTGCTTTTCGTCTGCCGGATACGCCACCGTCACGGGCACCTCCAGAATGCGATAGCCGCCCGTCAGCGCCTTGTAGTGGACGTAGTACTCCATCTCGTACCGATCCAGCCACGGCTGGTGAATGTTCACGCGGGGATCCCGCAACAGTTTCGTCGTGTAGGCGCGGTAGCCGCAGGTGACGTCGCTGAACCAGCGCCCCATGAGGAGCAAGACGAAAAGGTTGAACCCTTTGATCATCCATTTCCGGTGGGCAGGAAAATTCGTCGTGTGCTCGCCACGAAGGAACCGGCTGCCCTGGCAGTAGTCGCACGTCCCCTCTCGCACGGGATCGAGGACGACCGGCAGCTCTTCGGGGAGCAGCTTGCCGCTTCCCGCCGTCACCACGAAATAGTCGTACCCTCCCGCGAGCGCGGCGTCCATCCCGGAGCGGATCGCGGCCCCGATTCCCCGATTCGTCGGGTGTCGAATCACTCGAAAGCCGCTCCGCTCGGCATCCTCCGCCGATCGATCTGTCGATCCATCGTCCACGACGACGACGTCGTAGTCGCGGTTCGAAGGAAAGCGGGCAAGCGTCGCGCCGAGACGGTCCTTCTCGTTGTAGAAGACGACGCAGACGAGGGTGTCCGGACGACGGGATTCGGGAGTCGGGATTCGGGAGTCGGGGCTGGAGGTCACTTCCGGCTGGCGAGCTCGAAGCTGACGCGCAGCACTTCCCCGCATTCGTCGCAGCGGTAGACGCTGGAGTAGTCGAGCGGCGTCTCGGCCGTCATCCGGTGGCCCCGGCGGCAGATGTAGCCGACGACCCGAGCCGGGCTGCCGATGACGAGCGCGTGCGGCGGCACGTCGTTCGTGACCGTCGAGCCGGCGGCAACCATCGAGTACGGCCCGAGCGTCACGCCGCAGATGATCGTCGCGTTGGCGCCGATCGCCGCGCCACGCCGCACGTAGGTGGGCACGACCTGCCAGTCCACGCTGAACGACCGCGGCATCGGGTCGTTGGTGAAGCTGGCGTGCGGGCCGACGAAGGTATCGTCTTCGAGCACGACCCCGTGATAGACCGACACGCCGTTCTGAATCTTGACCCGGTTGCCGAGCGTAACCCCGGTGTCGATGTACACGTCCTTCGAAATGTTGCAGTCCTCGCCGATCCGGGCGTGCTCACGGATTTGCGCCTGGTGCCAGATCCTCGTGCCGCGCCCGACCTGGACCGACGGATGGACCCCGGCCGAGGGATGAATGAAGGTGGCCGTCGCTGACGCTCCGGATGTGGCTTGTCCCACTTTTCGGCTCAGCGCTAGCAGCTAGGACGGTATCGCGGCCGGCACGCCGGGCGTCGCGGCCAGGCGCTCCAGATCGGCGTCGACCATCATCCGAATGAGCTGATCGAAGTCCAGGCTGGGCGCCCACCCGAGCACGCGGCGCGCCTTGCTGGCGTCGCCGATGAGGTGATCGACCTCCGCGGGCCGCAGCAGCTTCTGATCGACCCGCACGAACTTCTGCCAGTCGAGGCCGACGTGACCGAACGCGACGTCGACGACGTCGCGCACCGCATGGCTGAGGCCGGTCGCCACGACGAAGTCATCCGGCTCGTCCTGCTGGAGCATCAGCCACATGGCCCGCACGTAGTCGCCGGCGTAGCCCCAGTCGCGGTGCGCGTGGAGGTTGCCGAGCGCGAGATGATCCGCCAGCCGCAGCTTGATGCGGGCGACGCCGTCGGTCACCTTGCGCGTGACGAACTCGAGGCCGCGGCGCGGCGACTCGTGATTGAAGAGAATGCCCGACACGGCAAACAGGTTGTAGCTCTCGCGGTAGTTGACCGTGATGTAGTGACCGAAGACCTTCGCGACGCCGTACGGGCTGCGCGGATAGAACGGCGTGAGCTCGTTCTGCGGCACCTCGCGGACCTTGCCGAACATCTCGCTCGAGGACGCCTGATACACGCGGATCTTCGGATCGACCTGCCGCACCGCCTCGAGCACGCGCGTCACGCCCTGCGCGTTGAACTCCCCGGTCAGCATCGGCTGATCCCAGGACGCCGGCACGAAGGACATCGCCGCCAGGTTGTACAATTCGTGGGGCCGGATTTCATCCAGCACGCGGATCAGCGAGAGCTGGTCGAGCAGATCGGCGGTCCGCAGCTGCAGGCGGCCGATGAGATGCTCGACGCGCCAGAAGTTGGGCGCGCTCGCGCGCCGCACGACGCCGACGACCTCGTAGCCTTTCTCGAGCAGCAGCTCGGCGAGGTATGACCCGTCCTGACCGGTGATGCCGGTGATGATAGCTCTCATCAGTTATCAGTTATCAGTTGTCAGTTGTCAGTTGTCAGTTTCAGTGTTTTGGCCCGACGTGGGTTTGATCCGCCGACACGCACTGTAAACTGAAGACTGAGAACTGAAAACTCTTTGATTATACAACGATGGAACGCGTTGACGTCGCGGTCGTCGGCGGTGGCGCGGTCGGCCTCGCCAGCGCGCTGGCGATCGCGACGACCGCGCGCGCCAGCGTCTGCGTGCTGGAGCGCCGGCCTCGCGCCGGCATGGAGACCAGCACGCACAACAGCGGCGTCATCCACGCCGGCATCTACTATCCGCCCGACACGCTCAAGGCGCGATTGTCGGTCGAGGGCCGGCCGCTCCTCTACGAGTTCTGTCGCGCCCACGGGGTGCCCCATGCGCGGTGCGGCAAGCTGATTGTCGCGGCGCACGAGGACGAGATCGGCGCGCTCGACGCGCTGAGACAACGCGGGCTGGCCAACGGCGCGGGCGACCTGCAGCTCATCGGCCGCGACGAGGTCAGCCGCCGTGAACCACATGTGACCGCGGTGGCCGCTCTCTCTTCTCCCGAAACCGGCATCGTCGAATCCGAAGCGCTGGTCCGCGCGCTTGTGTCGCGCTGCCTCGGTGCGGAGGTCATCCTGCTCAACGGCACGCCGCTCGTGGCGGGTGACCTTCGCCAGAACACCATCGAACTGGCCACGCCGCGCGAGACGATCGAGGCCCGCGTGGTCGTCAACGCCGCGGGACTGCACGCCGACGACGTGTCGCGTCTGCTCGGGGGCGCGTCGTACCGCGTCTATCCATGCCGTGGTGAGTATGCGGAGTTGAAGCCCACGAAGCGCGACCTGGTCCGTGGCCTGGTGTATCCGCTGCCCGGCGGGGCGGGCCACCTCGGCGTGCATCTGACCAGAACGACCTGGGGCAGCGTCCTCATCGGCCCGACGATCCGCTATCAAGAAAGTAAGGACGATTACGAATCCGACCGGTTGCCGATCGAGGCGTTCGTCGATCCGACACGGACGCTCCTCCCGGCGATCGGCCTCGACGATCTCTGCCTGGGAGGCACCGGGATCCGGGCCAAGCTCCATCCAGCCAGCGATTCGTTCGCCGATTTCCGAATCGAACGGGACGTGGCGTCACCACGCCTGATCCAGGCGGCGGGGATCGATTCCCCGGGCTTGACTGCCTGTTTGGCCATCGGCAAGCTCGTTGCGTCACTCGCGGCTGAGATCGTCTGAGGTGAAGCGGTGAGACTCGTCAGGACTTCGTGGTCTTTCCTATTGTTTGTGCACGGTGCAGCCGATACATTACGCCGTAAGGGCTTGCCTGGCTGCGGGGCGGCACGAGGGCAAGCTCGCGTCTTCTCTTTCACAACACCACAAAGGGTTCATAGTGTGCTGAAACACATCTCTCGATCTGTGTGCGTGGGCTTGTGCTGGCTCGCTCTCCAGGGCGCCGCGTCCGCCCAAACGGCCAATCCGGCCTCCCACTTCGGCGTCGTCGATGACTTCGTCCTGACGAACCAGACCGCGCTCGACCGCGCGCGCGAGGCCGGTATCGGCTGGGTGAGCTACATCTTTTACTGGAACCAGCTCAATCCGATCGAGGACGTCTACGACTTCAACAATACGGACGCCGAGATCGCCCGCATCCAGCAGGCCGGCCTGAACATTTCCGGCCGCATCATGTTTCCGCCCGCGTGGGCGACCGGCGTCAGCTATCCCAACTATCTCGTGCCGTACTACTGCCTGATCTATCCGCAGCATCCCGACTGCAACGACAACACGAAGCGGCCGCGCGCCGGCACGCTCGACAAGTTCCTGCGGGCGCTCATCGCCCGCTACAAGGATCGGATTCGCTATTGGTCGGTCGGAACCGAAATCCACAACCGGGTCTTCTGGCAAGGATCTCCCGTCCAGTTCGTCAACGAGGTGCTGGTCCCCGGCTATCAGCTCATCAAGTCCATCGATCCGGGTCTGACCGTCACCGCGCCGGACGAGGACGTCGAGGATGCGATCGAGTACCTGTTTCAGCTCGAACAGCAGTACGGACGCTATTGCGACGTCATCACGTGGCACGTCCTCAATCACTCGGGCGGAAGTCTCAGCCGCCTCGACTCCAAGTTCAAGCCGCTGGTCGATCGCTATGCGGCAGGCCGGCCCGTGTGGCTGACCGAGCTCGGCATGATGTCCGATACGACGGTCGAGCCGCAGCAGGCGAGCTGGCTGGGTGAGATGATGCAGGGCGTCCTGCAGCGGCCGTGGATCGACAAAGCCTTCATCTATCGGCTCAAGCACGACCAGACCACCGACTTCGGCATCCTTCGGGCGGATGACTCGCGCAAGCCGTCCTGGTACACGTCGCGGGATGTCATCGCGGCGAATCCGGCCACCGCGTCGGCGTTCTTCACGATTAGCGGGGCGGGACGCGTCGGATCGTCGATCGGGGCGTTGTTCTCCGGGTCGCACAGTGTCGCCTCCACCAGCCTCAACAACACCGTCGTCCTCAACCTCGGCCCCAACTCAGGCTGGACGTTTGGCGGCTGGTCTGGCGACCAGGACTGTCTCGATGGCGTGCTGAGCATGACCAACACGCGAAGCTGCGGCGCCCAGTTCCTGAGCGTGGTCGGGAACGGCGCAGCCAACGCGCTCGACTTCAACGGCGACGGCGCCAGCGACATCTTCCAGTACAACCCGAGCAACGGCGACTGGTCGCAGGAGTTCAGCAATCGGACCGGCGGTTTCGGGCGGGCGATCGGCAGCTGGTCGCCGGGCTGGACGACCTATTCGGGGGATTTCAACGGCGACGGCCGGGCCGACATCTTTCTGTATTCCGAAACCACCGGCGTCTGGTTCAAGTGCTTCAGCAACGGTCAGGGCGGCTTTACCTACTTCTCTGGCGCCTGGTCTCCGGGCTGGTCGATTTACGTCCTGGATTCCAACGGCGACCGCCTCTCCGATCTGTTCCTCTACAGCCGGCAGACCGGATCGTGGTTCAAGTGTCAGAGCCTACCGAACGGCGACTTCAGGTACTTCGCGGGGCAGTGGGGTCCGGGGTGGTCGATCTTCCCGATGGAGCTGAACGGCGACGGGCGCGCCGATCTCTTCCTCTACAGCGACTCGGGCGGCACGTGGTTCCGTGCCGTCGACGACGGAGCCGGTGAGTTCGGGTACTACACCGAGTCGTGGTCGGGTGGCTGGCAGATCATCCCCGCCGACATCGACGGCAACGGCAAGACCGACATCTTTCTGTGGAGCCCGACGACCGGGGTGTGGTTCGAGGTCATCAACGACGGCAGCCAGTTCTCGTACATTCAGGGGAGCTGGTCGGCGGGATGGAACGTCTACCCCGCGGACCTCGACGCCAACGGCCGCGTCGACTTCTTCCTCTATAACCCGTCGACCGGCGTCTGGGTGAAGGCGTTCAACACGGCGAACGGCGCGTTCGTCTACGATGCAGGATCCTGGTCGGCCGGCTGGACGATCAACGTCACGGATCTCAATGCCGATCGGCGCGCTGACGTGCTGCTCTACAGCAGCAGCAGTGGGCAGTACTTCCAGTGCCTGAACCTCGCGACCCACGAATTCAGCTACAGCTCCGGTTCGTGGGCGGCCGGGCTCAGGCTGGTGAGTACGCGACCGGTGACACCATAAGGGCCCGGAAAGGAATAAAGGTGTCATCTTGGGCGTCGAGGCGCCCGCCCGGCAAGGCGCGAGGAGCGCGCATACCGGGTGTATGTAAGCGACGAGCAACGCAGCCCGGCGGGATGCATCGGCGTCCAAGATGGCACCTCAATCGATCAATTCGACAATTAAACAATCAATTACCAGATTTCCAATTACCAGATTTTCAAATTCGATTCAGCCAGTCCGTGTCCTCCGCTCCCGCAAGTACCGCCTGAGCGCGTCCTGCCAGGGCGGCATCTTTACTCCGGCCCGCAGCAGCTTCTCGTTCGACAGCACACAGTATTTCGGGCGCGCGGCCCGAAGGATCACCTGAGCCACCGGCACCGGATCCAGCTTGGGTTCGACCCCCAGGAGCCGGGCCACTTCCCTCGCAAGCTCGTACCACGTCACCGAGCCGGAATTCACGCAGTGATACACGCCCAGATCCGCGCCGCCCTCGATGAGCGCCCGCGTGGCCGAGGCGACGTCTCGCACGTAGCTGGGGGATACCGTTCGGTCAGTGAACACCCGCGTCTGTTGTCCGGCCTCGAGGGCGGTGATGATCCGGTCGACGCTACTTCGTGCGGCTCGGCCGCCGAACAGGCTCTCGACACGCAGGAGATAGTGCCGCCGTGCGTCCCGCGCGAACCACTCGCCGAGGAGCTTGGAGATGGCGTAGGCGCTCCGGGGATTGGGGGGATCGTGCTCGAGGTAGGGGCGTGAGCCTTCCCCGTCGAAGACGAAGTCGGTGCCGTAGTGAACGAGGAGCGCCGCGACGCTCCGCGCCGCTTCCGCCACACACCGGACGCCGAACGCATTGATCCGAAGCGCGCCCTCCGGATCGTCCTCGGCGCCGTCCACATTGTTATACGCAGCGCAGTTGATGATGACGTCCGGGCGGACGTCCTGCGCGAGGCCGAGCACCTGTTCGCGGTCGGCGATGTCGAGCTGCGATCGGCCGCGAGCCACCACCGTATGATCGCGCCCGAACTCGTCGACGATGGCGGTGCCAAGCTGACCGGCGGCGCCAGTGACAAGGATCTTCATGAGGGGATCAGGGGTCAGGGATCAGGGACCACAGATCGTCGCCGGTGGTACCAGGCAGACAGACGGGCTAATCGGCCCCTGACCCCTGATCCCTGATCCCGTCTCACCGGTAGAACTCCGCGATGCCGTCCACGACGTACCGCTGCTGCTCCTCGGTAACCTCGGCGAAGATCGGAAGCGCGAGGACCTCGGCGGCCGCGCGCTCGGCTTCCGGAAAATCGCCCGTCCGGTGACCGAGGGCGCGAAAACATTCCTGCAGATGAAACGGCAGGGGGTAGTAGACCTCGGTCGTGACGCCCAGGCGATCGAGATGCGCCCGCAGCTGGTCGCGTCGCGGGACTCGAACGACGAACTGGTGGTAAATGTGCGAGAAGCCGTCCGGTTCGACGGGCAACCGGACGATCGAGGTCAGCCCTTGCTCCGCGAACAGCCGACGGTATGTCGACGCGTTGGCGCGTCGCGCCTCGGTCCAGCCTCGAAGGTGCGGGGCCTTGACCCGCAGAACCGCGGCCTGCAGCGCGTCGATCCTGAAATTCCCGCCAATCCTCTGATGGTAGTACCGCCGCTCACCACCGTGCGTCCGGAGCGCGCGCACTCGAGAGCCCAGCGCCTCGTCATGGGTCGTCACGAGGCCGGCGTCGCCGAACGCGCCGAGGTTCTTCGTGGGGAAGAACGAAAAGCACGCCAGCGTGCCGAACCCTCCAACCTGCCGGCCTTTGTAGCGGGCGCCGATCGCCTGCGCCGCGTCCTCGACGATCGCCGCGCCCGCGCGTTCGGCGATCTGCACGATCGGATCCATCTCCGCGCTGAGGCCGTACAAATGCACCGGCATGATGGCCTTCGTCTTCGGCGTGACCGCGCGCTCGACCGCCGCCGGGTCGAGGGTGAAGGTGGCCGGCTCGATGTCGACCAGCACGGGCCGCGCGCCGACTCTCGCGATCGAACCCGCCGTCGCGAAGAACGAAAACGTGGTCGTCACGACCTCGTCGCCGGGACCGATCCCGAGCGCCATGAGGGCCACGAGCAGCGCGTCGGTACCGGACGAGACACCGATGACGTGCTTCACCTCGAGCATCGCGGCGAGCTCGCGCTCGAGCGCCTCGACTTCCGGGCCGAGGATGAAGCGCTGCTCGTCGCACACGCGCGTGATCGCGCCCATGATCTCGGTGCGAAGGGGTCGATACTGGGCCTGAAGATCGATGAGGGGGACGCGCATGCAGAGTCGCTAGTCATGAGTCGTTGGTCGTTAGTCATGGGTCAATAGTCCTGGCCGGACTAGCGACTAGCGACTAACGACTATCGACTGTCATTTCCTCAGAATAAAATTCCCCATCACGAGCATGTCGAGGCCCGTGCCATAGAACACGCGCACCGCGTCCCGAGGCGTGCAGACGATCGGCTCGTGAAACCCGTTGAACGACGTGTTGACGAGCACCGGAAGGCCGGTCGCTCCGCCGAACGCGCCGAGCAGCGCGCCGAGCAGCCGCGGTTCCTCGCCGACCGTGTGAACTCTGAGGCGCTCGCTCCCCGGCGGAACGACGTGCCGGAACAGGTCCGGATCCCGCACCCGATACTCGAACTGCATGAAGGGTGACCGTGCGGGCCCCACAAACAGCCGCGCCGCCTCCCCCTCTGGCACCGAGACGCCGTACGAGCGCACGACTTCGCGGCGCTTGAGGAACCGATTGAGGTTCTCGAGCACGTACGGCGACAGCGGGCTCGCCAGGATGCTTCGGTGACCGAGCGCGCGCGGCCCCCATTCCATCGGGCCGTGGAACCAGCCCACCAGATGGCCGGCCCGCAGCGTGTCGACCGTCCGTTCGACAAGCTGGTGATCGTTCACATACTCGTACGACAACTTGCAGTTGTCGAGCGTGGCCTTGATCTCCTCGGCACCGTAAGCCGGCCCGAGGAACGGCGAGGCCGGGTGTGCCTTCAGACCTTCAGAGTGCCCTCCGTTCGCAGAGGTGAGGCTCTGCGCCACAGCAGCGAGCGCGCTCCCGACGGCGAGTCCCGTGTTCCCGGGATGGGTCGGAACGAACACGTCACGGAACGCCGGATGTTCCGCGATTCTCGTATTGAAGTACGTGTTGTAGAACAGACCGCCGGCCAGGCACAGATTCGAGCCGGGCTCGATCCGACCCGCCAGCCAGTCCACCAGCAGATCCGCCACCCGGCGCTGAACGCCGCTGGCGAGATCCGCGAGCGACCCGGTGCCGGCGGCGGCGTGCACCGCGGACTGCAGGCGGTCGGTGAGATCGTCGGGGATTCGCAGCCTGCTCCCGTCGACGGTCGCGATCTCGAACTGTGATCCCGGTCCGCCGCCCGCGGACAACCGCGCCAGAGCTTCGAGCCGATGCTCGTCGCGCTGGGGCGTCAGGCCGAATGCCCGCGCGATGACCCCATAGAGCGTGGCGAATCCTGGGCCATCCCAGGCGTCGCCCATCGGCTCGATCGCACGCGGCCCTGCCTTCCACACGCTCACGTCGGGGCTGCGGTGGCGATCGCAAACGACGACGCAGGCGTCGGTGAACGGCGAGCTGAGAAACGACGAGGCGGCGTGGCTGTAGTGGTGGGGATAGCGAAGATGCGCGCATCCCTCCGGTACCGTGACGCGATCTTCAGCCGACGCGTACGTGAGATCGCTGCCGGGCGTCGCGCGGACGCCGGCAACCGTCGCGACCGCGTCGACCGCTTCCTCCGGGAAACCGTCTTCGACCATCCCCTGCCCGCGCGTGCGCGTGATGCGCTCGCGCTCGCAGGCCGCCACGAGCACGCCTTCGCGGCACAGGGCGGCGCCCGCGTTGCGACGTGCGCCCCCAAGCCCAACGATCGCGCCGGTCATTCTCTCGCGTAAATGGCGGGCGCACCCCAGTACGCCCAGTCGTTGGCCGCGTTGTCGCCCTTGTCGGGCAGGCTGCTGTTCGTGTTGAAGATGAGATCCACCTGGCGGCCGCCGTACCAGGACAGATCAATCGTGATCGGACGCCAGCGTCGATCCGACTGCTCGGCGTACGGGTTGACGTGCTCCTTAGCCAGCTCCTGATACCGCGCGCCGTCCGAGACGCCGACGCGGAACAGCACGCCGTCGCCCTCCTTGTTCCACGCGTCCGGCGCCAGCGCAATCCAGGTCCGCAGCACCGCATCGTCGGGAACCGTGATGCGCCAGGTGATGCGGCTCGTCGGATGCTCGAAGATGCTCTTCCGAGTCTCGCCGTTGACGGTGAGGTCCCGAATCTCGAAGGCTTTGGTCAGCGGCATGTTCGACCGCTTCTCGGCCGTTTCGAACTGCGCGACGAGGTCAATCTCGGGGGCGCGCTGAGCGGCCCGCCGCCTGGCCCAGAACAAGAGACCTGCGAGGATGATGAGCGCGATGGCTGTCAGCAACAAACGGTTCTTGAGCATGAGGATATGGACGTGTCCGCGGGGTCGGTATGGTACCATCCCGATTCTGCTTTTCGCAATTGATGAGCCGCTGAAGGAAGAATGTTCGGCTTCGGTCGTCGGCCGGCGGCCTGTTGCATGAGCGCCGAGCCGCCGATACACAAGAAAGCGGTCTCCATGCCCAACGGTTCACCCTTCAAGGTTCTGGCAGCTCTTCTGCTCGCGCTTTCAGCATCACTCATCAGTTCGCGGCCTGCGTCAGCTCAACCTGCGGCGATGATCGAGCGCGTGTGGTACGAAGGCCAGAGCGGGCGCAGGGTCTGGATGGCGCCGGACGAGATGGCGATCGTCTTCGATGCCACCGTCTTCGATGCCATCGTCGTCGATGCCAAAGGGCCGAGCCGACGCGAAGCGCAGACGCGTTTCGAGCGGACCGCACCGCAGGCGAAGCTGATGAGACAAGATGGCCCGGTGGCCTACTACAAGCTTCCACCGGACCAGTCGCCGCGCCGGGAAGCCGTCGCGGCCCGCCGCGAACCCGGTGTGCGACACGCGGGTCCGGTCTTCTATCAGAATCCGAACAATCCGCGATCCGCGATGGCGCTGTCCGGCGACATCATCGTGAGCTTCCACACGGCTCCGAGCGCGCAGGCGCTCGAGCACCTGGCAAAGCGCTACGGCCTGACGTTCGTGCAGGCGCTGTCGTACGCCCCGAACACGTTCATCTTCGACGCCCGTTCCGCAAGCGACAGCCTCGATCTGGCCAACACGATTCGCACGTCGGAAGGCGTGGCCGGGGCACACCCCAACTGGATCCGAAGCTTCGGCAAACGCTGACCTCATGAAGCGTCGATTCGTCCTGGCAGTCCTAGCAGTCCGTGGTGCAAGTCCAGCGTCGCACCGAGGACGGCGATGCGCCCGCCTGGCAAGGCGAGACGAGCGAGAATACCGGGAGTATTTGAACGAGTCGCAACGCAGCCAGGTGGGATGCAGCGCCGGCCGAATGCAGCTGGACTTGCACCACGGACTGCTAGGCCCAACGATCCGTTGTATTCGCTTCAATGGCATCTGAAGAACACCGGCCAGGGGGGCGGCACCTCCGGCCAGGACGCCGACGTCGAATCGGTCTGGTCGGCGTACCAAGGATCGAGCAACGAGGTCATCGCCATCGTCGACGATGGGCTGGAGATTGGACACGAGGATCTGGCGCCGAATGTCGTGCCGGGGTTGAGCCGCAATTACGTGAACGGCTCGACCGATCCGACGCCGGCCAACGGCTCGGACGGACACGGCACGAGCGTCGCCGGCGTGGCAGCCGCCCGGGGCTCGAACGGCATCGGCGTTTCGGGCGCGGCGCCGTTCGCCCGGCTCGCCGGCTTCAACTTTCTCGCCGGCGCGCAGACGGAGGCGAACGAAGCCGACGCGCTGTCGCGCAGCAGCCAGATTGTCGACATCTACAGCAACAGTTGGGGCCCCAACGACGGCGGCGACACGCTGGGGACCATGCCAGCGCTGGTGGAGAGCGCGCTCGCGTCCGGCGTCGCAAATGGCCGGGGCGGGCGCGGCAACATCTACATCTGGGCGGCAGGTAACGGCGGAGCCAACGACGATTCCAACTACGACGGGTACGCGAACTCCCGATACACCATCGCGGTGGCCGCGAGCACGAACACGGGCGTGAAGTCGTCCTATTCGGAGGAAGGCGCGAACATTCTCGTCAATGCACCGTCGAACGGCGGCACCCTGGGGATCACGACGACCGATCTGACCGGCTCCGGCGGGTACAACCCGAATACGTCGAGCAGCCCGGCCGGCTCCACGAACTACACCTCGATCTTCGGCGGCACCTCCTCGGCCGCACCCCTCGTGGCGGGCATCACCGCGCTCGTGCTGCAGGCGAACCCGAACCTCAGATGGCGTGACGTCCGGGCCATTCTGGCGGTGACCGCGGCGAAGAACAGCCCCAACGACAGTGGCTGGACCAATAACACCGCCGGCTACCACGTCCATCCGGGTCTCGGCTTCGGCCGGGTCGACGCCCAGGCGGCCGTCACACGCGCGCTCTCCTGGACCAATCTTGGAACGGAGCAGACGGCGCAAGGCACAGCCTCGCCGAATGTGGCCATCCCGGACTCCGCGAGCGCCAGCACGCTGGGCCCGGCCGTCTCGAGCTCGATCACCATTGCGAGCTCCTTCAACGTCGAATTCGCCGAGGTCAGGTTTTCGTCGACCGATCACACGTATTGGGCCGATCTGCAGATCGAGCTCACGTCGCCCTCGGGCACCAAAAGCGTGCTCGCCAAACCTCACGGTGCGGGCCCCAGCAGCCCTCTCTCGGATCGCTATGACAACTGGCGCTTCGGCAGCGTTCGGCACCTCGGGGAGAACGCGCAGGGGACGTGGACGTTGACCGTGCGCGACGGCGGCCCGCTCGATGTCGGCACCTTTCAGCAGTGGACGCTGAAGCTGTACGGCTCGAGCTTCGGACCGGCCGGAGGGACGGCGAGCGGCGGTGGCGGATCGTCCTCGAATCCGACGCTGACCGTGTCCGTGACCGGCAGCGGTACGGTGTCGAGCAGCCCGGCCGGCATCGCGTGCGGCACCGACTGCTCCGAGCCGTACTCATCGGGAAGCGCGGTCACGCTGACGCCGACACCTTCCGCCGGGTCCGTGTTCGCCGGGTGGGGCGGATCGTCCGACTGCTACGACGGTCAGGTGACGGTCACGACGGCGACCGGCTGCACGGCCGTCTTCACCCCCCTTGGCACATCACAATCCACTCGCTTCGTCGATCTCACCGGAGAAGGCATCGGCGACACCTTCTTCTACAACCCGTCGAGCGGCGCCTGGTCCATGGCGTTCGCCACCGGAACCGGCGGCTTCAACTTCTTCAACTCGTCGTGGTCATCCGGCTGGACGGTGACACCGGGCTATTTCAACAGCGACGCGCTGATTGATTTCTTTCTGTACAACTCGGCTTCCGGTCAGTGGGTCCAGGCGCTCAACAATGGCGCTGGCGGCTTTACGTACACGAACGGTTTCTTCTCCCCGGGCTGGCAGGTGTTCGTTGGACGCTTCAACGGCGACACGATCGACGATGTGTTCGTGTACAACCCGCAGGCGGGGACCGCCGTCGTCTGTTTTGTCAACGGAAGCGGCAACTTCAGCGGGTTCCGCACCGAAGGGTGGTCAGGTGGCTGGGACATCAGGCTGGCGCGGCTCAACGCCGACGCGCTCACCGACGTGTTTCTCTACAACCGCACGACGGGGCAGTACTTCCGCTGCCTGAACACCGGAAGCGGCTTCACTTATACGAATGCCTTCTGGTCGGCGCAGTGGAGCACGACGATCGCCGACTTCAACGGTGACGGACTCGACGACGTCTTTCTTTACAACGAGTCGAGCGGCCAGTGGTTCCAGTGTCTGAACAACGGCGCCGATTTCACCTACACGACCGAATCCTGGTCGGGCGGCTGGCGCATCGCGCGGGGACGGCTGAATCAGGACGGCCGCGACGATCTGTTC
>JACOUA010000297.1 GCA_016178075.1 Acidobacteriota bacterium
AGAGCAGCTTCGGCCCTTGGGCGCCGATCGCGTTCTCTTCATGCTCGCGCCGGTGCTGTCGGCGACGACGGCGTTTGCGGCGTTTTCGGTGGTGCCGTTTGGCAGCGAGACGACGATCTTCGGATTGCTGGAGGAGCCGATTCGGCTGCAGGTCGCCGACGTGAACGTCGGCATCCTGGTGATCTTCGCGATCGCGTCGATGGGCGTCTACGGCATCGTCCTGGCGGGGTGGAGCTCGAACAGCAAGTACTCGCTCCTCGGCGCGCTGCGATCCTCCTCCCAGATGATCAGCTACGAGCTGTCCTATGGTCTGACGCTGGCGTCCGTGCTGCTCGTGGGCGGCTCGCTCTCGCTCGCGGACATCGTCGATCGGCAGGCGGGCGCGTGGCTGGGCATCATCCCGAAGTGGTTCGTCGTGGTGCAGCCGCTCGGGTTTCTCATCTACATGATTGCCGGAATCGCCGAGACCAACCGGGCGCCGTTCGATTTCGCAGAGGCCGAGCAGGAGCTCGTGGCCGGGTATCACACCGAGTACAGCAGCATGAGCTTCGCGATGTTCTTCCTCGCGGAGTACATCAACATGGTGACGGTCTCGGCGGTCGCGGTGAACCTGTTTCTCGGCGGGTGGCACGGGCCATTCCTGCCGGAGGCCTTCGGCTGGGTGTGGTTCCTGGTCAAGGTGTCGGTGCTGCTGTTCATCTACATCTGGATTCGATGGACGCTGCCGCGCTACCGCTACGACCAGCTCATGGCGTTCGGATGGAAGGTCCTGCTGCCGCTGGCCGTGCTGAACCTGCTCGTGACCGCCGCGGGGGTCATCTACTTTGCCTCCTGAGCTGATTCTCTTCTACGTCTTCGGGGCGGCCGCGGTCGTGGCGTCGGTCTTTGTCATCGGCCAGCGAAATCCCATGTACAGCGTGCTCCTGCTCATTGCCTCGTTCGCCGCGCTCTCGGGCCTTTACGTGCTGCTCGACGCGCCCTTCGTTGCCGTCATCCAGATCATCATCTACGCCGGCGCCGTCATGGTGCTCTTCCTCTTCGTGGTGATGTTGCTCAACGCCCCGCGGGAGGAAGCTGCCGCCGTACGGGTATTCGGGTCGCCGACCACGAGGCGGATGGGCGCCTTGCTGGCCCTCACGCTGCTCGTCGAGCTGGTCTGGGCCCTTTCGCGGGCGGGGCAGCGTGAGGTCTGGGTCTCGGGTCCGCCCGACCGCCTGCCGAGCGCGGTCGGGTCGGTCCGGGCGATCGGGCTGGCGCTCTTCCGGGATTACGCGTTCGCGTTCGAGGTCACGTCGGTCCTGATCCTCGTCGCAATGCTGGGGGCTGTTGTGCTGGCGAAAAGGGAGCTGTAGGCCCTCTATGGCGCCTGGCTCTTCGGACTAACGACTAACGACTAACGACTAACGACTAACGACCCTCATGCCACCCCTGACTCACTACCTCGTGCTCTCCGCGATCCTGTTCGCGATCGGGACCCTTGGGGTGTTCCTGCGGCGGAACGTGATCACGATTCTGCTGTCGATCGAGATCATGTTGAACGCCGTGAATCTGTCATTCGTGGCCTTTGGGCGCTACCTCGGGACGGTTGACGGCCAGATCATCGTGTTCTTCGTCGTCACGGTGGCGGCGGCCGAGGCGGCCGTCGGACTGGCGCTGGTCATCGCGCTCTTCCGACACCGGGAGACACTCAACCCGGATGCGTTCACGACACTGCGATGGTGACGGGATTCGGGGTTCGGGACTCGGGATTCGTGGGAGCTGATAGCTGAAAGCTGATAGCTGAAAGCTGACGATGCTGGTCTCTATTCCCCTGCTTCCGTTCGCCGGCTTCCTCATCAACGCCCTCGTGGGCCGGCGTCTGTCGAAGACGATCTCCGGCGGGCTGGCGTGCCTCGTCATGCTCGCGTCGTTCGGCAGCTCGACCGCGGCCGTTGTGAGCCTCCTGCGGCTGCCGGCAGATTCGAGGGTGATGAGGCAGACGGTCTACACCTGGATCGTCTCTGGCGAGTTCCGAGCGCCGTTCGAGCTGCTCGTGGACCCGCTCGCGGCCGTGATGATCCTGATCGTCACCGTCATCGGCTTTCTCATCCACGTGTACTCGACCGCCTACATGCACGAGGAGACCGACGCCGAGTACGCGCGCTATTTTTCGTATCTCAATCTCTTCGCTGCGTGCATGCTCCTGCTCGTGCTCGCCCCCAACCTGCTCGTGATGTTCGTCGGCTGGGAGGGCGTGGGCCTCTGTTCGTATCTGCTGATCGGATTCTGGTTCCAGAAGAAGTCCGCGGCGGACGCCGGGAAGAAGGCGTTCATCGTCAACCGCATTGGCGACTTCGGCTTCGTGCTCGGCGTCCTCCTCACCTGGGTGACGTTCGAGACGGTCGACTTCCAGGCGCTCGCGCGCGCCATCGGGCCGCTGCCGGTGGAGCCGACCTTCGGGACCCTGTCGATCATCGCGATGCTGCTCTTCATCGGGGCCACGGGCAAGTCGGCGCAGATTCCGCTGCATGTCTGGCTGCCCGACGCGATGGAGGGCCCGACGCCCGTGTCGGCCCTCATCCACGCGGCCACGATGGTCACGGCCGGCGTGTACCTGATCGGCAGGAACGCCGTGCTCTTCGGCCACGCGCCGCAGGTCCTCTCGATTGTCGCGATCGTGGGCGCCGCCACCGCCCTCATGGCGGCGACGATTGGGCTGGTGCAGAACGACATCAAGCGGGTGCTCGCGTACTCGACCGTGTCGCAGCTCGGCTACATGTTCCTGGCGATGGGGGCCGGCGCGTTTGCCGCGGGCATCTTTCACCTCTACACCCACGCGTTTTTCAAGGCGCTGCTCTTTCTGGGGTCGGGCGCGGTGATTCATGCGCTGGCCGGCGAGCAGGACCTGCACCGCATGGGCGGGCTGCGCCGCGATCTCCCGGTGACGTACTGGACGTTCGTGGTCGGGACGCTCGCGATTGCCGGCGTGCCGGGACTCGCGGGGTTTTTCAGCAAGGATGAAGTCCTGTTCCGCACGTATACGAGCGGGCATCGCCTCCTTTGGGCGATCGGGATCCTCACGTCGTTCTTGACGGCGACCTACATGTTCCGGCTCGTGTTTCTTGCGTTTCACGGCGAAGCATCCGCGCCGCATCCGACCCATGCGGATCAAAGAAAAGACGCGCCGCCGGCGATGGCGATTCCGCTGATCCTTCTCGCCGTTGGATCAATCGTGGCGGGATACCTCGGCCTGCCTCACGCGCTTGGTGGGGCGAACCGGATCGAGGCGTTCCTGCGACCGAGCTTCACGGCGCCGGCCGGAGCTGAGGCGAGTGGCGAGCCGTCTGCGCGAGCGGCCGACATCGCACAGGAAGGCGCGGCAGGCGCCGACGTCGGGCTCGAGCGGACCCTCATGGCGGTCTCGACCGTCGTCGCAGTTGCCGGAATCGCCGCGGCGGCCTTCTTTTTCTTGCACCGGCGCGATCGCGCGGACGCGCTCGCGGCGCGGTGGAGCGGGATCCACACGCTCCTTGGCAACAAGTACTACGTCGACGAGCTGTACGACGCGGCGATTGTCGAACCAATCCAGACGGGCTCCGAGCGCATGCTGTGGCGCGGCATCGACGCGGGGTTCATCGACGGCGCCGTGAACGGCGTCGGGACGATTGTCTCCGGCGGAGCAGACGCCCTGAGGCGCCTGCAGACCGGATCGGTCCGCGCATATGCGCTCTCGGTCGTGCTGGGTGTCGTGCTGGTGCTGGGGTACTACCTGTGGCGGTAAAAGAAAGTTTTCAGTTCACAGCTCTCAGTTGTCAGTTTGCTGAGCTGAGAGCTGAGAGCTGAGAGCTGAGAGCTATTCCATCGCATGTTTCTCTCCTCCCTGATCGCCTCCCCGCTCGTTGGCGCGCTCGTGCTGCTCCTCGTCGAGAATCGCGACGGCCGCCGCGACGCGCTCGTCCGTGGCATCGCGCTGGCGGCTTCCGTTCTAACGTTCGCCCTGACGCTTGCGGTCTGGGCCCGCTTCGATCCCCAGCAAGCCGGGATGCAGCTCGTCGAGCGCCGCGCCTGGATCCCCGCCTTCGGCATCGACTACTACATCGGCGTCGACGGCATCAGCCTCTTTCTCGTCGTGCTGACCGGATTCCTGACGCCGCTCGCGCTCTTGTCGTCCTGGGAGGGCGTCCACCGGAAGGTGAAGTCGTTCGCAATCTTCGTGCTCGCGCTCGAGAGCTTCATGCTCGGCGTCTTCGTCGCGCTCGATCTCTTCCTCTTCTATCTCTTTTGGGACGCGATGCTCATCCCGATGTACTTCCTCATCGGGATCTGGGGCTACGAGCGGCGGATCTATGCCGCGGTGAAGTTCATCCTCTACACGATGGCCGGCAGTGTCCTGATGCTCGTCGCCATCATCAGCCTGGCGTACCTCCACAGCGTCGAGCACGGCACCTACAGCTTCGATCTGTTTCGGCTCTACGAGCTGCGCCTGTCGCCGTCGCTCCAGTTCTGGCTGTTCCTGGCCTTCGCGCTGGCCTTCGCGATCAAAGTCCCGCTGGTGCCCTTTCACACCTGGCTCCCCGACGCGCACGTGCAAGCGCCGACCGCCGGCTCGGTCATCCTGGCAGGTGTGCTGTTGAAGATGGGGGCTTACGGGCTCGTGCGTTTCGCGTTCCCGCTCTTCCCCGACGCTGCGGCGTTCCTGGCCCCGCATCTCGCCGTGCTGGCCGTCGTCGGCATCGTGTACGGCGCGCTCGTGGCCATGGTGCAGCCGGACCTGAAGAAGCTCGTCGCCTATTCGAGCGTGAGCCATCTCGGGTTCGTCGTGCTCGGGATCGCGGCGATGAATACGCAGGCGGTGGAGGGCGCGATCTACCAGATGCTGAACCACGGCGTCAGCACCGGCGCCCTCTTCATCATCGTCGGCATGCTCTCGGATCGGCGGCACACCCGGCTCATCGCGGACTTCGGCGGGCTGAAGAAGGTGATGCCCCGCCTGACGGCGGTGTTCCTGATCATCACGCTGTCGTCGATCGGGCTTCCGGGGCTCAACGGGTTCGTGGGCGAGTTCCTGATCTTGCTCGGGGCGTTTCGCTGGAATCCGAGGTTCGCGACGTTCGCTGCGCTCGGCGTCATCCTCTCCGCGGTCTACATGTTGTGGATGTTCCAGCGGGTCAACTACGGCGAGGTGACGAGCCACGAGAACGCCCGATTGTCCGACTTGACGGGGCGCGAGTGGAGCGCTGTGGGACCGGCTGTCGTGATGGCGATCGTGATGGGCGTCTTCCCGACGCTCTTCCTCCGGCCGATGGAGCCCTCTGTCGACGAACTGGTGAGACGCGTCACGAGCCGGCAGCAGACCGTGGTGATGAACCGCCTAGAGCCGATTGTCACATCATCGTTAGATGTATGCCGCTGACCGCGTTGATGGCCGTCGTCCCGATGATCTGCGTGACCCTGACGGGCATCGCCTGCATGATGGCGGAGGCGTTTCGCAACCGCGGCGAGCGGATGCCGATCGGCGGTCTCGGCGTCATCGGGCTGGCCGGGGCGGGAATCGCGGCGGGCGCGCTGTGGGGCCAGAACACCACGAGCTTCGGGGTCGTCCAGGCGGACAACTTCGGATTGTTCGTGACTATCGTGCTGGTGGTCATCGGCCTGCTCACGATTGCGTTCTCTTCGCAGGTCCTGGAGCGGGACGATGTGCCCTCGGGCGAGTACTACGCGCTGACGCTGTTCGGGCTGGCCGGCATGATCCTCATGGCCACCGCGACCGATCTGCTCCTGATCTTTCTGGCGCTCGAGGTGCTGTCGCTCGCGGTGTACGTGCTGACGGCGATCCGACGCGACTCGTTCGCCGGCGCCGAAGCGGGGTTCAAGTACTTTCTGCTCGGCGGCTTCTCGAGCGCTTTTTTTCTGTACGGGATCGCGTTCGCGTTCGGCGTGACCGGCAGCACGCGCCTGGATCGAATCGCTGCCGTGCTGACGTCTCGCGCGGCGACGGAGCATCCGCTGATGCTCGTGGCGATGGGGCTGCTGCTCATCGGGTTCGGCTTCAAGGTCTCGGCCGTTCCGTTCCACATGTGGACGCCCGACGCGTACGAAGGCGCCCCGGCCGTCGTCGCGGGATTCATGTCGACAGGGGTCAAGGCAGCCGCGTTTGCGGCCTTCGCCAGAGTGTTCCTCTCGACTCTGGAACCGATGCGCGCCGCCTGGATGCCGGCCCTCTCCGCGATCGCGATCGCCACGATGATCCTGGGGACGATGGTCGGTGTGGCGCAGACGGGGCTGAAGCGCATGCTCGCCTACTCGAGCATCGCTCACGGGGGCTACCTCCTCGTGGCGCTGGTGTCGGGGAACGAGATCGGCAAGGCGGCGATCCTCTTCTACCTGCTCGTGTATGGTCTGACCAACGTCGGCGCCTTCGCGATCGTCGCGCTCGCCGGCACCAGGGAGCGCGGCAACGATTCGCTGACCGACTATGCGGGGCTCTGGCACAGGCATCCGACCCTCGCGACGCTGATGACGATCTTCCTGCTCTCGCTCGGCGGCTTTCCACCAACCGCGGGATTCGTCGCGAAGTGGTATGTCTTCAGCGCCGCGGTGGGATCCGGCGACTATCTCCTCGCCATCATTGGCGTCCTGACCAGCGTCGTGTCGGTGTTCTTCTACCTGCGCGTCGTGGTGATGATGTACATGGCGGAGGGCGCGGCCGAGGTGTCGCGGCCCATCGTCGGACCCGTCGCAGCCCTCGCGCTCGCAGTCTCGGCGATCCTGATCTTCTATCTGGGGATCCTACCCGCGCAGGTGATGACTCTTGCGGCTGATTCGATCGCCACGATTTTTTGAGCCGTCGCGCCATCTCCAGTCCTGAGCGAGACGTTCGTCCTTCGACAAGCTCAGGACGAACGGCGAGTCGAAGGGCTCAGGGCGAACGGTATCATTAGGGCCCTTACCCAACGAGCTGCAGAAGCGTCGTCGCGAGGAGCTCGTCCTGCTCGCGGGGGATCGTTCGCAGATCGAGAACGACTCGATCGTCGACGATGCGCGCGATGACGGGGGGGTCGAGCGACCGAAGACGCGTCTCCAGCGACCCCGCGCCCTCGCTGGACTGAATCGATACAAGGCGCGTCGGGATCTCCGACCCTGGAGCGCTGCCGCCGCCGACCGTCGATTCGCCGTCGATGACGCTGATGCGAGCGCCCAGCGCGGCTCCGAGGGGGTGGAGGCGGTCGACGAGTCGCCGCGCGCGCAGGTCGATGGCGTCGACGCTCGCTGCGATCATTCGCAGCACCGGCACCGACTCGAAGGCGCGTCCGGCCGCATACTCGAACAGCGTGGCTTCGAGCGCCGCATAGGTCAGCTTGTCGACGCGAAGCACCCGCATCAACGGATGGCGTCGAATCCGATCGATCAGATCGCGCCGGCCGAGAATGATGCCCGCCTGCGGCCCACCCAGCAGCTTGTCCCCGCTGAAGCAGACCAGATCCGCGCCGGCGTCGAGCGCCGACCGCACATCGGGCTCGGCCTTCAGGACAGCCGGCACCGACGCGGCTTCTGGCCGCACGAGATTCCCGCTTCCAAGATCCTCGGCGACCGGCACGTTGAACTGCCGGCCGAGGGCAACGAGCTCCGGCAACGATGTCTGCTCGGTGAATCCTTCGATGCGGAAATTCGATCGATGGACTTTGAGGATCAGGCCAGTTCTCTCGCCGATCGCGGCCGCATAGTCCGCCGCGCGCGTCTTGTTCGTGGTGCCGACCTCGCGCAGGACAGCCCCCGACTGCGCCATGACGTCGGGGACACGGAAGCCTCCGCCGATCTCGACCAGCTCGCCCCGCGAGATCAGCACTTCCCGTCCCGCCGCGACCGCTGCGAGCAGCAGCAGCGTCGCCGCGGCGTTGTTATTGACGACGACGGCCGCTTCGGCGCCGGTGACGCGGCCGAGCAGCGACTCGGCGTGGAGGTCGCGGCGGCCGCGCTCGCCGCGTTCGAGGTCGTATTCCAGATTGCTGTAGCCGCCGCCGAGCGCCCCGAGGCGCTCGATCGCGGACGGCGGCAGCGGCGCCCGCCCCAGATTCGTGTGGACAATGACGCCGGTCGCGTTGAGGACGGGCCGAAGCGAGGGCTCGAATGCGCGCGTTACGCGCGACAGCACCGCGCTCTCGATCGCCCGGGCGGCTGCTTCGGGATCCTGCGGAACGTTGTCGGACGTGCGCGCATCGACGATCAGCCGGCGCCGCAGCTCGTCCGCTCCCGCGCGAAGCGCGGCGACGATCTGATCGTGACCGTACCGCGATTCGAGCTGCCGGACGGCCGGCCGCTGACGCAGCTCCTCGATCGAGGGAATGATGCGGGGGTCGATCATGGGGTATTCTAGTCATTAGTCGTTAGTCGTTAGTCGTTAGTCAATAGTCAAGAGTCAAGAGACCAACGATCATCGACTATCGACTATCGACTATCGACTAAACTAACGGCTATCGACTACCGACTCGACGCCGAGTGTGAGCC
>JACOUA010000298.1 GCA_016178075.1 Acidobacteriota bacterium
CCGCCGGTCGTCGTCACCGTGGCGGGCGAGCCGACCCGATCGAGCCACTCCACGACGTCACGCGGCGACAGCGGTGATTCCGGCAACGGACCGTCCAGTTGACGCAGGTCGTCGAGCGCGGAATCGAGTGGAACAACACGGCGATTCGAGGCCTGTTGCAGGTACGCGGCGGCCCGATCTGCGACATCTCGTAGCAGCTCCCTGTCAAGAGCGGCCTCTTCCGTGTGTCGGCTCGCGCTCCGGGTCGTCATGATTGGGAAGTCTGGCGGAAACTGGACTTCAACAAAAGAGCCACTTCAAGCAGAATTGGACTGGTATGGACGCACAGGCATTGGTTCGCCAGCTCGGAGTCTGGTCGAAAGGGAGGGGGTCGCTGCATCAGAAGCTGGCGCTCGCGCTGACGAACGCCATCCGACACGGCTTCCTGATGCCTGGCCTCCGATTGCCGTCTGAACGCGCGCTGGCGAACGCGTTGAGCGTCAGCCGTACGACCGTCGTGACGGTGTACGACGAGCTGCGCGAACGCCGGTGGCTGGACAGCCGGCCTGGGAGTGGCACGTGGGTATCCGAGCGTTCGGCCGTCGTCATGGCCGCACGCACCACCGCGCACGCAACTGCTCTCGCCGCGAGCCCTCTCCTCGGGTTGCTCATCAGTCATGACGACGCGGACGTGATTGATTTCGCGCTCGGCACGCCCACGCCGCTCGATGGTCTGCCGCCGGAGCTGTTCACGTTGCCGCCCGACGAGCATGCGGCACTCTTACGCGATCGTCTGTACTATCCCTTGGGGTTGCCGGCGCTTCGACGCGCGATCGCGAGCGCGTACTCGAATGAGGGTCTGGACACCCATGTCGAGCAGGTGTTGGTGACCAATGGCGCGCAGCAGGCCATCGCCCTCAGCGCGGCGTTGTGTCTGCAGCACGGAGATACGGTGCTCGTCGAAGACCCCTCGTATTTTGGCGCGCTGGATGTCTGCCGGACTATCGGAGCGCGCCTGGCCACCGTGCCAGTCGGGGTTGACGGCGTATCGCCCTCTGCGATCCGCGAGAGAATCGCCGCGACCGGTGCGCGTCTGATCTATCTGACACCGACGTTCCAGAACCCGACCGGAAGTGTGATGCCGGCCTGGGCACGCAAAGAGATCGCGCAGATTTCGTCTGCAGCCGGCGTTCCTCTGATCGATGATCGGACGACGGCGGATCTCCTCCTCGACGGGTCGCCTCCGGCGGGTCCAATCGCCAGGTACTCGCCCAGCGCACCGATATTCACCGTCGGTTCATTGAGCAAGCTGGTGTGGCCGGGACTGCGGGTCGGCTGGGTACGCGCGCCTGAACCGTTGATCCAACGGCTTGCGCGGGTGAAGACAGCGATGGACCTGGGGTCGCCACTCCTAACGCAGGCGATTGGCGCCCGCGTGGTGGGTGCGATTCCGGAGGCGCGACGGCTCCGTCAGCGCGAGCTGAAGCCACGGCGTGATTTATTGAAAGCACTGCTGCGCGATCAGCTCCCGGAATGGCGGTTCCGCGTGCCGAGCGGGGGGCTCTTCCTCTGGGTCCAGCTGGCGCACGCCGACGCTCGTGAGTACGCGCAAGTCGCGTTTCGGCATGGGATCGTGACGTTACCGGGCCCGAACATGTCGGCGGCTGAAGACCATGCGAGTTTTCTCCGCGTGCCGTTTTTCGGCGAGCCCGACACGTTGCGATCTGCCGCTGATCGCTTGTCCGCGGCGTGGTACGAGTATCGACACAGTACGCGCCAGCGGCGACAACCCATCGCACTCGTCTAAAGGTGATCGCAGCACATTAGGAGGTCTGACATAGTTTCTGAGATACTTTGGGTTTCGGGCCGATCCGTTCCCCCGTAAACGGTTGATTCTAAAGACGGAGAGATGTCCGCGTGGTTGAAGGAGCACGCTTGGAAAGCGATCAGGCCGACGATCATTGAGCGACACCGACACACCTTATTGCGCAGTCGACCAATGATTTAGCTCCGCAAGAAGGTCCCTCGATGTGACTCCGTAAACCTCCGTATTGCTGGAGCTTTTCGGGCACGGAGCGGCAGTCCCGGGCGCGGGATTGGCGTCCGCCCTTATCGTGATGAACGTCTCGATGTGACGTCGCCAACTTCAATCGTGGCGTCGTCGGCGTACGGATTCAGGACATCCCTCGCTCGAGCACGTCTCGCCTCGAGTGTTGGGCATTTACACCGTCGTTCGCAGGGCGCTTCGTCGTTCACGGCCAACAGCCCCCCACGACTGACGGTGCTCGGGATCGATCGGGCCGCCTGGAAACACGCTGTCAGCTGACTCCGAACCCCTTGGCTGCACCGCCAGAATCCTGTAGCCTCTCGCGCATGGCCAACGATCGGATTGCCGTTCCATACAATCACAAGCTGAAGCGACTCGAGGCGCTGCTCACCGGCGTCAAGCGAGCCGGGGAGTTCTTTGTCCAAGGCTCGCTGGACGCGCCGATCCCGCGAGTCGAAATCGACGGCGTCGGCGTGCTGTCGTTTCCGGTCCCGGCCTCGCAGATTCAGGCGATCATCAAGCGGGCGCATCGCGCGCCGTACGGCCGCGGTGAGCACACGATTGTCGACACATCGATCCGTAACGCCTGGCAACTCGACTCCGCCGATGTGCGAATCGGCGGCAAGGCGTGGGAGAAGACCTTCAACCAGATCATGTCGACGGTCATTGCCGGACTGGGCTGCTCGGGCATGAAAGTATCGGCGAAGCTGTACAAGCTGCTGGTCTACGAGACAGGCGGCCTTTTCCGTCCGCATCGCGACACCGAAAAGGCCGACAGCATGTTCGGCACCCTAGTCGTTGTACTTCCCTCGGCGCACGGCGGAGGCGAATTGATCGTCCGGCACGGAACACGTGAGGTCAGTGTGAATCTTTCAAGTCCTGACGTGTCGCAACTGACGTTTGCCGCTTTCTACGCCGACTGCGAGCACGAGGTGAAACCGATCACCCATGGCAGCCGCGTCTGCCTGACGTATAACCTCAGCCTAGCCGAGAAGGGCACGAAGAAGCAGGAAGCAGCATTGACGGCGCCACTCTACGAACGCGAGGTTGCGACAGCCGTGAAAATACTGGGGGCAACGTTTCGGAAAGGCGGCGCACCCACGAAGCTCGCGTGGCTGCTGGAGCATCAGTACAGCGCTGCCGGACTTTCGTTTGCGGCATTGAAAGGCCAGGACGCGGCACGCGTCCAGGTGCTGAGTCAGGCCGCGGAACGGGCGGGATGCGCCGCGCACCTTGGCGTCGTGCATGTCGAGGAGACGGGTCCGGCCGAGCCGCATTTCGATACTTACGGGTACGGCGGCTGGCGTTCCGGATGGCAGGACGATGACGCATCCGACGAGGAAGAGGATCTCGATGAAGAAAGGGAGGCCGCGGTCCGTGACGACTTCGATGTGATCGAGGTGTCAGACGCCTGGCACTACGTGGATCACTGGGTGGACGG
>JACOUA010000299.1 GCA_016178075.1 Acidobacteriota bacterium
GATCCTGCTGGCCACGGTGCAATCCGTGGAAGGGCAGGCGATCCTGAATTGGCTGGCGTTGCCCACCGACCGTTTTGACTCCATCGTTTACCTTGAATCGGGGCGACATTGGCTGCGTTCGGCGGCATTTTTTCAGGCGCTGCGTCAGCTTGGTTGGCCGTTTCGCCTGTTGGCGCTGGCGCGTTTTCTGCCGGCTCCATCGAGCATAATGCGGCTGCGCGCCGTGGCCTCGGGGCGTGTCACCTTGCAAGCCTGTCACCCGGCCACGCGCGTCGTTCGTCTGTACGGTTGAATACGTCGGTCGAGTGCGCGCGCGCCCACGCCTGTGCAGTCGTCGGGTGGGCGCGCCCGATACATCGCCGCGTCACCGCGGCGCGCTCGTCCGGAGCGGCCCGCCGGCGAGTGCTGCGACTGATCCGTCTTCCTGGCACACGAGCTCGATGACGTTGCCGCCGTCGGTGGACGAGGCGATTGTGGACCTGTTCAACGAGCATGCGCGCTCACTGGTCCGCCTGGCGCGGTTCTTCGTCGACGACCGGAACGCCGCGGAGGATCTGGTGCAGGAGGCGTTTCTTCGGCTGCACGGGTCGTTTCATCGCGTCGAAAACCGCGACCGCGCGGTCGCGTACCTCCGATCGATCGTGCTCAACCTCGCGCGCGATCACAATCGCCGCGGCCTGTTGTCGTTGCGGCATCGGCTTCCTGAGCAAGAGGGGCCCATGTCGGTGGAGGACCGCCTCGTGATGCGCGAGGATCAGCGGGAGGTGTTCGACGCGCTGCAGTCCCTGCCGAAGCGGCAGCGGGATTGCCTGGCGCTGCGCTACTACTTGAACCTGAGCCCTCCTGACATCGCGGCGACCCTTGACCTGTCGGTGAACTCGGTGAAGACCCATCTGCGTCGCGGCCTGGATGCCCTCGAGGCCCGCCTGGAGGCGAGACGATGACGGTTCTCGAGGAACGCCTCCGCGATGCGTTGTTCGCGGGAGCCTCGCAGATCGAAGAGAGCCCCGATCTGTTTGCGCGGATCAAGGGCAGCATCGAGGACGAGCGGACGCGCCGCGCGTGGCGCTGGCGTGTGGCGCGGGTCGCCGCGGCGGCCGTTGTGGCCCTCATGGCGCTGGTTGCCGCCGTGACGGAGTATCGGAAAGGAGCCTTACTTATGGACTGGTGGATCCTCGAGCTCATCACCGCAGGCGTGCTGGTCGTCATCGTGATCGTGCTGGGGCCGTTCATCAAGCGGTTCGGCAGGAGCTACGCGGCGGAGGTCTTCCGCGCGAACCCGAGCACGGGAAAGAGCTTCATCGTGCTGATGGACTTCGCCTACTACCTGATCTTCGGCGCGTATGTCCTCTTCACGCCGGTCTTTCAGCGGCCCTCGTCGTGGACACCAAGCGTCAGCGCGGCTCAGCTCAAGGTCGAGACGATGAAAGTTGCGGGCATCTTCCTCCTCATGGGGGGGCTGCACGGCGTGAATCTGCTCATCCTGCCGATCATCGGGCGCCTCCTGATGTTGAATCGGCAGCTCGACACGCAGATGCGGGAGGCGGAGCGGCGGCAGCAGCCGGTCACCGGCAGCGGACGCGCTGACGAACCGCGGTAACAGAACGGAGGAACAGATGGCGTACGTGGCATCGGGAGCGACGGCCCTGGTCGGCAGACCGGCGCCGGATTTCACGCTGCCCTGCACGAGCGGTTCACGTCATTCGAGGCGCGTGCTCCGCCTGGAGGACTACCGTGGCCGATGGCTGATGCTGTTTTTCTATCCGCGCGATTTCTCCCTGATCTGTCCCACGGAACTTTCGGCGATGAGCGCGCGGCACGGCGAGCTCGCGGGTCTCGGGGCAGAGGTTCTGGCAATCAGCACGGATCCGATCGAGATCCATGAGCGCTGGATTGCGACGCCGCGTGCGCAAGGTGGCCTGGGGCCGGTGAGCTTCCCGGTGGCGAGCGACGTGCAAGGCGCTGTCACGCGCGCCTACGGCGTCTGCCTGGAGCCGCCGTGCATTGCGCTGCGCGGGTTGTTCATCATCGACCCCAATTCCATCGTCCAGTACCAGGTCGTCCACAACCTCAGCGTCGGTCGACGCACGGACGAAATCCTGCGCGTCGTCACCGCGCTCCAGGCCGGCGGGCTCTGCGCGGAAAACTGGCTGCCTGGCCGCGACACGATCGACACCGGGCAGTTGCTCATCGGGACCATGGTGTCGCACTACCGCATCGAGCAGAAGCTGGGCGAGGGCGGCTTCGCGACGGTGTACCTGGCGCACGACACGGTTCTGGATCGGAAGGTCGCGCTCAAGATTGTGAAGCAACGCGACGCCTGGACGCCGAGCCTGCTGACCGAAGCGCGGGCGGCGGCCGCGCTCGCCCACTCGAATGTCTGCACCGTATTCGCCGTCGACGACAGCGAAGGGATCGTGGCGATCGTGATGGAATATCTGCTCGGTCAGCCGCTTTCGCGCCTGATTGCGGGCGGGCCGATGCCCGCGATCGACGCGCTGACGCTTGCCCGCCAGATCGCCTCAGGACTCGCGGCCGCTCATGCCGCCCGAGTCGTGCACGGCGATTTGAAGCCGGCGAATATCTTCGTGACGGACGAGGGCGTGGCCAAGATCCTGGACTTTGGCCTGGCGCGCCGGCTGCCGGCGGTCTCCTCCGGCGACGGCACGACATCTCTCGATCCCAACGCGTGGGTGAACGTCGGCGGGACTCCGGCCTACATGTCGCCGGAACGGGCCGAGGGCGCGCCAGCATCCTTGGCAGGTGACATCTTTGCCTTTGGCCTGACGCTCTACGAGCTGCTTACGGGACGACAGGCGTTCGAGGGCAGCAATCTCCTCCAGGTGCTTGCACAAGTTCGGACGACGGACGTCGAGACGCTGGCCCGCGCCGTGCCCGAACGATATGCATCCCTACTGCGATCGATGCTGTGCCGCGATCCGAGCGAGCGCCTGACGGCAAGCGAGCTGCTGGAGCGGCTCGCATCGCTGGAAGGAGTCGGCGCGCCCGCGTGAAGACGTGCCTCAGGATCCGGGCAAAACGCCGTGAATCCAGGCGACGATTCGATCGGGCAGCATGTCCGATCTCGGCTTCGTTGCCTACTCGGCCAGCGGGTCCGTCACGGTGCCGGTTGTGTACGTCAATTACAGTCTGCCGCAGGACTACGCGCGGCTGGACGCGGCGGACATCGACGTGCGCGGCCGGATCGTCGGCGCGCGTGAGAGACGGAGTCTTCGCGCGGTGAAGTTCCACACGGCGGAGCTGCGGTGCCGCGGGCACGCGCCGTCGACGTCCGAACGCTGAACGACCGCGTGGCCAGGCTTTTCTACTAATAATTGCGATCGGGCGGGGACGGTTTCTTCGGCGTGCGCCGGACCTTGTAATAGCCGCACTCCGGGCACCAGGCTTCGGGGTCGAAGCCGTTCGCGCCCGTCATGGGCAGCACATCCCGATGTCCGCAGCATTCCGGATTGCCGTTTTCGGCAGGTCGCCGCCACCGGCATGATTGGAAGCGCTGATGAGCAGGCGAGAGCGCCGGTGTAGGGGTTTGCGTCCCACCTTCGGCCGGTGCTGCGGGCGAGGGAACCACGGTATCCCGTAAGTTATTGATTTCGAAAGCCAAACTTGCCTCCGTCCTCGGTCGCCTTCAGTGGCGTTCCGACGAACGGCTCAGCCACGTCCGATCACCATCAAACATTGTGCCAGAGTCCGAGGGAAGTGAGAAGTAAGAAGTTGGAAGTGAGAAAGACCCCAGAAACACTTCCCACTTCTCACTTCGCACTTCTCACTTCCGTCTCCGGTCCCAGCGCACGCACGGCCTCTTCGACGGCGCGGGCCGACCGGGCATAGTCCGCGCCCCGGAGATGAAGGGGCGCGCCGAAGGTGACCCGCACCCGTCCCGGCCGCGCCATCTTCCAGCGCGGGTGCAGCACGCGATCGACGCCGTCGAGCCGGACCGGCACGACCGGAACGCTGAGCTTCGCCGCGATCATGCCGACGCCGGCCCTGAACGGCTTGAGGTGGCCCGTTTCGGCGCGCTCGCCTTCCGGGTAGATGAGGATCGACGAGCCTTCGCTCACGAGCTCGCCGATGTATTGAAGCGTCTGCCGCGCGCCCGCCTCGCGCTGCGGAAGGGGAAACGCGTTGAAGAAGAAGGCGGCCAGGTAGTAGTTCAAGCTGTTGGTGAAACGCTCTCGCGGGCTGAACTCGTCGGGGAAGAAGTGTGCCTTGAAGAACTCCTTCGCCATGGCGGTCGCCACACGGTATCGCCGGCGGGGGGGAAGCGCGATCAAGATCACCGGCGTGTCCATGTGGCTCTGATGATTGGAGGCGAAAATCGCCGGCCCTTCCAGCTTCTCGAGATGCTCGAGACCTAGTACCCGGACGTTCGCGAACACCCTCGCCAGCGGCAGGATCCAGGAGGCGAGGCTGGCCGTCCGGATCCACGTGACGATGGCTTTGCGGTTCCAGGCGGGGAAGTCCAGCTGCTCCCGCGGCCCGGCCTCGGGCGACGCCGGGCGGTCGAGCAACGCTTGGAGCTCACCGATGGTGCGAGCCTGGCTGAACGCTGCTTCGTCGACGTTTTTCTGATACGAGTCCTCGACCGCCACCATCAGCTCAACCCGCTCGAGCGAGCTCAGTCCGAGATCCTCGAGCGTCGTCGAGGCTGACACCTGACGGTTGCCCGCGTAGCGAGCCAGGAGCACCGTGATTCCGCTCCCTTCGTGTGGCTTGGACGGCGGGTGACCGCCCTGCGCCAGCCACCCCTTGATCTCGCGGCGCTTGAGCTTTCTGGTCCCCTCGGTTCGAGGCAACGCGTCTCCCGGCCAGACGCTCGTGCTGCGGATCCGCTGGTGATCCGCGAGTTGGCGGTTCGCCTCTCGCACGATGTCGTCGGGAGTCGGCGCGCCGCGCGCGAGCGCCAGCACCGCGTGCACGCGCTCCTCTCCGGCGTCGGCACGACCGACCACGGCCGACTCGCGCACGCCCGGAATCTGGTTCAGCACCTTCTCCACGTCGTCCGGGAAGACGTTGAGCCCTTCGGGCGTGACGATCATTTCCTTCTTGCGGCCCCGGATGTACAACTGGCCTTGATCGTCGATCTCGCCGATGTCGCCGGTGTGGAACCACCCTTCGGGGTCGAACGCCGCCTGGTCTTCGGGTGTGCCTCCCAGATAACCCGACGTGACGTTCTCGCCTCGCACCAGAATCTCGCCGTCGGAGGCGATCTTCACCTCGAGGCCGGCGATCGCCTTGCCCACCGATCCCTTCCGCGCAGCAAACGGATGATTGAGGCTGACGATCGGCGCCGTCTCCGTGAGACCGTAGCCCTGGATGACGAGGAAGCCGAGCCGCGACCAATACTCTTCGAGCGCCGGGTCGAGCGGGGCCGCCCCGACGACGAAGCTCCAGAACTTCAATCCGAAAAGGCGGTGCGCCCGCCGATACCGCCACCATCTCCTCGCGATGTGCAGTCTGTCGGCGGTGGGATCCGCGGCCTCGGAGACGGTGCGGGCGACCTGCTCGCGCAGCACGTCGAGGATCTTCGGCACTGAGACCAGCACTGAGATACGGCGCTTCTTGATCTGCCGGATGATCTCGTTCGGGTTGTAGCCGCGGATGAAAATGGTCACCCCTGGCAGCATCGGCGGGATGAAGGTCGCCATCGCCTGGCCGAACATGTGGCTGAGCGGGAGGAGATTCAGGAACCTGAGCGGAAAGAACGGCCGGCCGTACCTCCGGTACTTCGCGACCTCGCCCTCGATCGGGACGATGTTCGCGAGGATGTTGCGGTGCGTGAGGAGGACGCCTTTGGGCTCGGCCGTGGCCCCGGAGGTGAACAGAATCTCCGCGATGTCGTCTTTGGAGATCGGCACGGCCGGAGGTTTACCGCGCTCGTGCCAATCGAGATCCAGCAGAGACCAGACCTCCACGCCTTCGACGCGCCGATCCCATTCCACTTCTTCGCCCGCAAGAATGAGGAGGGAGCCGGTGATGCCGCGCACTTTGGCCACCAGCTCGCTCGAAGAGCGATAGTCGATCGGCACGACGACCGCCCCCGCGAGAACGCACCCCCAGAGGGCGACGATCCACTCGGGCCGGTTTTCGGACCACAGGATGACCTTGTCGCCCTTGGTGATCCCGCGCCTCGCGAGCCGGCCCGCAAACGCGCGGCTTGCCGCGCCAACCTCGGCATAGGTGTGGCTCCAGCTCCGGTACCCGTCGTCGTAGACGAGGAACTCGGCGTCGATCGTGGCGAGGTCGGCGAAGACATCAGCCAGCGTCTCGCGGGGCATCTCCGATGGATTATGATGGATTTCAACAAGTCAACAAATCGACAGCTCAACAAATCAACAGATCAACAAATCAACAAATCAACACATTCCCTTGTCTTCCCCCCTTGTTTCGCTCGACTTGATTCGGGCCGCGGCGGAGCGGCTCCGTCCCGTCGTCATTCGAACGCCGCTCGTGCCGGTCGGGCCCCCGGTCGGAGCGAACCCGCTCTTCGTCAAGTGCGAGAATCTTCAGCGCGCGGGCGCGTTCAAGATCCGCGGGGCGTTCAATATGATGACGCAGCTGCCGGAGGAGACGCGGCGGCGCGGTGTCATCACGTACTCATCGGGCAATCACGGGCAGGCGGTGGCGCTCGCCGCGAGCCTGCTGAAGGCCCCGGCCGTCATCGTCATGCCGACCACGGCGCCGTCGATCAAGGCGGAAGGCGCGCGGCGGCTGGGCGCCGAGGTCATCTTCGAGGGGACGACGTCCACGGACCGGCGCGCGCGCGCGGAGCGCGAGGCGGCGGCCCGCGGCCTGACGATCGTGCCGCCGTTCGATCATCAGTGGATCATCGCCGGCCAGGGGACGATCGGGCTGGAGATCCTCCAGGATCGCCCGGACGTGACGACGGTCTTCGTGCAGATCGGCGGTGGCGGGCTGATTTCCGGAGTCTCGGCGGCGCTGAAGCAGAGCCGGGCGGACGTCAACGTGATCGGCGTCGAGCCATCGGGGGCTGCGAAGATGAAGGCGGCGCTCGACGCGGGTCAGCTCGTGACCCTGGAGAAGACGCATAGCGTTGCGGATGGCCTCCTGCCGGTACGCGCCGGCGATCTCACCTTCGCCCACGCGCGTGCGTTCGTCGACGAGGTGTGGACCATCGACGATGCCCAGATCATCAAGGCGGTTCGCTGGCTGTTCAAGGAGGCGAAGCTCGTTGTCGAACCAAGCGGCGCCATTACGGTTGCGGCCGCGCGGCGCTACCAGACCGAACACCCGCAGACCAGGAACGTGGTCGCGGTCCTGAGCGGCGGCAACGTCGCCCCCGAAGCGTTCGCGGAGTACATCACGCGCGCGGATCCACGAAGCGCCAGCGGCGTGCCGACACGTCACTGAGCTCGTCGCAGAACGCTCTGCGCTGCCGCGATGGCGTCATCCTCCGTCGTGACGTGACCGTCGAGCTGCTGCTCGTAGACCTCTTTCAGAATCTTCCCGACCTCAGGTCCCGGTGACAATCCCAGCGCCAGCAAATGCCGACCCTTGAGAATCGGCGGCGGCGGCTGGTGCTCGACGCCGAGCTGGCGAGCCCGATCGAGGAACCAGTCCATGGCCGAGCAGTCGAATGCGCCCCTGCGCCCCAGGCAGTCGGCCTTGGCCAGCCTGGCGAGCAGCTCGAGGTCGACCTTCTGCGCGAGCTGGCGGAACGCGCCTGGGCCGACCGGATCGCGGGACTTGCGAAACATACCCGGCTTCAGATGGTGTGCAACGAGGCCGACCACGTGATGGCGGACGTCGAAGCCATCGATCGTGTGGATGTTGAGGCGATCCAGCAACCGGAGCGTGGGGGTGACACCCGCATCCTCGTGATCGAGCGACCGAATGCGCCCGTCGATGACCGCGGTCGTCAGCGGCTTTCCGAAGTCGTGACAGACCGCGCCGAGCATCATGGCGGCCGCCGGGCCTCGCGTCAGATCGTCGATGCGAACGCGCGCCTGGTCGATCACCATGAGCGTGTGACTCCACACGTCACCCTCCGGGTGCCAGTCAGGCTCTTGAGGACAGTCGATGAGCGCGTGCATCTCTGGGAGCAATTTCGAGGTGACGCCGAGCTCGCGCGCGAGCGCGAAACCGGCCGACGGACGCCGGGCGGCCAGCAGGAGCTTCTCCATCTCGCCCCAGATGCGCTCGGCCGGGAGATCGTTGAGCGGGATCGTCCGGCAGATCTGTTTCGTCCCCTCATCGACGTGAAGATCGAAGCGCGCCGCGAACTGAACCGCCCGGAGCACTCGGAGGCTGTCGTCTCCGAACGAGGAAAGATCCACGGCTCTGAGGACGCGCCGCGACAGATCCTCCCGTCCATGGAATGGATCCAGGAATTCGTCGTCGAGCGGGTCGTACGCGATCGCGTTGACCGTGAAGTCGCGGCGGCGCGCGGCGTCGGCCACTGACATCGACGGGTCGCCCCGGACCTCGAAACCGCGGTGCCCCCGGCCGACTTTCGATTCGCGCCGCGGGAGCGCGACGTCGATGCCGCTCACCTTGTAGACGGTGAAGCTTTCGCCGACGGTTTGAACCTTGTCGAACCGTTCGAGCAGGGTGCGGAGCCGATCGGCGGACACGCCGTAGACCTCGAGATCGACGTCCTTCGATTCAAGCCCGACCAGGTGATCCCTCACCCAGCCGCCGACGATGAGCGCGCGGCCACCCGCCTCGCGCACGGCGCGGGCGATCTCGCGAACGCGATCGAGACCGTCCGATTCCATAAGGTATTATTCGCAGTTGAACACAAACGACACAACGACACAAAAAAAGCCTTGATGGATCCCACCCTCCGGCTCCTTCGTGACCTTGTCGCCATCGATTCGGTCAACCCGTCCCTTGTCGCGGGAGGAGCTGGCGAAGCGCAGGTGGCCCAGGCGATCGCCCACGCGCTGAAAGGTGGCGGGCTCGACGTGGAGGTCACCGACGTCCTGCCGGGACGGCCCAACGTTGTGGGCGTTCTGGAGGGCCGCGCGCCTGGCCCGGCCCTGATGTTCTGCGGTCACACCGACACGGTCGGCGTGGCGGGCATGAAGGCGCCCTTCGATCCGATCGTCAGGGACGGTCGTCTGTACGGCCGCGGCGCGCAGGACATGAAGGGCGGCGTGGCCGCGATGATTGGCGCCGCGTTGCACCTGGCCGCCGCGGGCCAGCCGCGCGCCGGGCGGCTCATCGTGGCGGCCGTGATCGACGAAGAGCATGCGAGCGCGGGGGCCGAGGCGCTGGTTGCCACGTGGCGCGCCGACGCCGCCGTCGTGACCGAGCCGACCGAGTTGTCGATTGCCGTCGGCCACAAGGGGTTTGCGTGGCTCGACATCGAGACGCGCGGCAGGGCGGCGCACGGCAGCCGTCCGCACGACGGGCGTGACGCGATTCTCCGGATGGGCCGTGTGCTCGGCCGGCTCGAGCGCCTCGATCGCGAGCTGCAGGCCCGCGCGCCGCACGCGCTGCTCGGAACCGGTTCGCTCCACGCCTCGCTCATCAGCGGCGGTCGCGAGCTCAGTAGCTATCCGGATGTGTGCGCGCTTCAGATGGAGCGCCGGACCCTCCCGGGCGAGACGCCCGCGCAGGTGTTCGACGAGGTGCAGCGCATCCTGGGCGAGTTGCGCCGCGAGGACCCCGACTTCGACGCATCGGCCTCGCTGACCTTCAGCCGTCATCCGTACGAGCTGGCCCCGAATCACGATCTGACCCGCAGGCTGAACCGAGCCGTTTCTTCGTGCGGCCTGACCAGCGCGATCACCGGCATGACATTTTGGACCGACGCCGCCATTCTCGGTGAAGCGGGGATCGCGTCCGTGCTGTTCGGGCCGTCGGGGGCGGGGCTCCACAGCACCGAGGAATATGTGCTGGTGGACGACGTCCTGAAGTGTCGCGACGCGCTGCTGGCACTGGCGCGCGACTACTGCGCGGGCTGAAAGCTGAAAGCCCGAGAAAAAATGCCCAAGATCACCACAGAGCCGTCACGAGCTGCGCTCATCCCGTGGCATGAAAATCCACCCGCCGGATCGTGTCAACTTTTTGGCGGGGATTTTCTGAGCAGCTCACGGAGGACACAGAGACCAATAGGATTCTCTTCGTGGTCTTCGTGGACTCTGTGGTAAACCGGGTTTTTTCACAGGCTTGAGATTAGGAGCTGAAAGCCGTCGATGATCCAGCCCTCGCGGTTCTTCCTCAACCCACGAGCCCGTTCGGCGGAAGGCGCGCGCGAGCCGGGCCTGTTCACCATCGACGAGTACGCCCAGGTGGACGCGTTCTTTCGCGCCCGGCACGACGTCGCCCCGACGCCGCTTCACGACTTGCCGGGGCTCGCGGCCAGACTGGGCCTCGGCGGCATCCTGATCAAAGACGAATCGAGCCGGCTCGGCCTCAACGCGTTCAAAGGCGTCGGCGTGCTGTACGCCGTCAACCGCATGCTCGAGTCGGGTCTCATTCCCCCAACCGCGACGCTCGTCTGCGCGACCCAAGGCAACCACGGCCGCGCGGTCGCGCACGTCGCGCGGAGGCTGGGCCTGCAGTCCCGCGTCTATGTTCCCTCCGGGGCGGTGGCGGCCAGAATTGACGCCCTCCGCGCCGAGGGCGCCAACGTCGTGCGCGCCGCGGGCGGCTATGACGACGCGGTCGCCACGATGCGAACCGAGGCGGCGTCGAACGGATGGGTGATCGTTTCGGACACGGCCTGGCCGGGGCACGAAGAGGTCCCGCGATGGATCATGGCAGGCTACACGCGACTGTTGGAGGAAGTCGCGGACCGGCTGCACGGCGATCGGCCCGACATCGTCATTGCCCAGGCCGGCGTCGGCGGACTCGCCTGCGCCGTGTCGAGCTGGCTGCGGTACCGCTACGGCGATCGTCAACCCTATCTGATCGTTTGCGAGCCGTTGGCCGCCGCGTGCCTGATGGAAACCGCGCGAGCCGGCACAGCGGTCGCAGTGCGAGAGGGGGAGACGATCATGACCGGCCTGTGCGCCGGTCAGGTGTCATCGACTGTCTGGCGGGTCATCCTTTCGATCGCTGACGGGTTTGTAGCAATAGACGACACTTGGGCTGAGCGGGCGATTGCTCAACTGGCGCAGCCCCTCGCGCGCGATTCCCGCGTGATCGCGGGGGCGTCGGGTGCCGCGGGGCTGGGCGCGCTCCTGGCGATCCTGGAGGAACAAGCGCTCGAAGCGATGAGGGTTCATGCTGGCGTTGATGGCCGGACTAAGGTGTTGCTGATCAATACAGAGGGGACGACCGACCCCTCGCTCCTGGACCGAATTCTCGGAGCTGCGAGTTAAGCCACTCGTCTTGGCCTGATGATGGACCGGCCGGCAGGGCGATAGCGCTGATCGTCGCCCGAATACCTCAACCGCGGCCGTTTTGCGTCAACGGACCACCCCGGCGTTTCGTACCCGCACGACGTGCAGCGCAGACAGACCCGGTTTTCCTCAAAATGCAGCAACGAATCGTGCCCGTGCAAGCCGCAGATGGCCTGCCTGACGGACGCCATCATCCGGGCAAAGATCCCGTGAGTGGCGTCGCCCAGCGTGGTCCTGACGGGCTCGCTCGCCGCGATCTCGTAGTTGCTGAACATCTGGCTCTCCTTGACGGCCCCACCGCGTGTGTGAGCGCTGGTCCGCCGCTACATGGCCCAAACCGCACGCTACCGATTCCCGAGGTAGTCATCCAACGTGCGTGCCATGTCATCTACAAGCCGGCTGCTGGGAGAGCCAGGCAGGACGAGCTATCCTGAGGAGGGATTTCACTATAGCCCCAACAGAATGGGCTCGTCAACGACGCCCGGCTCGCCTTGAGCCAGGAGACTGTCCCCGTGGCGATCAGTCGGCCTACTTTCTACGACGCTGGCGACGATGGCTACGTTCCCGGCTCGCTCGTGTGCGGGGGCCGGCGGGTCCTCCGCCACGATCAAGCTCACGTAACAAGACGCGTGCCAAAACTCGGCTCGAGCCCGTAAACATTTGATTTTAAATGAGAATCCTGGTATTCAGCCCTGGAGTCCTGAAGGTGGAATTGTCATCGTTTGGTGGTGGGCTTGTTGGAAAAGTGTGCAGGTGTGTGCGGCTCGTGGTGCCAAAAAGGGTCACCTCACGCGGCATTCGGCGGCCGCTCCTGAAAGATTCCACGGAGCACGAACTCGATATTGGCGGGGCGCTCACCCAGGCGGCGCATGAAGTATCGGAACCATTGCCGTCCAAAGGGGATGTAGATCCGCATGCCGAAGCCCTCACGGGTCAGGGCTGCCTGAAGGTCACGGCGGATGCCATAGAGCATCTGGAACTCGAAGCGGTCGCTGGCGATGTGGTGCTCGGAGGCGCAGGCACGGGTGGCCTCGATCATCGCCGGATCGTGGGTGGCGATCGCCGGATAGCGACCCTCCACCAGCAGATACCGGGTCATCCGGACGAAGGCGCCATCGACCTCCGCCTTCTTCTGATAAGCCACTGACTTCGGTTCCTTGTAGGCGCCTTTCACCACTCTGATACTGGCCCCAAGCGCGGTCATCCGACGCATATCCTGCTGGCTTCGGATCAAGCACGACTGGAGAACGACCCCCATGTGGCGATAGCCCTGCCGCCACAGGGTCTCGAAGATGTCCAGCGTGACGGCCGTGTGGGGCGAGCCCTCCATGTCGACCCGCACGAAGAACTGATGGCGCTCGGCTAAGTCGAGAATCCGCCGGAGATTGTCCGTGCAGCTCGCGCGATCGATGTCGAGGCCGAGCTGACTGAGCTTGATGGACAGGTTGCGTCCGATGCCGGCGTCGACGACTTTCTGGATGATCTGTAGGTAGTCACGGGTCGCGGCGTCGGCTTGGGCCAGGCTCTGGACGCTCTCACCCAGAGAGTCGAGCGTGTAGGTCAGGCCGCGGCGCTCGAGCGCGCGCGCAACCTCGATCGCCTCGTCGATCCGCTCGCCGGCAATGAACCGGCGGGCGAAGCTGTCCGGAGTGGCCATGCCGTAGCGCGACGCGAGGCGTTCGAGCAGCCGGCTTCGGGCGAGGCCGTGAAAGATGCCCTTGGAGACGGCGTCGAACATCAGTGTGTCCGGCCGGGGGCGCCAAGCAGGTGTTCGATCGTGCGGGCGTAGTACTTCAGGATGGCCCGTTCCCGGACTCGAACGCGGCCGGCCTCGACAACGACAATGCCGCGAGCCGCGAGCAGGTCCAGGCCACGCTCGACGGCGTCGCCGGCGGTCCTGACGCCGAGATTGGCCCGCGCCGACTCGAGCGCGTCGAGCACGTCTTCGACCCTCCGCTCGAGGTCACCCGGCGTGATGGAGGGTCGCATGGCGGCGGCTACCACCGCGGTCGGGAGCACTTTGTAGAGCTTGCCGATCGCCTCGTGGGTGTGGTGGGCCAGATCGAGGGCGCCCCGCCGCGCCTGGGGGTCGTACTGGTCGAGCGAGATGGGCGTACCGAACGTGACGAACGCGCGCGAGCGGTAGCCCACGGCGTGGCGAACCAATTCGGCGAGTTCGCGCGCGAACGGGCGCTGACGCCGTTTTTCCGCGAGGCGCGCCAGGACGCGGTCCTCGAGGACGAGATCGTAGGCGACCGCCAGCGGCACGATCGTCGCGCCGGACTGGTCGGTCTGCATCGCGGCATGCACGAGTCCGGTCTTCGGTGCCTTCAGCTCCCCGCTGTAGCTCCGGCCGCCCTCGATGTAGAAGAGCAAGTCGTGACGACGCAGGAGCTCGGATACGTACGCTTTGAGCGTGATCAGGTACGCGGGGTCCTTGGTGTTCCGGCGGATCGGCACCGCGCCGGTCACGTGACGATGGATCAGGCCGAGCGGGCCGCCGAACAGATTGATGCCGGCCGCGATGACCGGCGGCCGGATACCGTTGTCGTCGATGAGGAGCGGCTCGATCAGGTAGTCGAGGTGGCTCTTGTGGTTCGAGACGTAGATGACACGGCCGTTTCGGGTCGCGGCGCGCGCCGCGTCGACGTTTTCGGCGCGGCGGTCGACTTTCCGAAGGATCGGGTAGAGCGGGTGCTTGAGCGCGCGGTAGATGGGATACCGCTGCGTCGTCCGGAGCTCGTCGAGGTAGGCATGAATCCGCTCGCGCGCCTGGAGTGCGCTGCGACCGTGACCGCCCTGCAGGTACTTGACCATCTCGTCGCGCGCGAGCACGGCCTGGGTGATGTCATCGAGCATGGTTCGGTACGCGGCCCGGCTGGTCAGGGCGAAATATATCAGATCCCGTAGCCCAGGCCTTCAGGCCTGCGCTACTTCACAGCTTGTCAGCCAGCAGACCCGCTACGGTTTCGATCAGGACCTGATCGCGCGGACCGAACGCCGCGCGCTGATCGCTGTCGACGTCGATCTCACCAAGGACGTGTCCCCGGCGCATGATGGGGACCACGATCTCGGATCGCGTCTCGGGGCTGCACGCCAGATACCGGGAGTCCGCGTTCACGTCGTCGACGATAATCGTGGTCCTTTCGGCGGCGGCCGCGCCGCAGATGCCCCGGCCGAGCGGGATTCTCGTATGAGGGGATGGCTTGCCCGAGAACGGCCCGAGCACGAGCTCGTTGCCGTCGAGCAGGTAGACGCCGACCCAGTCGTAGTACGGCAGGCCGGCCTTCAGCAGGCCGACCGTGGATTCGAGCGCGCGCGTGCGATCCGACTCGCGCGCGAGCGCCTCGCGCACACGGGACTCGACGGACGCGTGCAGGTCGGGCATAGGAAAGGTATCAACTCTCCGAGCCTGTGAAAAACCCGCTTACCACGGAGCCCACGAAGACCACGGAGAGCATCCTATTGTTCTCTGTGCGCTCTGTGAGCTCTGTGGTGATTTTAGGCATCTTTTCTCAGGCTCTCAGCTTTCAGCTGGATTCATTCTCGTGCCTCCCAAATCAGCAACACCAGCCCGCCGATCATGTTGATCAGCATCAGCGTCGTCGACAGCCCGTGCAGCCGTCCGAACGCCGCGCGGCGCGGGTCGGATTCGTCGAGCGTGCTGGCGGGGACGCCGATCTGCTGCTGAAGCCGGTTGATGCGCGCCGTGACCCAGATGCCGGAGACGAGCGCGAGGGCAAGCATGGCCATGATGATGCCCGCTCTCAGCCCGAACGCCGCCGGTCGCGGGCCGATGAACTTCATGGCGGTCAGCGACACCAGCAGGACGACGCCCGCGCCGTACGACACAAGTTGGAAGCGGCGCAGCACGTCGCCGACCAGCGCGCCGGCCAGGAGCCGTCCCGACACTTGTTGTTGCGGGAGCACGTCGAACGCCGACGGCGCGACGATCGCGCCAATCACCAGCATGCCGCCGAGCCAGACCACCAGCGCGAGGGCGTAGAGGTACCGTAGAACGATCACGCCCCTCATTATAATGACGGAGAGTTCTCAGTTTTCAGTTCACAGGTCACAGTGCAGACTGACCAGGTTGAAGCCGTTGTCCGGAGCTGAAAACCTTTCCACCACGGTCGACGCGGCCGGTGCACCGGTCATTGGATGGACGTCGTGGTCCCCCACCGCGTTCGCGCGCGCCGCACACGAGCAGAAGCTCGTCTTCCTGTGGATCGCGGTCCGCTGGGCCGCCGCGTCTCGCGCGATGGAGACCGATGCGCTGGCCGATTCCGCCGTGATCGATCTCGTCAATCGCCGGTTCATCGCGGTGAAAGTCGATTCCGACGAGCGGCCCGACATCAACGAGCGGTACAACCTCGGCGGGTGGCCGACGACGGCGATCCTGACGGACGACGGGGAAGTGCTGACCGGCGGGACGTCGTTCTCGCGCGACGCGCTGCTCGGGTTGCTCGGCCGCTCGCTGGATGCGGTCGCGGAGCGCGGCGACGCCATCCGGGCCAAAGCGAAGGAGATCGTGCGCGCGCGGCACGAACGGCCGAAGGGCCCCGGCCTCGACTCGTCGGCGGAGCCCGATCGTGCCGCGGTCTCCTGGATGCGGGAGCAGGCGCTCGAGCAGGTTGATCACGAGTACGGCGGATTCGTTGTTGGTCCGGCTGAAGCCGGACCCCATGAAGAATCCGGCGCGAAGTTCCTACACGTTCCGGTGCTGCAATTCCTTTTGGATCTGAGCAGGGCCTCGGACGATTCGGAGGCGGCCACCGCGCTGACGATGTCGCTCGACGCCATGGGGGAGGGAGCGCTGCGAGATCCGCGGGACGGCGGGTTCTTCCGCTACACGGGCGGTCGCGACTGGAGCGCGCCGTGTCCGGACAAAACGCTGGAGGACAACGCCGCGCTGCTCGGCCTCTATACCGAAACCGCCGCGACGTTCGGTCGGCGGGACTACGTCGAGATCGCGCGCGACGCGCTGCGATTCGTGCAGCCAAAGGTCGAGGCCGTCGACTTCGCGACCGATGCGGCGGCTGACGCCGTGAAGGCCTGCCTTGCGGCGGCGGAGCTTCTGGGCGACACGTCGCTCCGTGACGTCGCGCTGACGTCGTTCGATCGCATGATGCTGAACGTCTATCGCCCTGCTCACGGCGTGGCGCATTGGTACGCCGGATCCCCGAGCGTGTGGGGTCTGCTGGCGGATCAGGTCAGAGCGTCGGCCGCGGCGCTGGCGGTCCACCAGGTCACCGGCAGCCCCGTCTTTTCGATGTTGGCCGAAGAGCTGATGCGCTATGCGCTCCGCGTCATGTGGGACGAAGACGCCGGGGCGTTCGTCGATCGCGCCGGCACGGGTGACCCGGACGCGTGCGGATTCCTGCGGGAGCCACTTCGGCCGATGGCGTCGAATTGTGAAGCCGCCTGCGTCCTGATGCGGCTCGCCAGGCTCGGCGACGATCGCGAGCTCGCCGCTCGCGCGAACCGGATTCTCGGGTATTTCGCTGGTTCGTACCGCGCCGAGGGTCTGCTGGGCGCGCCGTACGCACTCGCGATGCTAGTGTCCCGTCCCAGTGATTCGTGACATAACTCCCGGGCGGGGCATCCCTTCTCCCACCCCAACGCGCTGGGAAACGCGCGTTGGGGACCCCGGGCCTGGCTGCGTTGCTCGTCACTTACATAGTCCCGCTATGCGCGCTCCTCGCGCCTTGCCAGCCGGGCGCCGCGCTCCGGGATTTATGCCACGAATCACTGGGACGGGACACTAGAGGTCGC
>JACOUA010000337.1 GCA_016178075.1 Acidobacteriota bacterium
GAGAGACCTGATGGGCGGCCGTGAACTCGATTCGGACCTGCAGCGCCTGCCCCGTCCGGAAGAACGGCGCCGGCTCTCCGTCCTCGCCGAGCACCGAGACGCGGAGAATGCTGAATTCGCCGGATCCCTAGCGAAATCGTTCCGGCGGTTGTGGAGGCACCGGCGGCTCGGCAGGCGTTGCGGTCGCGACATCCGGTTCGAGCGACGCCTGTTGCGAGGGCGGAGCGGGTGCGGCCGGGCGATGTTCAGCCGCGAGCAACGCCTGGTATCGACCAACGATGTCCGCCGGCTCACCCACATCGACCAGCGATCCTTTCATCAGCAAGCCGACCCGATCGCAAAGCCGCTCGACAGTATTCAGATCGTGCGAGATAAAGAGAATGGCGGCGCCCGATTCGCGAATCTCGTAGATCCGCTTCAGGCACTTGCGCTGAAAGTGATCGTCGCCCACCGCCAGGATCTCGTCGAGCAGCAGGACCTCGGGGTCCAGGTGCGTCGCGATCGCGAACGCCAGCCGCATCTGCATGCCGGACGAATACGTCTTGAGCGGCATGTCGATGAACCGCTCGATCTCGGCGAAGTCGACGATCGTGTTGAAGCGTCGCTTGATCTCCTGCTTGCGAAACCCGAGGAGCTGGCCGTTCAAGAGCACGTTCTCGCGGCCCGAGAGCTCCGGATTGAACCCCGCCCCGAGCTCGAGGAGCGCTCGTAGCCGGCCCCGTACCCGCACGGCGCCGCGGTCCGGCGAGTAGATGCCGGCGATGATCTGGAGCAGCGTGCTCTTCCCGGATCCATTCGGGCCGATGAGCCCGAGCGTCTCCCCGGCTCCGACCTCGAGACTCACGCCGCGGACGGCCCACAACTCTTCGTAGAACTCGACCTGCCGCCGCAGAACGACAGCCAGCAGCCGCTCCTTGAGGCCGGCGGGCCGGCGGTGGTAGACGCGGAACCGCTTCGAGACGTCGCGAACGACGACGGCGGGAGTAGTGGAGGGTGCGGGACTCGTCCGGGGCTGCGGCCGGGCCTGTGGTACCATCGATCTCAATCAGACATACTCTGCGATGCGCCGCTCGGCCCGATGAAAGAGCCCGTAACCGAGAAAGAAAGAGCCGAGCCCACAGGCAGCCAGGATGCTGACTCTCGACAGGGTTGGGAGCTGGTTGGCGGTCACCAGATCCTGGTACGTCACCATGAAGAGCGCGAGCGGATTGACCAGAACGGTGCGCCGCATCGCCTCCGGCGCATTCTGCAGCGAGTAGACGATCGGCGTCGCCCAGAACACCACCTGCAGGCCCACTTCGAGCAGATGCCGCGTGTCCCGGAGATACACCTGCGAGACCGAGAGCGCCACGGCAAAGCCGGTTGTAAACAGGATCTGCAGCGCCATGATGAGCGGGAGCGCGAGGTACCCCGGGCGCAGAAGACCGTAATAGCCGGCCACGATCGGCAACGCCACGAAGTACGCCAGCGCGAAGTGCACGAGCTGCGCGAGGACACTGGCCACCGGCAGCGCCTCGCGGGGGAACGCCACCTTCTTCACGAGCGGGCCGCTGTCGACGATCGAGGTCGTGGCGATGCCAAGCGACGAGGCGAAAAAGAGCCAGGGGAGCAATCCGGCCAGCAAGAACACGACGTAGTTCGGGATCTGAATCTGGATCACGAACTTGAACGCGAACGTGTACACAGCCGCCAGGACGAGCGGATGCATGAGCGACCACAGCACCCCGAGCGTCGAGCCCTTGTAGCGCGCGAGCAGATCGCGCCCCACGAGCGTCATCACGAGGCTGCGCCATTCCCACAATGTGCGCAAGCGATGGAACATCGACCAAAGTCTAGCACGGTGAGGACTGCGCGACGGAGGGGCGCAGCGCGGAGTAGTGGGTCAGTGTGGTGTGAAGCCCCGTCGAGGCCGCGCACCACACTGACCCACTACCGGGGGCAGGCGGTCCGCTACAATCACGCGCCGAGGATGCAGGCGGCGCTCGTGGCGCTGGCGGCCGCGGGCCTCATGCTGGGGTGTTCTGAGCCGGGCGCGAACGGCAGGACGCCGCTTCCAGCCGGACTCTCGGAAAGCGACGTGCGCGTCTTTCGCCTGAACGACTACACGCGATCCGATCAGCGCTGGCCGGAGATCGCGATCTCGGACGATGGGCGAACGATCGCGGCGGGGTGGGCGAGCCATGGCCAGTTCGGCGACGGCTGGAACGTCATCGCGCGGCGATTCGATCCGCTCGGCAAGTCGCTCGGATCGGAATTCGCGCTGGATGATTTTCGGAAGGGCGCGTGGCCGAACGCCGAAGATCCGAGCCTCGATTTCGACCGACGCGGCAACCTCGCCGTGGCGTGGCACAGCGAGAACACGGACGAAGACGACGGCGGGTGGACGATCTTCGAGCGCCGGTATCGACCGGACGGCAGCGCGTTCGGGCCGGGCAGGCGCGTCCCTACGCAAACGAAGTTCGATCAGTGGCGCCCGACGGTGATGGTGGCATCAAACGGCGCGACCCTCGTGACGTGGTACTCGGAGCGCCCGGGTTCCGGCGGCGACAACGTCAGCGAGATCAAGGGCCGGGCACTCGATGGACGCGATGAGTTCGTGAGCGACGAGTTCCTCATCAGCGGTGCCGGCGACGAACGACGGCTGCAGTGGCGCCAGGGCGCTGTCAATCGAAGCGGCCAGTTCACATCGTTCTGGTATGTCGAGAAACCGTCGATGACGGGGTTTGTCAGGCTCCTGGATCCTCGCGGTGCGGCGCGCTCACCCGAGCTGACGTTCCCCGATTTCCCGAATGCCGGCGTCCGCGGCAACGGCGACACGCTCGTGTCGTTCGGCGGAAAAGGGCAGTGGCTCAGCCCGGCCGGTCAGGCACTCGGTTCGATGTTGTCGATTAGGGTTGGCGAGATCGCGATGAACGACGAGGGCGCGTTCGTCGTGATCGCCGTGAATCAGGGACCGCGCGGGCACGGGCTGTACGGGTACCCCTACGATCGAGACGGTCGAGCGATTCCCGATCCGATCTACCTCAGTCCGGGCCACGATGGCTTCGGCGGCCCGCCGCACGTCGACATCAGCCAGAACGGTGTCATCGCGGCGACGTGGGAGGAGGTCGGCGGTGCCGATGGAGACGGCACGTCGGTCTGGGCTGCGGTCGCCGTGCACCCGTCCTACAGACGCCTACCATCCAAGTAAGAGGAGCCCAGCCACGCCCCCGACCGCGGCGAGCGTCATGTACGTCGCGGTGACCTTCGACGCCGAAACGCCCTTCGCCGCGAGTCTCTGATAGAGATGCGTCCGGTGCGCTTCGAAGACGTTCTCGCGGCCGATCAGCCGCCGGAAGAAGGTAAAGACGCTGTCGAAGAGAAATGGCGCGAGCATGAACGCCCCGGCGACCAGCCATGGGCGAGGCGCTGAGCTCGCGCGAAGCGCGAGCAGGGGAAGCGCCGCCAGCGAGAAGCCCAGGAAGTAGCTGCCGATGTCCCCGAGAAAGAGTCGCGCCGGCGCCCAGTTGTGCGTCAGAAACGCCGCTGAGGCCACCGCTATCAACAGAGCGATCGAGGCGACCAGCGGCAAGCCCGCGCCCCACGCGGCCGCGAACCAGAATCCGCCCGCCACGGCCGCCTGGCCCGCCGCCAGACCGTCCATCCCGTCCATGAAGTTGAACGCGTTTGTCAGGCCAACGATCCAGACCACGACGACCGTCGTCCCGATCCATCCTCTTGCGACCTGACCGAAACCCGGGATCTGAATCGAGTCCGGAAACCCCACGAGATACGTGAAGAGCACGGCCACCGCGACCTGGATCGGGAATCGAATCGTCACTGAGAGTGAGGTTCGATCGTCGGCCCACCCGAGGCCGGCCATGAGGGCGCTGCACACCACATAGCCGCGCATTTCGACCCAGAGATCGTGGCCGAAGAACGCGAGGCCGCAGAGCGAGACGACCACGCAGGACGCAATCGCGAGTCCGCCACCACGCGGCGTGGGCGACGTGTGAAGGCTGCGCGAGTTCGGCTGATCGACAACGCCCCAATCCAGGAGCGCCCCTCGCAGCCAGAACAGGCTGGCCCAGGTGACGATCGACACGAGCGAGCTGGCCGCCAGGACACCCGCGAGCGTGTCGATCGGCGCCGGCAAACCGAAGGTCAGATCATGCACGGTGGCTAACCTTGATGAGACAGTCTGGCTTTGGGTCTATGGAGCGTCTGGCGTGACGGCGCAAAGGCCTGAAGACAAAGCCTACAGCCGACTGTGACATCAAGACTAGTAGCAGGTATCAGCCTGAATCGGGAGCGCAGCGTTGGCCGCGAGCGGGCTGCTCGCGGACAGGACCCGCGCTCGCCCTTTATGGGAATGAGACATACGCCACACTAAACACGGGATGGCTCGTGGACGAGAGGGCTGGCCGCGCCCACGACCGTCCGGATCATTCGATCGTACGCGGCGATCACGGACTCTTTCGAGTACCACTCCTCGACCCACTTCCGCCCCTTCACGCCCATCGCCTCGCGGCGTGCGGCATCGCGAAGGTCCCGGAGAGCGCCTGCCAGCGCTTCCGAGGATTCTGGAGCGACCGACAATCCGGCGCCCGACTCGCGGAGGAGGAGCGCCGTTTCGGTGTCGTCCTCGGCGGACGCCAGCACCGGCCGCGCCGCCGCCATCGCCGTGTAGATCTTCGACGGCACGGTGTCGTACGCAAATCCGGCTTTCAGGGGGCTGATGCAGACGTCCGCCGTGGCGTAGACGTCCGACACCCGCGAGGCCGGCTGATACGGCAGGAGGCGGATGTTGGTCAAACCGGACGCCTCGATTGCCGTGCGCAGGCGCGGCAGCGACGCGCCGTCGCCGACGACGACGAAGGCGAGGTCAGGGTCAGCGGAAAGCTGACGCGAAACATCGATCAGGATTTCCAGACCCTGGGTGAGACCGACATTGCCCGCGTACAACACGACGAAGCGATCCGCGAGACCGTGTTCGAGCGAGAACGGGTTGCGCCTGGCGCCCGGTCGGATGAGAGACAGATCCACGAAGTTCGGCGTGAAAAAGAGCTTCTCTCGTGGGACGCCGCGCTCGCTGAGCGTCGAGATGAACGAGCGGGCGATGCAACTGATGCCGGACGCGCGGCGATAGACCAGCCGTTCGATCGCTTCGATCGTGGCCAAGACGGGCCGGCTGCGAAACATGCCCATCCGGATCGGCGCGTCCGGCCACAGCTCCCGCACGTCGTACACGAACCGCGCGCCGAAGAGCCACGCGAGCAGAATCCCGTTCAGACCCAGCGTGATGGGCGGCGACGTGACGAAGACGACGTCGGGCGACCCCGCTCGCCGGAGCGCGACGATGGTCGTGAGGAGCTGGAACAGCACGTAGTCCAGGATCCGGCGCCACACCCGCTGGCCCTTGAGCGGCATGTAGACACGCAAGACCCGGACGCCATGTTCGGACGCCTCGACGCATGGGCGTGTGGGCGACGCCGTGTATCGCGGATCGCGTCTGACCTCCGGCGCGGGATTGTAATGGGGAACCGTCGTGAGGACGGTGACCTCGTGGCCGGCCGCCTGCAGCCCTTCCGCCACATCCGTCATCATGTTCGCGGTCGACACGGTGTCGGGACCGTAGACCAGCGTCAGCATCAGAAGTCGGGACATAGCAGGCTTAAATCGTGCATTTGAAAATCTGATAATTGGAAGTCTGGTAATTGATTGGTTGATTCTCAAATCTGGTAATTGTCAATCTATTGTCAATTACCACATGCGTCGATTTACCAATCAATTACCAAACTTCCAATTACCAACTCTTCAAATGCCACGACACCTCGTCAAGCTGGTAGCCGTTCTGTCAGCATCCGGTCGAGTGTCGCGGCCACGCGCGAGCGATCGCGCGTGCCGAAGTACCAGTCGATCGTCTGGCGCAGCCCGTCCATGAACGTGACCGTGGGCTCCCAGCCGAGAAGCGTGC
>JACOUA010000338.1 GCA_016178075.1 Acidobacteriota bacterium
AAACTGCGCGTCGAAGGTCGTCCCCTTGTTCGTCGTCTTCCAGACGCCCCCGTGGGCGGTCCCGACGTAGAAGATCGCCGGATTCGCCTCGTAGATGGCGAGGTCTGAAATACGACCCGACATCGACGCCGGACCGATCGGACGGAAGTGAAGCGCGTCGAACGGGCCGGCGGCCGGGACGGCTGCGGGCGCCTGCGCGGAACGACCGATGAGCGACTGACCGGCCAGCGCCATGGCGAAGGCGACGGCCAGCCCGATCACACGTTGCTGCCTCATGGGGCCTCCATTATTTGATCCGCGTGGGGCGGCCGCTCCGCCCAAGTCAGAACCGGCGACTGGGCTCCGCGGCGGCTCATTGTTTGATCCGGGGACCCCTGGATCCCCGCTGGCCCCACGCGCCGCCGTCGCTGACGCTCCGGATCTTGCTCGCAGCGACATCCTCAAATTTGATCCGCGTGGGGCCCCACCCCCACGCGCCGCCGTCGCTGACGCTCCGGATCTTGCTCGCAACGCCGGGGTTGAACTTGATTCCGTTGCGGAGACACGGAATCCGGATCATACCGACTTCTTCATATATTTCCAGTTTATCGGAACATGACCCAGCACACGAGCGCCCCCACGACCGACATCGACAACCCCCACGCGAGGAGCTTGTTGAAGAGGTCACGGGTATCGACGCCCGTGGGCGCGGCTGCGAGGCAGATCGCGCCCGTGGTCGAGAGCGGCGACATGTCCACCAGGTGCGCGCCGACGTTCATCGCGGACGCGAGCGCGAGCGGGCTGACACCGCCGAGCCGTGCAACCAGACCCGGGACGGTCGGAAGAAACGCCGGCAGCACGACGCCCGACGTGCTGCTGTAGACCGACACGACCCCGATGACGAACGCGATGACCGCGATGACGTTGCCCGGTGTTGCGACGCGCGCGAGCAAGCTCGTGAACAGCTCCATCCCCTGCGTCTTCTCCATCAGCGCGATCAGCACCGTGACGCCGGACACCATCAGGATCACGCCCCACGGCATGCGGCGGATCGCGTCCTTCTCGTCGGCCGCCTGCGCCAACGACAGAAAGGTCGCCCCCGCGATCGCCGTCATGCCCACGTTCGTGTTGAAGCCCGCGACGGCAACGATGAGCCCGACGACCACGGCCAGCGTCAGCCTGTGCCGCCACTCGAACGCTTCCAGGGGTGCGGCCGGTCCGGCGCTCGAGCGGCGATCCTTCATGAACAAGCGCCAGCCGCCGAAGACGAAATAGCCGGCGAACGCCAGCACCGCGTGCGCGGCCATGTTGTTCAGATACGTCTGCCACTGGGCGCCGCCAAGCCCGATGCGTCCCATGATGCCGTTGACAATGACGCCGGTCGGCGCGAAGGGCGAGAGCGCGCCCGCCTGCGCGCCGTTGCCGACCATGAGAGCCATGAGGAACGGCGGCACGCCGGCTTCGGCCGCGACCGCCATCGCGGTCGGCGCCAGGAGCGCGGCCGTCGCGATGTTGCCCGGGCCGATCGTCGCCAGCCCGAGCGCCACGACGAAGAACATGATCGGGATCAGACCGACATTCCCGCGGCACAGCCGCACGGCCCGCTCGGCGATCCGGGCCAGCGTGCCGTTCACCTGCGCCATCGCGAAGAGCAGCGTGATGCCGACCAGCGTGATGAAGAGCTGCGTCGGAAACCCCGCGAGGATGTCGCCAAGCGGCAGGTGCCCGAGATACACGCCGACGATCCACGCAAACGCCAGCGAGACCACGCCGACGTTGATGCGCGTCGTGCAGCTCAAGGTGATGGCGATGACGAGGGCGGCGACCGACACCCAGGCGAGACTCACGAGGCGTGAATTGTATAGGAAGAGCGCTGAATTAGGAGGCGGGGGCGGCTTGTCCGGCGAACGGGTTCACGACCTTCACCAGCCCGTACTGCTGCCCGTCGGCGAGATCTTCGGAGTAGAGCGTCTCGGCGCCGGAGGCCTGTGCCGCGTGCACGATGAGCGCGTCCCAGAAGGAAAGCTGAAATCGCTCTTCGAGGTCGATCGCAGCCAGAACCGAATCGCCCGTGTTGACGACCACATCCCAGGACAGGTAATCGGACACGATCTCCCGCGCTTCATTTGCTGAGAGCGGCTTTTTCGGCTTGCGACGAACGTTCACGTAGAACTCCTGGAGCACCTGTGTGCTCAGGACGCCCGATCGCTCCGCCCAGAGTTGCTCCAGGAGATCGCGCGCAGTGGCGTATTTGGCCCCCGCGTGCCGATCGCGTGCGTAAACGAGAACGTTCGTGTCGACAAAGGACTTAGCGCTCATGGAGCTCGTCCCTCGACTTTGGAGGAGTCCACCCGAGATCCAGGCCCCGCCGCAATCGAGCTATCTCACGTCGGCGCGCGACGTCGTAGGCTTTCTTTTGGCGAATCAAGGCTTCCAGTCGATCGGCGAGGAGCCGGCTCACGGACGTGCCCTCGGCGGCGGCCAGGATACGCGCCTCCCGAACGAGCTCCGCATCAAGCTTCAAGGTAATGTTGGTTTTCACGGGAAGATTCTAGCACGTGTTCACGTGCTGCACAATATCTCGTGCCTCCGCTCGCTGGGCTAATGTCGACCTGCGATGTACAGGGTCATGGCAGCTTTCAGAACTTTCGCCATCCAGCGGCTGCGCGGCCTCGCGGTCGGGACGTTTGCTGGAGTCCGTGCCTGGCACCTTCGTGCAGGCGCGATACTCGTACACATTCGTCGAGCGCGTGATCGACATCGCGCACAACAGGAGCAACCTGGACGTCGAGGTTGGCTACTTCGTCAACCCATCGTTTCGGGTCTTCGCCTTGCGGGTTGCTGGTTCAAGTCCAGCCTGAGGAGTCAACGTCGTCGGAAAATCGCGGATTTCACCTCCCACCAATGAATCACGCTGGGTTACTCGTGTGGATCTGGCTGCGTGACCCCCTTACTCAGATCAGAAGAACGGTGGCCTTTGAACGAGTGCGGTCCGTCACTTTCCTGTCCACCAGGCCGGGTAGACGAAAGCTCCGTTCGCAAGGTCCTTTGGCCAGATCACGTGAAATCCGTCCTTCGCAGCCCGATCGTACTGGATAATTGGGATGCGCCGGAAGCCTGTGCCGAACCGCGGGTGGTGATCCTTTCCGAACTGCCAAGTCCCCACGACGCCCTCGAACGTTGTCGCCTCAAGCGCGGCGATCAGTGGATCCGGATCCGTTTTCCCTGCCTGCTCGATGGCGGCCTTGAGAAGCGCAGGATAGGGACTTGAGAGTTCGCCGGATTTGAACCGAGGAGATCGAGCCGAGCGACGCGCTCGACCACGACTGCCGCACGCCGATTTCGTGTTCAAGGGAAACCACAGGGGTTGTCGACGAGAGGCAGGCGAGTTCGGCGTCCCAGTCGCAGCAGATGACGCCACGTACAGGGCCGGCTGCGTTGAGGATTGCCGCATCAAGCCCCCGATGGCCCAGCCAAATGAGCGATGGGGAACCGTTTGTCATCGGCCTGATGACAACTTCCACCGCCATCTCCTTCGGCGGCTGCCGTTTTGCGTCTGGAAGCGAAGAATTCGGAAAAGCTCGCACGCACGCTAGCGCGGCTCAGGTGGCTTGTCAAGTGAGGTTCAACAAAGGTTCAACATGAGGTTCAACACGAGGTTCGACACGAAGCGAGGGTCGAAAAGCCGCCTTGGCGACGCGCTCTCATCCGGCCAGCTCACGCATGGGGGGCTCGATCTCACGCTCGACTCCGTCGTGAGTCCGACTGGCGAAGTGCTCTCCAAGATCGATCTCGAGACGGAAGAAGTCCTCTTCGGTCTCGAATACGACCTCCACCACGATGGGATCGACCGCGGGCATTATTTGAACCTTGGGAGTGGGGCGGCGGTGTCCCTCACTGATTCTGTGGAACTGTTCGGGTCTTTCGTCAAGGCCGTGGCCGTCCGCAACGGGCATGCAGTCAACCGCGGCATCACGGTCGGCGTTTCCTGGACCGTCAGACTGAAGGCGGTGCCGGTGCGAAAAGTCGACACGGCTCGTGCGAGCGCTCGGTCGTGCGGTCTATCTGCCAGAAGGGCAAATCGTAGAGGAGATCACCGGTTTCGTCCCCGCGCGAGGTGCGTCCGATCGCGGCGGTGACTTCTTGACGGCGGCGGCTTCGAGAACCTTCGTGATATGCAGGTGACCCTTCTTGAAGGCATGCGTCCAGGGGGTGCCGCCGCCGCGGTCGGCGGCCTCGACATCCGCGCCATGCTCGAGCAGCGTCTCAACGAGCGCCAGATCGCCCGACGCGGCGGCCCCGATGAGCGGCGTAC
>JACOUA010000033.1 GCA_016178075.1 Acidobacteriota bacterium
CGAGCTATGAGAGTGCGGTGGAACGATCGGGCCCGAATGACGACATCGACAAAGCGGAAGCGCTTGTGGCGCTCGCGCTCGCCTTCAGGCGCCGCCGTCGCTTTGGCGAGGCGGCGGAGCGTTCGGAGCGCGTGCTGGCGCTTCGATCGTGCCCGGACGCGTTGACACGCCAGGCTCTCCACATCCTGGCCGTTCATCACGAGCACCGCTCGAAGGATCTTCGCCAGGCCCGTTCGTTTGCCCTTCGCAGCCTCGATCACGCCGAGCCGGGCCGGCGGAACCACGTGTCCACCAGGGTGGCGCGGATCGAGCGAAAGCTTGCCTTCAGACCTGGCTGAAGCCAGGCGCTACGACAGAAGCTCGGCTAAAGCCGGGCCAGCCGCGCGGTTATAATGGGGTTTTGGCTATCCAGTAAGGAGCACGTCCGTGAAGCAGGGGATTCATCCGAAGTACTACGAAGTCACCGCCCGGTGCGCCTGCGGCGCCACGTGGAAGACGCGGTCTACGAAGCCGGAGCTGCACCTCGAAATCTGTAGTAGCTGCCACCCGTTCTTTACCGGCCGGCAGAAGCTCATCGATACCGAGGGGCGCGTCGAGCGGTTCACCAAGAAGTTCGGTGCGCAGACGGTCGAAAGCCGCAAGCAGGCCGCGGCCGCCAGGATCCAGAAGGGCAAGGGGAAGAAAGAGACCCCGGCGGCGGTCTGACCGCTCGGGAACCCACGGGTTTCGACAGGCGGCCACCGTGGCCGCCGTTGTTCACGTCTGGGACCCCTTGGTCCAGCTCGACACTACGCAACGGAATCCGTTGCGCAACTAAAAGCGTTGCGCTATACTGATCCCGTGCAGGCTGTCGCCACCGACAGGTTGACGCGGGCCAAGCTGCAGCGCCTCGCTGGAGACCTGGGCGGCCAAAGCGAAGTGGCCCGCTTCTTGGGCGTCCATCGTTCCCAGATCTCTCGGTGGCTCTCCGGTGACGAGCCGGATCCGAAGAACAAGGCCAGGCTCGACGCTCTGGAGTTCGTCCTCGCCCGCTTGTCCCAGACGTTCTCTCCCCCAACGGCTCGAAAGTGGCTGAGCGGCACCAACGCGCACCTGGGCAATCGGAGGCCGTTGGATCTCATCGCTCGGAACCGCGTCGCCGAGGTCATTGCGGCCATCGAGCAGGCCGATCTCGATTCCTACGCGTAAGTGGAGCTCTTTCGTGTCTTCGATTGGGATGGCGCCGCGCTGGGGCGCACGGAAGGCGGTCCGCTCTTCGTGGCTCGTCACCGGCAGGGAGCCGGGCGTCATGACGCGCCGGCCCGCTTCGGCGCATGGTACTGCTCGCGTACGGCGGTCTCGGCCGTCGCGGAATCCGTGCAGTATCTTCGCGGCCACGTCCTGACCGACGAGGACTTTCATCGCGCGGGCGGGTTCACGAAAGCCCTCGTCGGCTTCTCGCTCGACGATGTCCTGCACCTGGTCGATCTCGACGAGCCTTCTCAACTCGTGTCGCGCGGCATTCGGCCGTCGCAGGTGGCGACGATGCGCCGCGCCGTAACGCAGCGAATCGCCGCCGCGATTTTCGAGGAGGGCGCCGCCGGCCTCCTGTGGTGGTCAACCCTGGAAGCTGAGTGGACCAACGTGACGCTGTTCTACGAGCGGGCGCTTCCCGCTGTGTCTCTCTCCGCGCCACCTCGACGGTTGTCGACGCGGCTGCCCGAGGTGCAGCAGGCCGCACAGCGGCTCGGCATCAGGATCTGACGAGCTTCCGAATTCGGCTTTGAGGCGGGATTCAGCTTTCGTCGATCGCGAGAGACGCGCCTGTTAATCCCAGATGCCTGTCGGTAGACCAGCACTTGCTGATCTCGTGCACCTTCATGAGATGCAGACCAACGGCGTCGGTCAGAGACAAGTCTTGGTCCGAGAACTTGCGCAACAGCCGTACGCCGCCCGCGTGTTCGTCCGGTCCCACGGCGAGGAGCCGCAGCGGCTTGAGGTCCTCAATCAGCGAGAGAAACTGCAGCGCCCGTCCTCGGTCGTATCGTTTGAGAAACCACCCGTGCCCCTCGGCCGTGACCAGGGTGCTTGTCACCAAATCCGGCGGATCGGAGAACAATCGCCGGAAAAGCACGTGGTAACTGTCAGATCGATCGGCGAACGCGATCAGCGCCGACGTATCGACATACGTCTCAGTCCTTTTGCCCATACACGAGGTCGTCGATCCTCTGCGACGCCTTTGGGTCTCCCGTCTCGATCATCCCGGCGTATCTCATCCAGGGTTTGGAGCGATCTACGGGAAGCATCACGCGAAGCGAGCGGCGCAACAGCTCCGCCAAGGAAATTCCCAGCCGCCGCGCTTCACGCTTGGCGGCGGCGTATTCCTGCTCTGCAAGACTGATCTGAGTTCGAACCATGATAACAGGATATCACATGTTGTTATCATGAGGCGTCCAAGCACGGGCGACCACACATCGGCGTTCCGGCATTCTCCAGGTTGGGGGAGCTGAAAGAAAGCGCAACGGTGTGCAGAGTGTGCGGGCGCGCGATCGGAAGCTACAAAAAATGTAGGAAGACGGGAGAGCCCC
>JACOUA010000034.1 GCA_016178075.1 Acidobacteriota bacterium
GTAGCGTAGTTCTCAGTTATCAGTCATCAGTATTCAGTTATTTGCGGGCGAGATCCGAACTGAAAACTGACTACTGAGAACTGAAAACTGCATTAACGACAGCGACGGTCCTTTGGGGTATCGTGGGCTCCGCGGGCTTCGGCCCGCGGAGCCTTTTTTGTGAGCGATGCCTGCACGCGCCGTGCGGTGCTGAAGGCCGGGATTGGCCTCGGACTCGGATCGCGTCTGACGCCGACTTCGGCCGAGGGCCAGGAGGATCCGACGGCCATCAGGCCGAAGGAAGGCGATCTGCTCGTCAAGCCGGGCGATTCACGAAAGACGCCGCTGACGCCGGACGATGTTCCGGTGGGCGCCCGGCAGATCATGGCCTGGGCGATGGACCCCTCCGATCGGATCGTGCGCAGCGGATCGCGTCTGAATCAACTGATCCTGCTCCGGCTCGACCCGACGGCGCTCGCGCCCGGGACGCGCGCGAGGGCTGCGGACGGTGTGGTCGCGTACACCGCCATCTGCACGCACAACGGCTGCGACATCGACGACTGGCTTGCGGACCAGCACGTCCTGTCGTGCTCGTGTCACTTCTCGACCTTCGATCCGAGAGACGGCGCCAGGGTTGTCGACGGCCCCGCGCCGCGGATGCTGCCGGCGCTGCCGCTGAAGGTCGTGGATGGGACGCTGGTGGTCGCGGGGCCGTTCACCGCGCGCGTGGGATTTGAAGTCGGCTGAAGGTCACGGGAAATCGGTCTTCAAGACGGTGCGATCGAGCGCCGCCAGTGTGGTGCGCCCGGTGCTCGCCATCGCCTCGAGGAATTCGGCCTGCACGATTTCCAGCAGGCGCTTGGGCCAGCGGCATGTTCGCGAAGCAGACCCGTTCGAAATCGAAGGCCGTCAGCAACTCGCCGAGGCCCGGCACCCGCTTGTGGTCTTTGAGCGGATGCGGATCCTGTTGGAAACGCTGACCTTGAGGAAGTCGGCGGGGGAAAGCGCGCGGTGCGTGAACCGAGCCAGATGGATCGCGCCCTTGAAATAGTTGACCAGGTTGATGCGCACGCCGATGGAAGAGCGGCCAGGCCCTTGAGGCGCGAGGCGAATCTCCGCGGCGCCGTCCTGAATCCCGTTCACATAGTTCCTGAACTCGCGGCCGTCGTAGACCGCCGCGACGTGATACCAGGCGCCGAGCGGGTGGAGGCTGTTCCGGTTGAGCAGCGCCTGCTGCGCGTCTCCCGTCCAGAGCTCGGCGGGCGGCTCGGTTCGTCCGGCGATGTTGGCAGCCACGATCAGAGACGCGCTGGTCAGAGCGGCGCGCATTATCTCACCAGCCACAGACATCTCGTGAGGAGTATCTCATGAAGAGTCGCGCGCGAATCCTTGCCGGAGCCACGATCATCCTCATCGCCGCCTTCGGTCCCGTCACGATCGGGCAGGTCGGCGACATCAACGACATCAACGCCTTCAGGGACTTCAGGCCCGTGACCGACGCGATGCTGCTGAATCCGGATCCGGCCGACTGGCCGAACTGGCGGCGGACCCTCGACGCCTGGGGATACAGCCCGCTCGATCAAATCAACAAGCAGAACGTCCACCAGCTCCAGCTCGCGTGGTCGTGGGGACTTCAACCGGGCCAGAGTCAGCCCGCGCCGCTCGTCTCTGGCGGCATCATGTACGTGCCGATCCCCGGCGGCGGCGCGCAGGCGCTCGACGGCGCGACCGGCGAGCTCCTGTGGGAGCACAAGAGCACTCCAGCGGCGGACGGCCCGCTGCGAACCACACCGATGCGAACCCTGGCGATCTATGGCGACAAGATCTACATCGCGACCGCAGACGCGCGCCTCGTGGCGCTGAACGCCCGAACGGGCGCCGTCGCGTGGGACCACCAAGTGGCAGATCCCAAGCTGGGTTACGCCTATTCCAGCGGCCCGATCGTCGTGAAAGGCATGATCGTGGCCGGCATCACCGGCTGTCAACGATACAAGAAAGACGTCTGCTTCATCTCGGCCCACGACGCCCACACCGGCAAGGAGCTGTGGCGCACCTCGACGATCGCGCGGCCCGGCGAAGCGGGGGGCGACACCTGGGGCGATTTGCCGCTCGTCTTCCGGGCTGGCGGCGACGCCTGGATTCCCGGCAGCTACGATTCGAAGACCGACCTGATCTACTGGGGAACGTCGCAGGCCAAACCCTGGACGCGCTTCGCGCGCGGCACCGATGGCGACGCGCTCTACACGAACTGCACGCTCGCGCTCGATCCGGCGACCGGCAAGATCGTCTGGCACTACCAACACATCCCCGGCGAGACGCACGACATGGATGAGACCTTCGAGCGGATCCTCGTCGACGCCAACGGCAGGTCTTCGGTGTTCACGATGGGAAAACTCGGCATCCTGTGGGAGCTCGATCGCAAAGACGGCGCGTTTCTCAGCGCCCACGACCTGGGCTACCAGAATCTGCTCGACGTCGATCCCAGGACCGGCAACGCGACCTATCGGCCCGGCATGATTCCACGGGCCGGCGTCGAGCTCGACTTCTGCCCCAGCGCGTCAGGTCTCAAGAGCCAGCGCGCGATGGCGTATCACCCGGAGACGCGGGCGTTCTATATCCCGCTGAATCTGACCTGCGAAAAAGGGATCTTCACCGAGGTGGAGCGCGTCGAGGGCCGGGGCGGCAGCGGGGGCGGGCGCCGCACGAACCTTCTGCACCCCCAGAGCCCCGAGGGGATCGGCGAGTTCATCGCGATGGACGCGAAGACGGGAAAGGTGGTGTGGCGCCATCGTACGCGCACGCCGCCAAACACCGCCGCGCTGACGACCGGTGGCGGCCTGGTGGTCGTCGGCGATTGGGACCGCTATGTCTACATCCACGATGCCGCGAGCGGAAAGATCCTGTTTCAGACGCGGCTTCCGACCTCAGTTCAGGGCTACCCCGTGACCTATGCGGTGAACGGCAAGCAATACCTGGCGGTTCCGGTCGGCACCGGCGGCGGACAGTGGGTCACGACCATTCCCAGAGAGCTGACGCCGGAGAAGCGAATCGCGTTCGGCACGAACGCGATGTTCGTGTTTGCGTTGCCCGACACCGCCCGTTAACGGTCGCCGCATCCCTTCCGTCTTTTCAGAGAGCACCATTCAACGGAGGGGACCGTGTTCACACACAGCCTCAGGAAATCCGGTAGTGGGTCAGTTTGGTGCTCGCCCCGTTCGGCCGCGCGGAAAAACGCGCCTCCGGCATCGCGTTCAGCGACCCGCGCAGGTCAAGTTCTGACCTGCGCGGCAGTCTGGCCTGCGGCGCGTTTTTCCAGAACCGTTTCGCGCGCGGCCTCAACGGGGCTTCACACCAAACTGACCCACTACCGGAAATCCCTAGCGATTCTGGTGGTCATCGGATTCCTGTCGGTGCCGGCGGGTGCAAGCGACCCGGTGGGGATCTATGCGTTAATCGATCGCGTGGTGTTCGAGCCAGACGCGACCCATCCTGCGGCCATTCAGATTTGGGGCGTGTTCGCCCTCTCCGACGGCCGGCGTGGCGATAATTATCGGTCCGCCGAGGGCGGCTACCTCTACTACGCGATCGACCGATCCAACGAGGCCGCCTGTCGAGCCGAATGGTCGGATCTGCGAGCCGTGGCGGGGACCGGGCATCCCATCGGCTTCGGGGCGCGGTACTCGTCCACCGGCCGGGTGAGGCGGCCAAGCGAAGCTCCGGCCAAACCTGACCGGTACCCGCTCGGCGTTGGACTCGTCAGAATGCTCGACCGGCACCTCGGTCCGCAAGTTCACCAGGAGCTTCGGCGCGCGGCCGGCCGAGGCGGCAGCGATCGCCGGTAGTGACTGGTGGTTCGCGCGCTCCTGCGTCATTCGTCGCGCGATACGTGGCTCGTCGCCGTGGCGGCCGGCCAGGGAGCTCTGCTCGTCTCACTCCCCTCGGCGCCGCTTGTGGGCATCGGGCTCTGGTGGAACGCCAACACGGTCGCGCACAACTTCGTTCACCGGCCGTTCTTCCGCACACGGCCGGCCAACGCGCTCTTCTCGGCGTACCTCAGCGTGCTGCTCGGCGTGCCGCACACTCTGTGGCGCGACCGGCATCTGGCTCATCACGCGGGACGCGCCTGGCGGCTGCAGTGGAGCGGACAACTCGCGTTTGAAGCGGTCGTTGTCACGGCGCTCTGGGTCGTGGTCGCCGCCGGCGGCCTTCTTGCGATGTGGCTGACCGGATGGCTGGCCGGCCTGCTCCTCTGCGCGCTTCAGGGCTACTACGAGCACGCCCACGGCGTGACCAGCCACTATGGCGCGCTCTACAACCTGGCGTTCTTCAACGACGGCTACCACGTCGAGCACCACGCCCACCCCGGGCAACACTGGAGCGAGCTCGGGCGGTACAGGCAAGCCGGCGCGCGGTCCAGCCGATGGCCTCCGGTACTGCGGTGGTTGGAGCTTTTTACGCTCGATGGCCTGGAGCGGCTGGTTCTTCACTCACGCCATCTGCAGCAGTTCGTTGTCGAACGGCACGCGCGTGCCTTCAGCGTGATCCTCGCGAATCTGCCGCCCGTCAGGCGCGTCACCATCGTCGGCGGCGGCCTGTTCCCGCGCACCGCGCTGGCGCTGAGACGATGCCTTCCGAAGGCCGAGATCACGGTCGTCGACCGATCGCCCGAGAATCTCCAGCGCGCCCGACCGTATCTCGATGAGCGGGTTCGGATGGTCGAGGCGTCGTACTCGCCGGACCTGTGCGATCGTGCCGACCTCGTCGTGATCCCCCTTTCATTCACCGGCGACCGGCGGGCGCTCTACTTGGATCCGCCGGCGCCAGCGGTCGCGGTTCATGACTGGATCTGGCGCCGCCGATCAACAGGCACGATCGTCTCGGTGCTGCTCTTGAAACGATTGAATCTGGTCCGTCAGACGGGGCGCGGCGAGCGTCAGCGACCCGCCTCCGCTCTTCGAGCTTCCGCCTTCGCTGAAGCTACGGCGGACCGCCGAAGCCTTGGCGGAAGCTGGTCGGCGGGCAAGGCCGCTTGTCCGCCGTAGCCTTGGCGAAGGCGGACGGCAGGCGGTGGGGGTGGGGCCCCACTGCAAGAATGAAATGAGGGCGGCCCGACTGTTCGTGGTCTTCGCGACGGCAAAGCTCGTCGTCTTGTGGGGTCGCGAGCTTCCACCCTCGCTCTGGACGCCGCTGGTCTACCTCTGGCAGGACCTTGCGGTGGCGCTCGTGTTCTTGGGCGTCGAGCGGACCATCCGGCGTGACTGGGCGGCTCGGATCGCATTCGGCGCGCTCGTCGGGCTCACCGCCGTGAACGTTCCGGTCACGCGCGTTCTGTCGTCGCCGTTGACGATGCCGATGCTTCGCGCCGCACGCGGGACGCTCGCGGATTCGATCCGGTACCACGCCACGCTCGACAACCTCGCCGGCGTGGCCATCGTGCTCATGGTCGCGATCCTCTTGTCGTTCTCTGGGCGCTTGAGGTTCGTCGGCGGATGGAAGACGGTCACTGCGGCCGCGGCGGTCGCACTGGTCGGCGCGTTGGCTACCTCGCGGGTGGACACCGCTGGACTCGAACGCCATCCTCTGGTCGCGCTCCTTCGGACGTCGGTGTCCCGCGTGCAGGCAGCGCCGATGGAGACTGACTGGCGCGCGAGCCCCTTTTCAGCTCAGCGCGCCGATGTGCGGTCGGGTTCCCGGTTCGCCACTGACCATGACTTTACGGCAGGCACGGCAACCAAGATCCGGAGCGTAAGCGACGGCGGCGCATCGGGGTGGGGCCCCGTGCGGATCACGGAGGACCTCGCACGGCTCCGAGCCACCGGAGCCGGTCGGAACGTGCTCCTGGTCGTCCTCGAATCCACCGCGGCGCGCTACCTGCGCGCGTACGGCGCCGCCGAGGATCCGACACCGAACCTCACGGCGCTCGCGGCGCGCTCGATCGTGTTCGAGCACGCCTACGCGGTGTACCCGGAGAGTGTCAAAGGTCTCGTGTCGGTCCTGGCGTCGCGCTATCCCGGGTTCGACGTTCCGGCCGAGCGCCATGCCGCAGCCGCATCGCCATCGCTCGCGACCTTACTGGCAGCCCAGGGATACGACACGGCCCTTTTTCACTCCGGCCGGTTCATGTATCTCGGGATGGCCGAAATCGTGAAGGCCGCGGGGTTCTCGATACTGGAGGATGCCGGCGACATCGGCGGCCACCGCAGCTCGAGCTTCGGCATCGACGAGGCCGCAGCCGTGTCGCGGATCCTGGACTGGATCGACGCGCGGCCTCCGGGCCGGCGTTTCTTCGCCGCGTATCTGCCGATTGCCGGACATCATCCCTACGTGTACGGCACGCCGGGCCCATTCCCCGAAAATCGTGAAATCGACCGTTATCGCAGCGCGCTCTTCGAAGGCGACCGCGCGCTCGGACAGCTGATCGACGGACTCCGGGCGCGTGGTCTCGATCGGTCCACGCTGCTTGTCGTCGCCGCGGACCACGGTGAAGCGTTCGGCCAACACGCAGGGAATTACGGTCACACGCTGGCGCTCTTCGACGAGAACGTCCGCGTGCCGCTCGTCTTTGCCATGGCGGGCGTACCCAATGCCTCTCTCCGCGTGCAACGTCCGGCGAGCCTGATCGATGTCGCGCCAACGATCGTCGACCTGATGGGGCTCGAGACGCCGCGTGCATTCCAGGGGGAATCCCTTCTCCCACCGGGGCTCCCACCCCAACGCGCTGAAACACGCGCGTTGGGGACCCCGGGGCTGACCGCAGGCGCACGCATGGCGCTCTTCATGACCGATTACTCGCTCGGTCTCCTCGGGCTGCGCGACGGCTGCCTGAAGTACGTCTACGAGATGGAATCGGGGCGATCGAAGATCTTCGACCTGTGTGACGACCCGGACGAGCGCGCCGATCTCGCCCCGGGCCTTGGGATACTTGCGGATCGAGCGGCGCGCTATCGCGGACGATTGCTGGAGTGGAGCGCCGCGCAAGTGGCGCGCCTCGAGCAGCGCTCCGCGCCCTAAAGGTGGCTACCGAAAGACGATCGTCGACGGGTTGCCGACCCTCACGATCTGTCCGGTGGTGTCGAGCCTGCCCGTGGTTTGGTTGACGCGGAAGATGACGACCGTGTCGGTGTTCTGGTTTGCGGCGTAGAGATGCGTGCCGGAAGGATCGAGGCAGAAGAATCGCGGCGTTCTTCCGTGTGTCGATTCCCAGCCGACCGACGTCAGCACGCCGGTGGACGAGTTGATGGCGAAGATGGCGATGCTGTCGTGCCCGCGGTTCGACCCGTAGAGAAACCGGCCAGACGAAGCGACCACGATCTCGGCGCCGCTGTTGTTGCCGGTGTAACTGGATGGAAGCGTTGTGACGATCTGGAGAGGTTTGAGCGCGCCCTTGTCGGGATCGAAATGATACGAGGTGATCGTGGAGTCCAACTCATTGATGACGTACGCGTACGGTTGACTCGGATGGAAGTCCACATGGCGTGGAGCCGCGCCGGCGCGGCTCTCGACCCACGGCGGATCGCCCGGCACCAGTTTCCCGCGGGCTGTGTCGAGCCGGAAGACGAACACCTTGTCGAAGCCTTTGTCGGGCACGACGAGATAGCGGCCGGTGCGGTCGAAGGGAGAGTGGTGGGGATGCGAGCTGGTCTGCTGCGTCCGATGGGGGCCGGGCGTGCCAGACAGCGTCACCAGATCGCTGAGCGGGCCGAGTGTCCCGTCTTCTTTGATCGGCAGAACCGCGAGGCTGCCCGAGGCGTAGTTCGCCACCACCAGAAAGCGGCCCGTCGCATCGATGGCCAAGTGAACGCCGTTCTCGCCCCCGGTCGATTGCTGATTCAGGATGGTCAGGCGCCCGGTGGCCTGGTCGATCTGATAGGCGGTGGCCTGAGTCCCGCCGCCGTGAGCCGAGTAGAGAAACCATCCCTGGCGATCGATGGTGAGGAACGAGGGGTCCGGAACATCCTTCAGGAGCTGCACCAGCGTCCAGGTCCCCGACGCGCGGTCGCTGCGGTAGACGCTGAGACCCTCGCCGTCGCCGCGTCCCTGGCTGGTAAAGCTGCCCACATACATGAAGGTCGGGTCCGCGGCTGCGCGATCGCGCTGCGCGGCGGATGCGGCCAGCGAGCGGCTCGCGATCGCCGCCGTCAGACTGGCGATTCCGGCCAGAAAATCGCGGCGGTTCTGCATCGAGCACTCAGTTTACGATAACGCTAAGTGCTGCCTTCCATAATTACGGTGGCATTCGGCCGCCGATGCATCCCGTCCCATGCGATGCGATCGCGAGGCATCACCTCAGAAACTGTCACCCCGTGGGTACAGTTTCTTGGGAGCCGGGCGCCGCGCTCCGGGATTCATGCCACGAATCACTGGGACGGGACACTAGCATCTGGCGGACACCCAGCCTATGCGTGCTGTGCCCTGAGCGGAGTCGAAGGGCGACTCGAGCCGCCGTGCGCGCGCCGATCGTCACGTACGAGCGTCTCCCGGGAGAAGCATCTGTGCTACGCTTCCGCTGAACTGACATTTCAGAAGGACGGTGTGGGATGAGGCGCGGCTTCGCGGCTTGGCGTCACGCGGCGCTGGGGGCCGTTTTGTACGCACTCGTGCGGGCGCCGGTTCTGGCTCAGGAGCCTGGAGGGCGACACGATGACCCTTCGGGGTTCGTCGACGTCGGGTGCAAAGTTTGAGGGCAGATGGCGGCGCTTGAAGCCGGTGCCAACATCGTAGCGTCCGGCTTCTGCCCGATGATCTGCGGCGAGGGAGGCGAATATGAAGATCAGACGACGAGCGTTCATTGGCACGGCATCGGGGTTGGTCGCAGGGGTCGCGGCGGCCCGCTGGACACGGGCGCAGGAGCCGGTACGGACGGGAGAGGGCAAAGCGCCCCCGGTGCCCACGCGACAGGCGAAGGTCGAACGGCTGTTCAAGGCGCCGGACCTCCATCCAAACGCGTTGGAAGCGGCGCCGGACGGTCTGTGGATCGGCGATCAGGTCTCGGAGCGTGTGTTCAAGGTCGATTGGAAGACGGGGAAGCTTCTGCACGAGGTGCAGACTGAGTCGCACAACACGAGCGGGGTTGCAGTCGGGGCAGGTTACTTGTGGCTGGGCGCCAACGGCGGCGTGAGCGGCCGGCGTCCGCCTCGGCCCACCGACCAGCCGTTCGGTGAGGTCATTCAAGCGGATCTGAAGACGGGCAAGACGGTGAAAATCCACCAGTTGGTGTGGGGCGGCGGGGTCCACGGGATCACCTTCGTGCCGGAAACTCAGTCCTTGTGGGTCACGGCGCTGAGCATCCAGGCGCTGGCGAAGGTCGATCCGAAGGACTTCGGGATCCAGCGCATGATCCCCGCGCGCGGCGATCGCGCCCATGGACTTGACTGGCACAACGGCGCCATCTGGTGTCTGTTTGCCGGTGACCACCTGGTTCAGAAGCTGGATCCGAACTCCGGGAAAGTGCTGGAGATCATCAAGCTCTCGCCCACGTCGGATCCGGATCCCCACGGCATGTGCATCCACGATGGCTACATGTACTACTGTGACGCCGGCCTGACCGCGCCTGGTCCGGGCAGCGATCCCGCCATGGTTTGCCGATTCCCGATGGCGTCGACATCAACCCTGTGAGCGCGATGAGGCCCTTCGACTTCGCTCAGGTGCAGCCTGTATTTGATCATGGACCGGATGGGCGTGTCATCGGCTCCCTCTGATCGGCAGGTGGGTGGCCGCTGGTCTCACGCCGGCCGGAATCCAGGTAGATGCCCGGAACGATGCGATCCGGCTTGAAGCGCGCACGCGTCGTCTCCACCGCCTTCCGCGTCCGGCCTGCCGAACCGTAGTGAGGCTCCGCGCCGAGCGTCGTCGATCGGGTCCCAGTTCTCCACATAGTTCTGGTAGAACTCCACGAACTGGATCGAGAAGGTCGACTGCAACGCCAGGAACTGGATCTGGAAGAGCGAGGAGCGGCCCCAGCGGCGGAACAGGTTCATCCAGCCGCGGTTGTCGGGCGCGTTTGCAAACTGATCCAGCCGGAGCGAAAAGTACGCATCCTCCATCAACTGCAACTGCATGGCACACATGTGGACGGTTTCGTCGGACGGACTGGCCGTTGGCCCAGGGCTCAGCTCCATGCACTCCAAGTAGTAGGCTTGCAGCGACAGATGTTCGAGGAACAGCTGCTCGATGGCGCTCAACTGGCGCAGCAGGTCCTGAAAATTCTCGTTCTCGGATGCGCGGAACGGCGTGTGCAGCACCAGGAGATCCTGCCAGGCATCGCTCCAACCGTATTCGTCAGCCATGCGTGCTCCTCCCGCGGCCTATGGCGAAGGAACGCGTTTCAAGAGCGCTGTCGCGACCTGCGGGTCGGCGACCCAGCGCGCGAACGTGTCCTCGGCGATGTGCACCCCCAGCGCGCGGTATGACTCGAACTGCGCGTCGTCGAAGAACTGGTCTGCGGTCGTCTCGTGCGGAAAGTCCGGACACATGCTCTTGTAGTTGAGGATGGGCGCCGGCTCGTCGCCCGTCAGCGAAGTCTTCAGGTAGATGAGCCAGTTCGGCCGCTCGGGACATTCCGGATAGCGGATCCGTCCGACGGCGCAGTGGCTCTTGCTATACCCGGTCCGCGGATCGGGGCGCAACATGTTGAGATCGATATCGACGTCGATTCCGAGGTCGACATACGCGTGCCGCAGCGCCTCGGTGAACGATCCGAACGTCAGGCCCATGTCGCGTTCCGCGTCGCAGGCGATGATCACCTGGCAGCGCCGCTCCAGCAGCGGATAGATGCCGACATTGTCGCCGGTGTGGCCGCCATCTGACAGGTTGACCAGCCTGGTGCGCTCGCTGGTGAGCCCGAACATTTCACGTGCAAGGTAGGCGGGCCATAGGGCCACGCGATCCTGCCACCCGCCAAGAGCCCTCGGCGAGGACCACCGCGGGTTCGCGATCCAGTACCCGAGGCGCAGGTTGAACATCGTCATGAAAAAGGACTGCGCAAAGAACGTATGGAACCCCATGGCGCTGCTTGCGGCCGCCCCGGAGATCGTGACCGCACGACCGAGCTTGGTGCCGCCGCCGCGGTACTCGTCTGTCGGCCGATAGCCCGTCTGTCGCGACCCACAGTAGTACTTCGAGAACAGAAAGTACCCCGACTTCCGGTCCTTGCGCGTGAGGTCGCGGCTCCCGGCGAGGTTGACCGCGGCGCTGACGAGCAGGTACGGCGACGTGTTCCCTGCGGCGCCGCTCGCATCGCGCCCATGCAGATCCTGCAGCCGCATTTCCATCGTGTCGCGCAGCGTGAGCATGCGGCCATCCGGTGCCGCGACCTCGGTCCGCAGGTACGTCTCGATCAGACGATCGCGATAGAAGTAATGCGGGCTGATCTTGTTGATGTTGCCGACGAGCATCAGAAACAGCAGTGCAACGACGGCGGCGCCAAGGGCGGGACGGTAGAAGGTCGCCTCTGCGAACGGGTCGGCGAATCCCCAATGCACGGCAGCCGCGGCGGCCTCGAGCATGACGAACGCGATGAAGACGGCCACGGCGACGCCCAGCAGGAAGTGCAGCGCCGCGCGTGGAATGTGTGCGCGCTCCGCGCCGCGCGTCACCGGCCCGGCGACGAGCAAACGCCCCACGACGAGAGAGACCGCGGGAGCGATCAGGTGCCAGGGCTTGACGTCCGACGCCGCGTACGCGGCGACGGCGAGGCAGGGGAAGAGCAACATGACGGCCATGCCATAGGTCGTGATGGCCTGGTAACTGCCCCAGAGTGAGCGCGATCGACGCGTCCACAGCCCCGCGCCGTCGAACATCGCCATCACCGGATAAAGGAGGAAGTTCCCTATGCGCGCGCCGGCGATGAACAGGAACGGATAGGCGAGCGGCGCCATCGACGACGGTGTCGGGCGCGTTGCACCCTGCAAGGCGCCGAGCAAGACGCCGATCAGAGACACAACGGTCAGCTTCAGCACCCACCGCTCGTACTTGTCCTCGCGGGTGTCGCCGGGGTCCCAGGTGGCGGGCCCCTGCCACCATTGCAGCAACGCCAGGTAGAGCACGAGCAGAATAAGGGAGACTGACGCGCCCCCCGCCAGCCACGACACCACCACCGCGGTCGAGAGGTCGGTTTTCGCAGAGTCCCATGCGGCCGAGAAACGTTTCGCGAACTGATCGGCGAGCTCCGGATCCGTGGTCTGCGTGACGATGTACGCGGCACCTCCACCTTCCGGCGCAATGCGCGTCGTGACGGACCCGGGCCGCTGCGGCGCACCGGGGCGAAGCAGATCGGGCAGATCGCCACCCAGTGCATGCGCGGTTCCCATGATGACGATCGCGCCGACACATAGCGTCAGCAGCACTATCAGCAGGTGATAGACCGTACCGGTCAGAAGGTTGCCGACGCTGCGCAGCGCGTCGCGCTGAAACAGCCCGCGATGCGCGATGAGGAAATTGCCGTGCGTGCGCAGGTGCGCCACGACCCGCTTGCCCTGGCCGTCAATCGCCTGGCGCCCCGAGCAGCCGCCGGGCGATCGCTGGAGGCGCGGATTGAACGGAAAGGTCGGCCACTTCGGGCTGAACATCAGATCATCGCGGCCGTTGTACTCGAACTGGCGGTCCGGTTGGTCGGTCGCGCGCTGGTTGATCGACAAGAGCGACGTCAGGCACGCGCCGATGTAGCCGCCGCCCGAAACGGTGCTCAGATAGTCGACGATGGGTAGCACGCCCATCTGCGACAGCGCCTGCAGGATTCCAAGATTGGTCGTGGCCGAACGAATGCCTCCACCCGAGAGCGCGACCCCCACGAGCGTGTTCGCTGTCTCGTCCGGTGGCGGCGGGTCCTTCGCGTCGTCCTGTTTTCGTCGCGCGGCGATGTACTCCAGCTCCACGGCGCGAACATCGTCGATGCTCCGTGTATAGGCGCGAGTCATCGTGCACCACTCTCCTCAACGAGCCCCTGCCGTGGAGACCTGTTGGGCGGAAGGGTGCGATTCTCAGGGCGCAGCCGGTCGCTGTCAAGAAGGCAACGGGTTGGCTTCGCCGGCCAACCCGTTGGCCATTGCCCCTCGTTGCCGTTGAAATCGAGATACACCGCGCCCTGACTTCGTCCATAATCCCCTCGATCCCCAAGGAGGTCAGATTACGCGCACGCGGTTGATGATGTTGCTGTTGCCGGCATTCTTGCTCCTGGTCGCCGGGGGTCTGTCGCGGGCTCAGGAACGTTCCGCGACCCATCCCGCCGGGAAGAATCCCCATCTCGACAATCGGCAGTCCATCCGCAGCGGCATGGCGTTGTACCGCGTCCGTTGCGGCGATTGTCACGGCCTGGACGCCAGCGGCTATCGCGGGCCGGATCTGGTCGCCGTCCTGGCCGGCGGCGCGACCGATGAGCGGCTGTTCGAGACGATTCGGAAGGGCGTCGCCGGCACCGAAATGCCGTCGAGCGACACACCCGACGATGATCTGCTGATGATCATCGCGTATCTGCGCAATCTCGGCACGGTCGCGCCTCCAGAGCGTCCGATCGGGAATGTCGAGAACGGCGGGCGGCTGTTCGGGTCTCTCTGCACGAGCTGCCATCGCGTGGCAGGCAGCGGCGGCCGGCTCGGCCCGGACTTGACGCGGATCGGCGCGGCCCGCTCGCGCGCCGCGCTCGTTCGCGAGATCCGAACGCCATCCGAGTGGGTGTCACCTGCCTATGAGACGGTCACCCTCGTGACGAAGGACGGCCAGCGCATCCGCGGAACCAAGAAGAATGAGGATGCGTTTTCGATTCAGATCATGGACGTGCGCGAGCGCATCCAGGGGTATCTGAAGTCGACCCTGCAGGACGTGATCTACGAGAAGAGCTCGTTGATGCCGGCCTATGGTTCCGAACGGCTGAACGAAAGCGACCTCGATGATTTGGTGGGGTATCTGAGCACGCTGCGCGGTGTGGATGTATCCGTTCGGTGAGGAGGCTTATGCGCGCTTTGCTGATGATCGTGATGGTCTCGGTCACCCTAGCAGCCCGTGGTGCAAGTCCGGCTGCATTCGGCCGGCGCTGCATCCCGCCTGGCTGCGTTGCGACTCGTTCAAATACTCCCGGTATTCTCGCTCGTCGCGCCTTGCCAGCCGGGCGCATCGCCGCCCTCGGTGCGACGCCGGACTTGCACCACGGACTGCTGGCCGCGCAGGAAGCTGCCGCGCCGCAGGTGACATCCCAGGATCTGCTGGACGGCCTCAAGGATCCCACGCGGTGGCTCACCTACTCTGGGGATTACAACGGCCACCGGCATAGCCCGCTCACGCAGATCACGCCCGAGAACGTCAACCAGCTGATGGCCCAGTGGACGTTCCAGACAGGCACGCTCGGCAGCTTCCAGGCCACGCCTATCGTGATCGATGGCGTCATCTACATCACCGGCTTCAACAACAACGCGTGGGCCATCGACGCCCGCTCCGGGCGGCAAATCTGGCGCTATCGTCGCAATCTTCCGGAGGATCTGCACAACTGCTGCGGCCCCGTCAACCGCGGCTTCGGTGTGCTCGGTGACCGGCTGTTCATGACGACCATCGATGCACACCTGCTCGCGCTCGACATGAGAACCGGCGGCGTCCTCTTTGACGTCAGGCTCGAGGATTACAAGGTTGGGTACTCCGCAACCGTCGCTCCGCTGATCGTGAAAGACAAGGTGATCATCGGGATTGCAGGCGCCGAGTACGGAATTCGCGGGTTCATCGACGCGTATGACACGCAAACCGGCAAGCGCGCGTGGCGTTTCTACACCGTCGCCGGACCGGGGGAGCCCGGCGGCCAGACCTGGCCGCCGGGTGATTCGTACTTGCGTGGCGGCGGATCGATCTGGGTGACCGGGACGTACGATCCGCAACAGAATCTGCTCTTTTTCGGCACCGGCAACCCGGGCCCCGACTACTACAGCCACGCGCGCGAGGGCGACAACCTCTATACTGCGTCGCTGGTCGCCCTCGACGCGGACACCGGCCAGTTGCGCTGGCACTATCAGTTCACCCCGCACGACGTGCACGATTGGGATTCGACCCAGGTGCCGGTGCTCGGGGATCTGACGATCGACGGTCAGCCGCGGAAGGTCGTGATGTTCGCCAACCGCAACGGGTTCTACTACACGCTCGATCGCCTCACGGGCAAGGTGATCGTGGCGAAGCCGTTTGTCCAGACCACGTGGGCCAAGGAAATCGGTCCCAGCGGCCGGCCCATTCTCTTGCCCGGCAATCTGCCCTATGAGGAGGGGGCGAGGACCTGCCCCGATCTCGGGGGAGGTACCAACTTCATGTCCCCGTCCTACGATCCGACGACGCGTCTGTTTTTCGTGACCGCGCGCGAGACGTGCGCCACTTACTTCGCGTTCGACCAGCCGTTCAAGCCGGGCGAGCAGTACATGGCCGGGGGGACCGTGCGGCCACGCGATCAGCGGAATTTCGGCGCGCTGCGCGCCATCGATCCGGTGACAGGCGAGCGGAAGTGGGAGTTCCGCTACCCGTCGGTGTCGTCGTCGGGTGTGTTGACGACCGCGTCGGGCCTGGTCTTCGCCGGCGACGGCGACGGCAACATCCTGGCGTTCGAGTCGCGCACGGGAAAGAACCTCTGGCACCACCAATTGGGATTCCCGTTGCGCTCGACGGCAGGGACGACCTACATGCTCGACGGCCGGCAATATCTGTTGGTCCCGTCCGGGAGCGTGCTGACCGCGTTCGCGTTGCCGCCGCGGTAGCGCGCGCTGGCGAGGCCGAATTGGGCAACACCACGTCGCTCAAGGTGGAGGCGGGGCCGATCGCCTTCGAACATCGCAACAGCTCCGCGCGGTTCAACGCCTTCGAGTGGAGTAACGAGCGGGCTTGAACCCGCTCAGGTGGTGTGGTGAGGCAAAGGGGAGACGTCATGCCACGAATTGGCTGGATCGAGGAGAACGACGCTCGGGGGCGGCTCGCCGAACTCTTCAACGCGTCCCGGTCAGGGTCGGTCACGGGGATCCCTCGCGAGCACGTACCCGACATCATTCATACGATGAGCTACCGGCCCGATTTCCTCGCCGCGATCATGGAGGCGTCACGCCTGCATTTTTCCGACGGCGCTCTCACGCGGGCGCAACACGAGATGATTGCCTCATATGTCTCGGCCCTGAATCGATGTCACTATTGACTCAGCAGCCACACCTGGTTCCTGCAGTTGCAGGGAGAGCAGTACGGTCAGGTCGCACGGGCTCTACGTGATGGCGATCTGGACCGCGCGCCGGTTTCCCCAGCGGAGCGGCTGCTGCTGGAATTCGTCGGCACCTTGACCCGGCACGCATACCGTGTCACCGACGAACAAGTGCAGTCGCTTCGGGACGTGGGATGGACGGACGCGCAGATCGCGGAGGCCGTGTACGATGGGGCACTGTTCAATTTGTTCGTACGACTGGCCGATGCCTTCGATATCCATCCGCCGCAGGTCATGGATCCGGACGGCGTTCCGGCGGCGGTCACTCGTGGCTGAGCACGTCAAGGAGTTCGCTCGATGATGACTGGCATTCGTCTTTTCACGGCTGGCCTTCTCGTTGTACCCGCATTGGCCGGCGACCCAGCGGGATTCGCTCTCTGGAGATCAGCTGAGCTCAAGCAACGGGAGGAGGCGCTCTCCAAGAAAGTGGGCCCCGACCATTCCGCGCGCGAAACCCTGGCCGATTACGGCGATCACCGCTTCCGGATGCTCTATCGGGACGGCGACGGCTACCCCGAGCAGCATGACCAGGTAGTCGACGTCGTCATCGTTCAGAGCGGCGAGGGCACCTTGCTTGTGGGAGGCAAGATGATCAATCCCAAGGCCGCCAGTGGCGCCGGCGAGTACATCGGCACGGGCATCGAGGGAGGCGAGCGACGCCCGCTCGGACCGGGCGACGTCGTGCATATTCCCGCGAAGATCCCGCACAGCTTCTTGGTGCCAGCGGGAAAACACATTACGTATGTGCTCGTGAAGTTCCCGTCACGGTAGGACAAAAGAGCGTGCGGCCGACCCGGTAGCGATCCACGCGGGCTGGTGGAGCGTCTCAGCCTGAATGGGGAGCGCAGCGCGTGGCCGCGAGCGGGCTGCTCGCGGACAGGCCCCGGGCGCGATCCCGCTCCCGATTCAGCTGAGACAAGCTGCTAGTGTCCCGACTCAGTCATTCGTGGCATAACTCCCGGGCGGGGCATCCCGCCTGGCTGCGTTGCTCCTCCCTCAAATATCCCCGATATGCTCGGTCGTCGCGCCTTGCCAGTCGGGCGCCGCGCTCCGGGACTGATGCCACGAATGACTGAGTCGGGACACTAGGAGATCGCCTTCGGGATTTCAAACCCCTTGCGATAGTCGCGCGTCAAGAGCCGGTCAGCTTTTTTGTCGTTCACGAACGTCTCGGTCTTCCCGTCGAACACCAGCGCACGGCCGACACGATATGAAATGTTCGCGAGGTGCGGCAGCGCCGACGAGAGATGCCCTTCGACGACGTCGCTTGCCAGCATCTTGGGGTCGCCCGCCCGGATCGCGTCCACGAAGTTTTGATAGTGCGGATACTCGATGCTCGTGAGGACCAGCGGGTCGCTGCCGGAGCCGGTCTCCGGCCTGTCGGCGCCAGGTCCTTTCTCATTCTTGGGTCCAAAATACGCCTGCCACTTGCGGCCGTCACCGTCGATCCAGAGCCATCCCTTCGTGCCGTAGAAGAGGTTGCCGATCCGCTGGGTGCCTTCGTCGTTCGTATAGGCACCGCGGGTCGCAAACTCGAACAGCGTGCCGTCGGCGTACTCGAACAGGGTCGTGTGCGTGTCGGGCGTCTCCTGCGATGATTCGGGCCCGAAGTATCCACCCGTCGACTGAATCTTGATCGGGTGCTCCCGCTTGTTCAGGCCCCATCGGGCGATGTCGAACTGGTGCGGGCCCTGGTTGCCGGTGTCGCCATCGCCGTAGTCCCAGTGCCAGTGCCAGTTGTAGTGAAAACGATTCCGGTTGAACGCTCGCTTCGGCGCCGGCCCGAGCCAGAGGTCATAGTCGACCTTCGAGAGGTACTGCTCGTCGTAGGTCGGCTCGTACGACGTGGAACCGACCGTCAGGGCGAACCGCTCGCCGGACGCCATCGGCCCGTCCGGATACTTCCCGATCGGCGGCCGCGGCTTGAAACACAGGCCGCGCGCCATGTAGACGCGGCCGATGCCGCCGTCGTGCAGGAACTTGATGGCCTCGCGGACCGCCGGCCGGCTCCGGTTCATCGTGCCGACCTGCACGAGCTTCCGGTAACGCGCCGCGGCCTCGATCATCTGGCGGCCTTCCCACACGGTGTGCGACGACGGCTTCTCGACGTAGACGTGTTTGCCCGCCTGCAGTCCCCAGATGGTGGCGAGCGCGTGCCAATGGTTGGGCGTGGCGATGATGACGGCGTCGATGTCCTTGTCGTCGAGCACGCGCCGGAGATCCTGGACGAACCCCGGCTTGAACGTGGTGACGTCTTTCAGGCGCGGGTCGTTGATCCGCTCGGGCGCCAGGTTGGCGTCGATGTCGCAGAGAGTCTTGATCTCCACGTTGGCGAGGCGTGCGAAGCCGCGCTTGAGCGCGTTGCCCTGACCCCGGATGCCGAGGCTGGCGAGGACCACGCGATCGTTGGCGCCCAGCACCCGACCGCTGGCGTGTGCCGACGCGGCTACACGCGATCTGAACAGGTCGCCGCCGACCAAGACACCCGCCGCCGCCGCGCCAAGGCATGACCCGAAGTCGCGCCGCGAAATGCCCTTCCTCCCGTTTCGGTCGCTGGTCACGGTGACCTCCTCTCGCTGGACACTAGTATTCACCAGATCGGCGGAAACGCGTAGAGCCGCGCCGGATTGTCCATCAGAATCGTCCTGCGGACCTCCGGATCGGGCGCCCACACCACGAGCTGGTTCAACAACCGGCCGTCATCGATCCGAAGCAGCGGCGTCACGTCGGTCGGCTTCCGCCCGGGCGGTGTGACCGGGTCCGGATGCGGCCAGTCGGTGCCCCAGACGACGCGTTCGGGATTCGCGGCAATCAGCGCCTTGGCGAGCGGCACGACGTCCGCGTAGTCCGCGAGTGTCGAGACGCGATACGCGCCCGAGATCTTGACATAGGCCTTCCCCGAGCGGACCAGCCCTACCAACTCGGCAAAGCCTGGCTGCTGCAGACCCCGCGCCGCTCGCGCGCCGCCGAAATGGTCGAACACGATCGGTACCGGCGAGACGGCGACCAGATCTTTGAGGGCGGCGATCATGGTCAGGTCAGTGTTCATCTGGACGTGCCAGGCGCGGCCCTTCACGCGCTCGGTCGCCGCCTGGAAAAGCCGGCGGCCGACAGCCGGGTCGTTGATGCTGGCGGTCCCAAAATTGAGGCGGATGCCGCACACACCCGCCCGGCCCATCGCGTCGAGCTCGCCGTCCGGCGTCTTGTCGTCGATCACGGCCACGCCGCGCGCGTCCCGACCGCGCGCCTCCATGCCGTAGAGCGTCGCCGAGTTGTCGGTGCCGTACACGCTCGGCGTCACGATCACCACGCGCTGGATCCGAAGCGCCTTGTGGAGCACGGCCATTTCTTCTGGCAGCGCCGTCTCCGGGGTATAGACGCGCCCCGCGAAGAATGGGAACTTCGCGGGATCGCCGTGGATATGTGTATGGCAGTCGCAGGCACCCGGCGGCACGTCGAAGCTCACCGGCGTGGCCGGCTGGCGGGGTCCCCAGCGCGGCACCCGCGCTGGGGTGCCCTGGGACGCCTGAGCCAGGAGCGTTCGAACGCGGCTGACGGCTCCGGCGGTCAGCGCGCCACGCAAGATTTGGCGTCGCGTCAGCATAGGTGTTCTCCGAAGTTTGCTTGCAGCGCCAACACGTGCTCAGAAACCTGTCGCGCCGACCACCCTGCGGATCACGCCGTCGCCCTTGCTGTAGAGATACAGCTCGCCACTGGCATCGATCGACAACCGGACATCCGCGCGGCCGCCTTTGATGAGGTCCGCTCGTCCCGGCAGGCGCGGACTTCTGCCGCCGCGCGCGTGGTACGCGACTTCGATGATCGGGAACATGGACTCGTAGACCTTCTTGCCGGCGTCCTGCGAATCGTGAGGGTCGTTCCAGAGGAGCTTCACCTCGCGAATGGTCGCCATCGTGCCGGGCTTGCCGTCATCGGCGGCGAGCATGTCGCTGTAGTCGGCGTACCAGAGGCGACCGGTCGTGAGATCGGTGAACACGTACTTCCCTCGAAGAGCCGGAATCGCCTTGCCGTTGTAGAGGAACCCGCTGCCGATCGAGTCGCCGCCAGTCGGTCCGTGACCATACTGGATGACCGGATACGTCGGCACCACCATGTGGCCCGTGACTTCCTCGCCAATTCGCATCGGAATCTTGTCGACCGGAGGGAGCGGCGCGGTCGTGTTGTCCGGCTTCAGCAGCTCATTGCCCTCGCGCTCTCCGTACCCGTAATTGACCCCTTTGTGCACGATGTAGACCGTCTCCCATGTGTGGAGCCCGACCGAGTTGGCGATCAGCCGATTGTTGGCCGGGTTGGCGGGATCGACGGCCCAGTTCAATCGATGCGGGTTGCGGAAGCCGTAGGCCCAGATTTCCTGCCGGGCGCCCGGTGTCGAGACGAACGGATTGTCGTTGGGAATTCGATAGCGCCCGTTCTCGCTGACTGTGCTCGTCGCGACGTGTTCGTTCAGATCCGGAATGATGCGAAGGATTTTTCCTTCGAGATTGTCGAGGCGCTGTGGATTGGACCTGATCTCCACGATCTTGGATTCGCCCGAGGCGCCATCTCCGCATTCCAGATAGAGGACGCGCCAGTCCGGATCGCCGCGGACGGCAGTCGGGTTGAAAAGGAGATCGCCCATCGGGTGACTGCGGGTGTTGAGCTGCACGCGCAGCAGCTCGCGCGCGGTGCCTTCGAAGGTCGAATTCGACGGGTTCGAGTCGGTCCATTCGACCAGCACGCCCTCGTTCTGGAGAGGTCCGGGCGTTTTGATGGCGTCAGTGGTCGTGTACCCCGACACTTTCAGGCCGGGAAACTTCGAATTGTCGGGAAGCTTCGAGCCGGGGATCGCGGGGTCCTCCATGTGGACCGTGTAGAACTTCCCGTTTCGCGCGTAGTCAGGGTCCAGGTAGAAGCCGTTCAGCCCGTTCCCGTAGCCCTGCGCGATGGTCAACTTGCGAAAGAGGCCGGTCTTGCCCTCGTTGCCGTTGAAATCCAGGTAGACGGAGAAGCTCTTCGTCTCCTTGTCGACGATGTACAGCGGTCCGTTGAGGTCGCTGATGAAGAACCGCCTCGCGCCTCCGACCTCTTCCCGGAGGGTGTTGACCCTGGCGAGCAGCACCTCGTTCGAACCCTTGCCGTCGACGAGTCCCGTCATCGGCACCACGAGGTAGTCCTCGAGCTCCAAGGTGGCCTGCGCCGACGCCATCGGGACGCAGAAACCCCCTAGGGCCAGACCGAAGCACACGATCCGCATGCTGTTGCGCATGGCTCACGACTCCTCACCTTGATGAGACATGCCGGCTTTGGGCTGTGGGCTATGGGAGAGCCGACTGTTGCATCAGGACTAAGTACTGCGTTTCACAATTACGGTGACGTCTCGGCCGCCGATGCATCCCGCCTCGCCGCGTTGCTCGTCGGTCACATGCGCCCGGCATTCTCCCTCCTCGCGCCTTGCGATCCGGGCGCCTCGGCGCCCGAATACGTCACCGTAATTGTGAAACGCAGTACTTAGCATGAGCCCCCGTATCGGGCAAGGCATTCCGGGTCAGGCGCAGGTGGCAAATACCAACTGAAACGTCGGCATCCAGCAGCAGGAGATCCGCGGCCTTCCCGGCCCGAATCGACCCGTACTCCGGGTCCTCGGCGCGGGTGATCACCCGCGCGGCGTCGAGCGTGGCAGCCCGAATGGCCGCGAGCGGCGACATCCCGGCTTCGACGAACATCTGGACTTCGCGATGCGTCGCGTGCCCGAAGGGGGTGATCTGGGAAGCCTCCGCGCCGCAATCGGTCCCGGTGACGATGCGGACTCCGGCATCGGACATGGCCTTGATGAACGGGTACGCGTCGCGCAGTCGCGCTTTGCGCTGGGAGAGATCCGGGGCGGACAGCGTTTGCGCTTTTCTCGCGGCGTCGCCGAGCATCTGCCGTCCGCGCGGATAGAGCGCGTCTTGCAACATCGGCAGGTTCAGGATGTCGGGAAGCTCGTAGTAGAACCACGCGGCGTCCGAGTTCGCGAGCGTCGGCGCAAACGTGAGCCTCTTGGACTTCGCATACGCGACGAGCTCGGGCGTGACTGGCTGATCGCGGGGGATGTGAAGGAAGTCGGTCACGCCTTGATCCGCCAGCTGGTGCAGGCTCGCGACATCGGTCACGTGCGCAACGATGGGAATCCCCTGCCTCCTTCCTTCATCGATGATTGCCGCGATCACATCGGGCGGGAACTTCGGAGTGGTCATCCAGATCTTGATGAAGTCGACCTGCTGTGCCTTCAGGCTCTGGACGTTTGTTCGCGCTTCATCCCGAGTCGCGGGCCGGAAGACGGGCGCCCCGGCATAGGGGCCGCTGACGCTGAATCCTTGGCCGGCTGTGTACGAGCGTGGCGCGAGGAGTGTCCCATCCCGCGTCTGGCGAAAGAACGGCACCGTCTCAGGTTTGTCATTCCCTGCCGCGCGCATCGTCGTCACGCCCCATCGAAGCTGCGCCAGCCAGTACCGCTTCATGTCCTCGGGCGGCTGGTTGATGTGGCAATGCACGTCCACGAGGCCGGGCAGGAGGACCTGGCTTTTGGCATCGACGATCGTGGCGCCGCCAGGAATCTGGATGCGTGCGCGTCGACCGGCCGACCGAATCCGATCGGCCTCCACGACGACCACCGAATCATCGACGGGCGCCGCGCCGGTGCCGTCGATAAGACGTGCGCCGACGATGGCGATGGGAGTCGTCCCCTGCGCGGGGAGGGAGATCGCGCCTGCGAGCGCGACGAGGAAGGTTCCGACAAAACGTTTCATGCGGCGATCGTTGCGGGCCGCGAGTTTCGGGTTGCGCGTTTCGGGCTTCGAGTCACGGGCTGATGGTGACCTGTTAGCGTGCAGCTCATAACGCGCAACACGCAACCTGTCACCCGCAACTCGTACCCCGCAACCCGTAACCACGCGCTCTACGCGCTCGTCAGAACACGAATTTCAACCCGAACTGGACAATGCGTGGATCACCCGAGCTGGGATCGGTCCGCGTAATCCTCCCGAATCCGCCGCCGCTGACGTTCGTGTTCGGGATGTCGAAGTTGACCAGGTTGAAGATGTTGAAGAACTCCGCCCGGAACTGCAGAAACGACTGATTCCTGAGCGGGAAGTTCTTGCTGAGTCCCATGTCCCAGACATGCAGCGACGGCCCATAGTAGGCACCTTTGCCGACGATGCCGAACGTGCGGAGGTCGTTCACGGCGAAGGCCGTCGGGTTGAAGTAGACCGTCCTGTCAGAACCCGCCGGCGGCGCGAACGGCTGGCCGGTCGTCTTGGCGCGGTCGTTCCCGATGCCGTCGAGCGAGTTGTCGCGGCCGCTGGTGATCGTGAACGGACGGCCCGTCTGATACTGCATCACGCCCGACCACTGCCAGCCGCCGACCACCCAGCGGGCGGGTCCCTGCAGGTTGCCGCCGGGAAGCTCCCACACCCACGACATGGTGAATCGATGCCGACGATCTTGATCCAGAGGACCCCACACGAGTGCGCGATCCTGAGGCAGGAAGTACGGGATGAGCTCGGGGCCGAAGTCTCCTTCGGCTTTCGACAGCGTGTAGTTGCCGCTGATCTGGAAGCCGTGTGAGTACCGCTTGCTGAGCGTGAGCTGCATCGAGTTGTAAGTCGATTTCCGATCCTGCACCTGCAGGTTCACCACCCCGATGCCGTCGGCCGCAAACTGGCGCCGCGCGTCGGTATTGCCCGTCGTCGCGCCAGGGATGGTGGCAATGGCCGGGTTCAGCGAGACGCCGAAGCGACCGTTGCGAGACCGGGACCCGACATACGCCGCGCGCGCCATGATCCCCGGCATCACCTCGCGCTCGAACGTCAGGTTGTAGTTGTAGGTGACCGGCGTCTTGTAGGTTTCGGCCAGCGTTTCGATCAGCACCGGCTTCGGGAATACCGCCTGCTGTGTGCCGATCGTGCTGTCGGTGATGAGATTGAAGTCGGTCCGTCCTCGATACGGATCGGAGAACGGGCCTTGCGGCCGGGTGACGCTCAGTCTCAGGCTCCACGGCGGCGCATTCACGGCGCCGTTGCCCGATTCGCCGTCGCGATGCTGATCGTAGAAGGTGCCGCCGCCCCCGCGGAGGCTCGTCTTGCCGTCACCGGTGATGTCCCACGCGAAGCCGAGGCGGGCACCCAGGTTATGCGCCGACGGGTCCGTGCCGTCCTCGGGCACGCCAGGGTCGCCGCGGAACGTTTCGCCTCGTGGCGCCTGCGGGAACACGGTTGAGCGCACGTTGTTCTCGTAATCCTTCAGCGTGAACCGTTCGATCCGACCGACCGTCTCGTGCCATGGCGGCGAGTTCTCGTACCGGAAGCCCAGGTTCAACGACAGACGCTGGCTCACCTTGAAATCGTCCTGCACGAAGGCCGATGAATAGTTCACGACGTAGTCCTTGTACTCGCCGGTGCCCTGATCGAAGGTATTGATGGCGCCGAGGAGGAAGTCGGCAATCGCGTGGCCGGTCGCGCTCCCGTTGAACGTGAAGTGCCCCGCGCGACGGAACTCGTTGCGAATCACGACGGTGTAATGCTGCAGCTCGCCGCCCATCTGGATGTTGTGCGCCCCTTTCACCCACGTGAAGCGGTCGTTGAACTCCCATCCATCACGGACGAACGACGCAAAGAGGTTGTCGCCGATGTTGAAATATCCGGTGGCGTTGATCTCCGAAATCGACGGCAAGGTGGGATAGATCGGCAGCCGGACGCCGAGATCCTGCATCGACGGCACACCAGCCGGCGGATAGCGCGAGGAATGCACACGGTTGAACCCGACTCTCGCTTCGTTCAGCACGGTCGGTGACATCGTCCGCGTCCACGACCCGACGACGTTCTGCATTCGGACACGCGATCCAAGGGTCGGATTGCGATAGCTCAGCAGGTTCCCCTCGGTATACGTCGGATCGTTGGTGAAGTGATCGAAGAAGTACCGTCCGCTCACCTGATCCTTCTGACCGATCATCCGATCGACTTTGACGACGACTTGATTGTCGTCCTGGCCGATCCGGCGTGGAATCTGCACCTGGCCGTCGCCGCTCACCTCCGGCAGGAACTTCAGCACGTTAACAGATGCGGGATCGAAGCGTGACGTCGGGATTTGCCAGACCCCGGAAGCGATCTGAGGGAACGGTTGGCCGGTCAGCGGATCCCTGATCGACACGTTGAAGATCCCATTGCGTTGGTCGATGGTTGGCACAAAGCCGACCAGGGTCGTGCCCACATTCTGGAGGTCCGTGCGCTGCCACCCAGCGAAGAAGAACGTCCTGTTGTGCTGAATCGGGCCGCCGGCCAGGCCGCCGTACTGCTTGCGCTTGAGGAAGTCCAACGCGGTAAAGAAATTCCTCGCATTGAATGTGTTGTCGCGGAAGTAGCCGAAAGCGCCGCCATGGAACTCGTTGGTCCCCGATCGGGTCACCGCATTGACCACCGCACCAGCGCTGTTGCCCTGCGCGGCGCTGTAGTTGCTGGTCTGGATGCTGAACTCCTGGAGCGCGTCTGGAAACGGGAACGGCTGATTCTGCTGGAAGTACGGGTCGGTATGGCTGGTGCCATCCAGCCGGAACGACACTTGTCGAGACTCGGTCCCGTTGGTCGAAAGCCGCAGCGCGCCCGGGATCGTTTTCGCTGATTCGCGGTTGACTTCCGTGAGCACCATGCCCGCCACGAGCGTGGCCAGCCGTGCGGCATCGCGACCGTTCAGCGGCAGTTCGACGATGCGTTTCGAATCGACGACTTCACTGAGGGTCGCCGATGTGACGTCGACCGTGGGCGATTCGCCCGACACAGTGACCGTTTCAGCGAGGGTGCCGAGTTCGAGCTCGAAATTCACCGTGAGGTTCTGATTCGCTTGCAGGAGCACGCCCTTACGCTGAGACGTCCGGAACCCGGGCAGCTCCGCGGTAATGTCGTAGGTGGTCGGCCGCAGCGAGGTGAAGATATAGCGGCCATCGACCCCGGTCACGGTGTCTCTCGACAATCCGGTCGCCGCTTCAACGGCCTTCACCGTGGCGCCGGGAACGACGGCGCCGGAGTTGTCGGTGATCGCACCGTTGATTTGGCCCGTTTGGGCAAGCGCGGGGCTTGCGACGAGCAGGGCCAGAAACAGTGTTGCCGGTGCGAAGACGATGAGTCGCTTCATGGATGCCCTCCCCATGCCCCGTGGGGCCCCTTGTCGCGTGGACGGAAGCCGGTGGTCCTGAAATGTTTGAATACTGAAATGTCAGTTGTAGTAGCATCCGACCCGGCAGTCAAGTGCTTTCCGGGGTAACGGCGGGGCGCGCGCTCTTGACTTCTCCGGGGCCGTTTGCGACCCTGCGCCCGGAGCACCGCGTGAAGGACGTCAGGCTCGCCGACGAGGCGTACCGCGCGATTCGTGAAGAGATCCTGCGGGGCCAGCTTCGGCCGGGCACGCCGCTGTCGCGAAGGCGGCTGGCGGGCGAGCTCGGGATGAGCGTGCTGCCGGTGACCGACGCGCTCCGACGGCTTGAAGACGACGGCCTGGTGGAGAGCCGCGCCCGGGCCGGGACGCGGGTTCGGGTCCCGAGTGAGACCGACATCCGCGAGTTGTACGAGCTTCGTGAGGCGCTCGAGACGCAGTCGGCGCGGCTCTTTGCGCAGAGAGCCACCCCTGCCCAGCGCCTCGAGCTGCGGCGCCTGGCCGCGCGCGTGGACCTGCTCTTCAGCCGGCTGCCAAGCAGTGGCAACGACCCGGCCTTCCGTTTCACCGTGCACAATCATCACGTGCGGTTTCACCTGCGCATCGCCGAACACGCCGGTAGCCGGCTCCTCAAGCAGATGATCGAACGGAACCACGTCCTCATCCTGAACTGGCTGTTCGATGTCGCTGCGCGACGGACCCCGCTGCCGCGGACCTTCCACGCCCGGTTGGCAAAGGCGCTCGTGTCAGGCGATCCGGAGGCCGCGGATGCGGCGATGCGGGCGCACGTCCGCTACGGTCTCGCGGAGATCACCGGCAACTTCAGCGCGCTCACAGCCTCCCAGTGGCGCGAGCCTCGAGGGGTTCGAGCGAGACGGCGCGCTTGATGGGCGACTCCGCTTCGCTATACTCCCCACCGAGCCGAGACCCATGAAGAGGACCTGGCTGTTCCTCATGGTTGCCGGGGCAGCGATTGCTACAGCCGCGATACAACATCGATCCCAAACCAGGGGCCGGTGGACGATGCCTTCATGGACGCGTTCGTGTGCGTCCGCCCTACGGGCCCGGCCTGGCATCCGGTGACGGAGGAGTGGGCCAGGAAGACGCTTGACGTCTTCAGCTGGAACTTCGCGAAGTGGCTGCGCGGTGACGTGCGCATCAAAGATGATCGCGCGGTGTCCTCGAGCGACGTCGCCGACTACAACCTGATCCTGTTCGGCGATCCGGGCAGCAACAGCATGATCGCCAGGGTCATCGGTCGGCTGCCGATTCGCTGGACCAAGCATGAGATCACGGTCGGAACGCAGACCTTCGGCGCCGCGGATCACATTCCCGTGCTGGTGTATCCGAATCCGCTGAATCCGAAGCGCTACGTCGTGATCAACAGCGGTCACACGTTCGGCGAGGCGGACTTCCGCGGCACCAACGCGTGGCTCTACCCGCGGCTCGGGGATTACGCCGTGCTGTCGCCGACGGGCGGGGTTGTCGTGTCCGGGTTTTTCGACGAGAGCTGGCAACTAAAATAAACGGCGCTGGGCGCCCTAAAGCCTGAGATCAGACGATCCCGCTGATCTTCTTTTCGGCCGTCGGGAAGCCCTTCTCGAGCGACAGCTTGAAGACCTCTTCGGCGACGGTTAGATAGAGATCGCCGATCGTGTGTCGCGCCTTGGAGTGCATCCCGGTCTGCATGCCGCCGGCGTGTCCGGCCAGAATGAGGGCCAGGCCGTTGTCCTTGTGCGGGTTGGCCTCGGCGTGCTCGTGCGCGAAGACGACGCAGCTGTGGTCGAGCAGCGTGCCGTCTCCTTCCGGAACGGCCTTCATCCGCCCCAGCAGATACGCGAACTCCTCGACGTGCCACCTGCAGATGTCGCGCAGAATCCGCTGACCCTCGGGCGAATCCGCGTTGGTGTGGGTGTAGTCGTGGTGACGCAGACGCGTGTAGCCCAGCCACGGGAGCCGCACCAGGCTCTGGCACTTGGTCAGCATGTACGAGACGACGCGAGTCTGGCCGGACGCCAACGCGTGCACGACGAGATCGGATTGGATCTTGGCGATGCGCGGATAGTCCGTCAGATCCGCCACGTCCTCCGGCTCCTTGACGGTCTTTCCGTAGTCGGACGGCAGGCTGGCGATGGCCCGCTCCAGATCGCGGACCGAGGTCAGGTGCTCGTCCAGGCGATGCCGGTCGGGCTGGCTGAGCGAGGGCTGCAGATCCGCGAGATCCTCGCGGACGGCGTCGAGCACGCTCTTCTTGCGTCCGACCCAGCTTTGATCCCGTACGCCGAACAGCCGATCGAACAGGTTCTGCGGGATCATCTCCGGCGGCAGCGCGCGGTCGTAGCCCGCCCAGCTCAGGTTGCGCTGGATGTTCTCGCCGTGCGACTCCTGGCAGACGCCCACCTGCAAGGAGCGGAACCTCGAGTCCCCGCCCATCGCTCCGGCGATGACCTGATCGATGGAGGCTCCACCGGCGCCACGGCCCGTATACGGGGTTCCCGACACGAGCGCGCTCATGGACTTGTGATGCGTGTTGCCCGGCGCGGTGACTCTCGCGTTCGGATTGTCGATCCCGCTGATGACATGGATATCGTGGCGCAGTGACTTGAGCGGAGCCAGGCAGGGAGTCAGCTCGTAGTCAGGACCGAACGCCCTCGGGATCCAGTACCGCTCGGGAATCCCGTTGCCGTTGAACCACAGGAGAAACCGCGGCTGGATCGGCTGGCTCGCTCTCGCGCTCGCGGCGTAGGCGGTGCCATTCGTGTCGAACATGACCGCCAGCGGTGGTAATCCGACCCGAATCGCCGCGCCGGTCATGCTCAGTTGCCTGAGGAAACGCCGTCTGCTGAGCGCCATGACTCTCTCCTGTCGCATCCGCCTTCACAGGCGGGTTTCACTTACGGCCGGCTAACCTGGCTCTTGTCTTCTTCGAGACCGTCGAGGAACTGCGGCGAGCGCACCAGCGCGACCAGCAACTCCTTGAAGCGGAATCCCGACGCGCGAAACGCTGTGAAGGTCCGGCGAACGGTCTCCCGGTCGGCGCGCGTCTCCAGCCGGCCGAACGCGTAGCGGAAGACCTGCTTGACGACGCACTCCTGGCACGCCCGGCTCTCGGCCAGCACGCGCCCGATCTGCCTGGGCTCGGAGAACGCCGAGTTCGCAAGGCCGGCGATCTCCCCCTTGGCATCGATCTCCAGCTCGACCTTCTTCTTGCTGCGACCGCCGCTGCGGAACTCGATCACTTCCTTGTCCCGCCAGCGGCCGGACGCGTCATAGTTTTCCAGACCGAAGCCGATCGGGTCCATCAGGCGGTGGCAGCTCGAGCACGTTGGACTCGCGATGTGCATCTGCATGCGCTGCCGCGTCGCCAGCGGCCGGTCAGCCGTCGGCTCGGGCACCTCAGTGTTCACGCCGGGCGGCGGATTCGGCACGTGCTGGCACAGCAGCCGCTCGCGGATAAAAATGCCGCGCGCCGTCGGCGACGTCTCGACCGGGCCGGCGGTTGAGGAGAGGAACGAGGCCTGGCCCAGAAGTCCGGAGCGGTGCGCGCCCGTGGGGAATCGCACCAGCTCGAATTCGCCGGAGGGCGCCGGCACGCCGTAAAGGCTCGCGAGATCCGAATTCAGAAAGCTGTACTCGGCCGTGAACGCTTCCATGAAATTGCCGTCGTTCCATACGAGGTTGCCCAGCAACATGCGCGTCTCGTGGACCATCATGGCGGCCAGCTCTGGCGTGAACTCCGGATAGCGCTGCCGATCCTTCACGGAGCTCAACACGCGATCGAACCGAAGCCACTGCGCAAAGAACTCGTCGACCGCCTGGCGGGCGAGCGGGTGGTCGAGCATGCGCCGGGCGACCCGTTCGCGGCCCTCTTCCGTTCGCAGCTCGCCGTTGGCCGCCGCATCGAGCAGGCGCTGGTCCGGCATGGTGTCCCACAAAAAGTACGCGAGCCGGCTGGCGATGTCGTGGTCGCGAAACCGTCCGCCGGCACTCCCTCCAGGGCCGCCCTCCAGGTGAAAGAGGAACTTCGGCGATTGCAGCATCGCCTCGACCACGACGCGGGCGCCCTCCAGAAACTGGCCGGTCTTCGCCGCCTGGGTGCTGAACAACACCGCGTAACGCCGGAACTCGACGTCGGTCAGCGGCCGGCGAAACGCACGCAGGCCGAAGCCCCGCACGAACTGATCGCGGCACCTCATGTCCCGCCCTTCGACAAGCTCACCCCTCGACCCGGCTCGGGGTGACCCTGAGCTTGCCGAAGGGGCAGGGCGCCCCGAGCCTGCCGAGGGGCGCGCCGAGGCGGGCGTGCATGGCACGAGTCGGTTGACGTCGCCCGCCCGGAATGCGTTCAGCGCCAGCTTCTCGGCAGACGAGCTATAGGCCTCGGCGAGCAGCGGCGGCATCCCCTGGGTGCGGAACTGGTTCTTGAACCCGTTGACGAAATCCTCGGGCGGAAAGCGGTCGGCGGGGCGGCTGTAGTCGCCAAGCAGATCGCGGACCGTGTTGTTGTACTGGCTGTGCGTCAGCCTCCGGAGGAGCTGATCGGAGGGGGAAGCGGCGTAGCCGGCCGAGAGCCGCTCGCGGGCGGCGGTCACCGCTTCTTCGGGAATGCCGGCCAGATACCGCACCCATTCGACCAGCGCCTCCTCGTCGAAGGAGCCGGGCTGGATTCGGACGCCTCCAGTATGACGCTCGCGGTCGGTCGGCTTGTTGATCAGGAGAGATCGGGCCGGATCGGTGCGATCCACGAGAACAGCGAGCGTCAACCCGAACGCTTCGATCTCGTCGGGACTCGCGTTCGGCTCCGGAAAATGCAACCGCGTCGCCGACGCCACGCCGTCATCGGTGTGGCAGCCACGGCACTGCGCGTTTTCGAAGATCGGGTACACCGTCCGTGAAAACGACACCGCAGGCGGTGCTTGGCCGCCTTCGCTCGAGCGCTTCGGCGGGCCGAGGCCGCCCGCGCGCACGGCTTCCTCTTGCCCCGCCGAAGCGAGCCCGTGTCCCGAGAGGGCTCGCGAAGGCTGGGCCGCCAAGGCGGGCGCGATGACCACGGCTGCGAGGACCCACAAACGATTGGAGCTCATTCTGACTTTCCCGGACTGAGCGGCACGCGTGGCGCGGGCCGCGTGCCCCAGGACACCACACTCGCCGGACGCTGTCTTTGGAACGCCGTCAGCCCCTCCGGGGTGACCTTGGTCTCGCCGACATAGAGGCGCTGCAGTTTGGACAGCCTGGCCAGCCGCACGAGCGTCTCATCGCCGACGGCCGTATTCGAGAGATCCAGGCTGGTCAGGTTGCCGAGCGCCTCGAGGTACGGCGCCGCACCATCGTCGATCCCCGTGACGTTCCAGAGACTCAGCCGCTCCAAGTGTGGCAGGTTCGCCAGCGTTTTCAAGCCGCGTACCGTGATCGCGGAGCCGCTCAGATCGAGGTGCCGGAGTTTCGCGAGTTTCGCCAGCTTGGCCAGCCCGAGGTCGGTGATGCGGGTTCCCCCGGCGATGCGGCATTCCGCCTCGCCATCGGCTGGTCCTAGATCGGTGGGCCGCGGCGCGCCCAAGGCGACGCCGAAGCCGATATTCAGATCCTCGAGTCCGCTGAGCAGCGCAAGGGTCTCCAGTTCCAAGTCAGTGACAACCGGCGCCCAGCACCACCCCGCATTGCGCCGCTGGATACCGTAAAAGCTCAGCTTCCTGAGCTTCGGCAGCAGCTTCAGCACGTGAAGGCCGACGCCGCTGATCTTGTTGCCCCCGAGGTTCAGCTCTTCGAGCTCGGTCAGCGACGCCAGATGCTCGAGTCCGACGTCGGTGATCTGCGTGAAGCTGATGTCGAGCGATTTCAGACCGGAAAGCTCGGCGACGTAGACGAGGCTCGTGTCGGTGACGTCGGTTCCTCGCAGGTTCAGCCGTGTCAACTGCCGGTGCCCGCGCAGAAACGCCATCGCGGCATCGGTGATGAATTCGGCTGCGAACAGGTTCAGCTCTTCGAGGTGATCGAGGCCCTTCAGCCGTCCGATGCCGCGGTCCGAGATGTACGTCAGCGAGAGATCGAGCCGCTTCAGGCTCTCGAGGCCGGCGATCCGTTCGATGTCGGCATCGGTCGCCCACGTGCGCGCCAGCGAGATATCGACGATGCGCCCGTCCCGATCGCGGACGACCGTGCCTCCCTCAGCGTGGATCGAGGCCATGAGGCCGGCATCTTGAGCCGTCGGGAGCACGAACGCACTCGGCAGGCCCAGCGCCCAGATCGCAACGCCCATAGCCGATAATCCAACGCCCATAGCCGGACTGTCTCCCTAAGGGCCCGGAAAGGAATAAAGGTGCCATCTTGGACGCCGATGCACCCCGCCGGGCTGCGTTGCTCGTCGCTTACATACACCCGGTATGCGCGCTCCTCGCGCCTTGCCGGGCGGGCGCCTCGACGCCCAAGATGACACCTTTATTCCTTTCCGGGCCCTAACGCCTCGAACCCCGGCGCTCGCGCTTTGCGGAGTCGCGATCGTAGTGAATGCGGCACTCCGGGAGCGCCGTTGTCAATTGCTGAAAGCCCTTGTCGCTCACCAGCGTGTGGTACAAATCCAGTTGCCGCAGGCTGCCCAACCGGGCGACGTGCGTGATGCCGGCGTCGGTCAGATCCACGCTGTCGAGCTCGAGATTGACCAGCCTGGTCAGCCCGGACAGCTTTGCGAGCCCC
>JACOUA010000035.1 GCA_016178075.1 Acidobacteriota bacterium
GGGGAAGATAAACCGCGTTACTGCGGTTGTCTCGTCGATAAGGTAACGGCCCGCACGCTCCTGAAGAGCGGTCGCGTCCTGCATCGTGAGCAGAGACTTTTCGGCGCGGAATCGACCGCTCACATGAGTAATCGAATACCCCCATGTTTCAATGCCGCGGCGACCATCTGCTCAAGTACTCGTCCTGTTCTTGTGTCCCTTCCTCGTTTCTTCGGCTCGCTGGTACGTGCGCCTCTATTCCGATTCGCGACGCTCTGAGCCCAAATAGCTTCCGCCTGCGCTTCGGGAACACCTTGGCTTACCAGAGCGCGGATAGCCCTGCGTTTTGCCTTATCAGTGTCCATCCGAGTAGTTCGGTCAGAGGTTGCGAGTTGCCAAGACTTCCTGGGCCGGGGTGCGGTCGCCGGTGCAACTAATGAGTCGCGGCGCTGTCAGCGGGGTCAGGTTGTAGCCGAGCTTTTTATAGAGTTTCTTGATTCTCGCAGTGGCCTGATTGGAAAGCACGACGGGTCCGGGATGTCGGCTTAGCCACTCAGCGGTTCGTTGCTGGTCTTCCCACCCGAATCCGTCCTTCGAGTATTGACGAAACTCCACGTCATACGGAGGATCGGCATACACAAAGTCACCTATCTCAAGCGGAATGGCCTCGAAATCCAGGCTGGTAAACTCAAACGGCTCGAAAACAGACCGGTACTGAAAAAAATCCTCCCCATTCATGTACCCAATGTTGGCGTACCGTCCGAACGGAACGTTGAACTGCCCCTGACGATTGAAGCGGCACAGTCCGTTGTAACCTGTACGATTGAGGTAATAGAAAAGGGCAGCCGTTTCGGCGCTATCAGCCTGGCCCGTTGCGACCAGTTCGTTGAAGCGAACACGATTCCTGTAATAGCAGGAAGGCGTGTTCTCTCTTGGAATCTCGATGGATAGACCACGCTTCAACCATTGATAGAAGCTAATCAGGTGTGGGTTGACGTCATTCAGAAGCGCGCGGAGAGGCATCAAGCCGAGCGCGACAGCGAGACCGCCACAAAACGGTTCCACGAGCCGACAGTGTTGATGCGACATCCATCTTTCGCGAAGCTCAGGAAGCTGCCAACGTTTGCCACCGGCCCACTTGAGAGGAGGTCGGAGCCCCACCCGATCGCCGGAGGGCTGCGATTCCTCGAACGACAGGTGCTCCCGTTCCGACGCACGCTTTTTCAGCATCGTGACGCGCATCATGGTAGGTCTTGCGGCGAACCTGCGCACGCGCGTTGGCGCAAAGAAGGAGTGGAGTGACTATAGGCATGCACAACGTTGGCGAGAAAGGGTCTGGACCGGCCGACAACGATGTCAACTCGTTGGTTCGCCAAAGGTCACTGTTCTAGGTCGGCAGACCAACTCATTTTTCCGCGCCCTTTGAATCGCCCAATTGCCGGCTTGAAATTCAGTCGGCCAAGCCTTCCGCTTTCCGCTCGCTTGCCGTGATCTTGCCGCCGGAGGCGACGATCTCGGCCTCGCGATCGAAGGCCGGCTGCGGCGGCTTCACGAAACGACCCATCACGCCAGCGGTGTCGTTCACGCGCAGCTTCTGCAGCAGGAAGGCGAATCGATCTTCGAGGACCTGCCCGATCGCCCGCGCGGCGTCCGGCGGCAGGTTCCACAACTGGCGCTTGAAGGGGCCGAGCGCCTTCTTGCGCGTCTTGTAGATGAACTGTCCCTCGGTGTCCTTTTCCTTCCGCTCGTCCGCGGCGTGCTCCCGGAGCCAGGCGTACATCTCGTCCCTGAGGGACCCCGGGAACGCCGGGTTCTCGTAGAGCATGTTCTGGAAGTCGGTCGCGAGGTGGATCTCGCACGCGCCCACTCGCGGGAAGGCGTCGAACGCTTCGGGCGGCAGCGTGGACGCGCCGTGCTGAACAGCGCCGGCCAGGTGATAGTCGGTGCGCGCCAGCCGTGACAGCTCCGCCAGCGTGTCGAGATCGATCTTCACGTCGGTCCGGACCGTCCCGTCGGGCATCACGAACCCGCCGTGCGCGGTGCCGGTCTGGACGCTGATCTTGCTGATCCCCACGAGCGACGCTGCCCGCTTCGTCAGGCTGGTGTTGTATCCCGTCATGAACGCGTGAAGCTCGTGCACGTCGGAGTTCTTGCCGCCGACCTCGCCAATCTCGCCGCCGACCGAGACCGTCACGCCGGCCGGCGCGTGGCGGCGAATGAATTCGGTCAGCTCGGCCGCCAGCTCGAAGTTGACGCGCTGCTGCTCTTCGAGCGTCGGCTTCGACAAATCCACGAGCGTCGAGGTGTCGATATCGATGTTATAAAAGCCCGCCGCGAGCTCCTCCTTGATGAGGGATCTGACCGCCTCGACCTCCTTGTCGCGATCAGGGCTGTTGAACTTCTTCGCGTTGGTCTGGACGTGGTCGCCCTGGATGCAGAGCGGACCCCGGAAGCCCTCGCGCAGCGCCGCCGCCGTCATCACGGCGGAGTACTCGTGCGGGCGCTGCTCGGTGTAGCCGATTTCCGACCGCGCGATCTCGAGGATCAGCGCGCCGACATTCAACCGCGTCGCGGCGCGGAACACGGCCCGGCCCGTCAGGTACGCCGTCGCCCGCACGTTGATGGCCGGCACCGTGAAGCCGCCGGCCTCGCCGCGGCCGATTGCCATGTAGAGGTCGTGGATCGAGGCCGGGTGAATACCGGCCGCCGATGCCAGGCTGCGGATGATCCAGCGCGCGTCCCCGCGGATCTCCGGACCCGAGCCAAAGACCGCCGTGTGCGCCAGGCGATCGATCGTGTCACCCGGAAGATCCTGGATCCGCGACACGCTGACGCGGTCGGTCATGACCGTGGCCACGGGTTTCAGCGCGTCGGTCATCGCTTTCGTCGATTCGAAGACCATATGACCACCTCGCGTGAGTCAGGATGATAGTGACGAATTGACGGAGTGACAAATTGCCGGCATGACAGCTTCATGGATTCCCGGTCATTGACCTGGCACTTCGTCATTCCGGGAATGCGTCAAATTCGTCAATGGCATCGTCGGCGTCCTCAAGATCGGGAACGAAAACTCCTCCCACTCCACCGCCGCCACCGCGGCCTCGACAAGCTCGACGATCGGGAGCTGGCTCTCCGCCGCTTCGACGTCCGCCGCCCTCGCTTTCGTCGCGGGATGCGGCGGGGTGAAGAGCTGGCAGCAGTCCTGGTCCGGGATGATGGAGATCTCGTACGTGCCGAGGCGCTGCGCTTCGGCAACGATCTCCTCCTTGTCCATCCCGATGAGCGGCCTGAGCACCGGCAGCTCCGTGGCTCGCCCGATGACGGAGAGGTTCTCGATCGTCTGGGACGCGACCTGCCCGATGACCTCGCCCGTGACCAGCGCCTTCGCGTGCCCCTTGCGCGCGAGCTGCTGCGCAATCCGCATCATGAGCCGCCGGTACATGACGACGCGCAGTGGAGACGGGACCGTGAGGACCACGCGTCGCTGAATCTCACCAAAGCCCACAAGCGCGAGCTTCGATCGCAGCTGGTAACGGGTCAGGATCGCGGCGATCTGACGCACCTTCTCCTGCGACGCGCGCGACAGCAACGGGTAGCTGTGAAAGTGCACCAACAGAACCGAACAGCCCCGCTTCATCACGCGGAAGGCGGCGACCGGGGAGTCGATGCCGCCGGACAGCAGGCACGCCACGCGCCCGCTTCCGCCGGTCGGCAGACCGCCCGGCCCGCGCTGTTTCTCGAACGAGTAGAAGGCCTGATCCGGCAGGATCTCCAGCGACACCTTGAGCTCGGGATGCGTCAGGTCGACGCGCCAGCCGCGCGCCACTTTGATCCGGCCGCCGACCTCGCGCTCGATCTGCGGGGACGTCAGAGGAAACCGCTTGTCTGCACGTCGGGCCGACACCCGGAAGCTGCCGGTCTCGACGCCCTCGAGATCCCGCAGAATCGCCGCAGCCATCTCATCGAGATCCAGCGCCGCCCGCCGCGCGACCGAGAAATTCGCGATGCCGAAGACGCGCCGCAGCCGATCCGACACTTCGGCGGTCATCGCGTCGGACCTCACCTCGATCTCGATCCGTCCCATCAGGGCGCGGACGCTCGCGACGTCGAGGTCGCGCGTCGCCTGCCGAATGTTGCGCACGAGATGGCTGACGAACCAAGGCCGGTTGCGGCCCTTGAGCGCAATCTCCTGGTAATGGACGACGATCGAGGGCATCAGAGAATTTCGCCAGTCGCCAATCGTCAATGCGGTTGACAGTACCGTTCCACTTCCAGTGCCGCCCGATGGCCGCTGACGACCGCGCTCTCGATCGTCCCCGGCAGCCCGGTGTCGATCCACTCGCCGGCGAGGAAGAGATTCGCGACGGGCGTCCGGGTCGCCGGACGCGGCGGTTGATTCGGCGCGAGCGAGAAGGTCGCCTGCTTCTCCCGGATGGCACGCGCGCGTTGGATGACCGCCGCGGAGGCCTCGGGCAGGGCCCGGGTCAGATCGTCGAGGGCGATCCGGACGAGCTCGTCGTTCGAGAGGTTGACGAGCCGATCGGCTCCGCTCGACACGAGCGCGAGATGTGACGGCCCATGCCCGGAGGCGCCGTTCTTGGCGAACACCCACTGGAAGCTTCGCCCCGGCAGGCCGAGAAAGGGCGCGTCCACGACCTGCCGATCGAGCCAGAGATTGACCGTTACGATCGGCGACGCCTCCATCGCGGAGGCGCGCCGCACGATGTCGGCGAGCGACCCTTCGACGCGGCTCAGGGCGGGCGAGGCGTCGCCGCTCAGGAGTGCCTTCAAGCCGAACCACGGCACGGCCGCCACGATCGCGCGCGCGTCCAGCCGTTCGTCGCGCACCCACACGCTCGCGAGCCCGTCCGGCCCGATAGCGACCTGGGCCGACGCGCCGGTCCGCACGCTCGAGCCCCGCGCTTCGAGGTAGCGGCGGGCCGGCTCGGCATACAGCTCCAACAGCGGACGCTTCGAGAGCCCGAGCGCGGCGTCGCGCGGATCGGATCCGAACAGACGGGCCAGGACACCGGCGAAGATCGGCGCGGCGGCGGTCCGGGGATTTTGATTGAGCGCGGCGAGCGCCAGCGGATCCCAGAGCATCTCGCGGATCCGCGCGCTCTGCCCGTTTCGAATGAGCCAGTTCTCGACCGTCTCGCCGGGCGAGGCCGCGATCTGGCGCGAATCGCCGCGCAGCTGCCGAACCGCCACGCGGAGCGGGCGCGCGATTCGGAGCGCCGACCATCGGTCCTTCCCACCGAGTGCGTCCCAGTCGACCAGCGCGGCAATCAGATGCCAGGGAGGCGGGAGACCACCCACCCGCAGCGTGCTGCGGCGCCCATCGGGATCGACGAACGCGACCTCCAGACTCTGCTGAAACCAGACCTCGTCTGCGGTGCCGATCGTCGCGAGAAACGCCAGTGTCTCGTGATAGCAGCCGAACAGGACGTGCTGACCGTTGTCGACCGCTTCGCCGGTGTCCGGATCGGCGAACGTGTTCGCGCGCCCTCCCAGCGTCGGCCGCGCCTCGACGACCGTCACGCGCGCACCACGGCTCGCCAGCCGGACCGCCGCGCTCAACCCCGCAAACCCGCCACCAATCACGACACAGTCCATGATACCTGCCATCACATCGAGCATGTGTTGATCGGCTGATTCATTGATCTGTTGATTGGATTGTCGCCAACTCAACAAATCAACAGATCAACCAATCAACAAATTCTCATCATCGTCCCCGCCCAGACCTTGGCCGCGATCCAGGCGCGACGCCTCGGCGGCACCCGAATCACACCCGAGAACACATCGTAACCCGCGCGCTCGATGCGGCGCAGCAGGTCGAAGTAAATCGCGCCCATGATGCGGGCCGCGACCAGCCGGCGCGCGTCCTCGCGCGGCAAGCTCGCTTTGGCCCGCCGGTAGAACCCCCGCGCCCGCTCGCACTCGAACTGGAGAAGCTTCCGGACCGGCCCGGTGACGCGCCGGTCCTCGACCTCGCCCTCCGTGCACCCGAAGCGGTGCAAATCCTCGAGCGGCAGGTACAGGCGTCCGCGCGCCAGATCGCTCGAGACATCGCGGATGATGTTCGTGAGCTGCAGCGCGACGCCGAGATACGTGGCGTACTCGCGGCTCCGGGTGTGGCGGGCCCCGAAAATCGGGAGGCAGATGAGCCCGACCGCCGACGCCACGCGCAGGCAATACTGATGCAGCAGCTCGAAGGTTTCGTAGCGGCGGCGGTGCAGATCCATTTCGACGCCGTCGATCAAATCCTCGAACGGCTGTCGCGGAAGCTGGAATCGGCTCACGTGCGGCTCGAGCCGGCGGCCTTGCTCGGTTTCGGGGGCGCCTCCTCCGAAACAAGAGGCGAGCTCCCGACGCCACCGCGCCAGCGGGTCCCCTCGACCCGGCTCGGGACAGGCCGTACTCGCCCCTCCCACTTCATCGACGGCATCATCCACCGCCCGACAGAAATCCCAGACACTGATAATCGCGTCGCGCTCGAGGGCGGGAAGCGCCAGGAACGAATAGTAGAAGGAGGTGTCGCGAGGCATCCTAGCTTTCAGCTCTCAGCTTTCAGCTATCAGCTCGAGCTCTCACCTTCAGAGCCCGAGGGAAAATGCCCACGATCACCACGGAGCGGGTTTTTTTCACAGGCTCTTCAGTCGTGGTGCCCGGCTCTAGCCGGGCCCGCGGCGCGCCACCGCAGCAGTCGCCACGCAAGCACAGGGGCATCCAACAGCCCCAGGACCGGCCTGTCGCGAAGCGGATCGTAGCCCTGACGCTCGAAGCGCTCCAGGATCCGGCATCCGCCGAGCCACGTCAGCCGCAGCTCGATCCGGAGCCGGCCGCGGACCCCGTCGCAGGCCCCCCGGCCGCGATCGAAGAGCGCGCGGGTTCGATCCACGACACGGCGAAACGCGCACCGCCACTCGTGGGTCACGACGCCGCGAGCCAAATCTTCGGCACGGGCGCCGCAGGCTCGCAGATCCTCGAGCGGCACGTACAACCGCCCATGCTGCCAGTCGCGGCCGAAGTCCTGCCAGAAGTTCGCGAGCTGGAGCGCCGTGCACAGATCGTCGGAGCGTTCGTCGAGACTCGGGTCGCGAGCGCCTGCGATTCGCAGGACGAGTCGTCCGACCGGGTTCGCGGATCGCCGGCAGTAGTCGAGCACGTCGCTCCACCGCTCGTAGCGCGTCGTCATGATATCCTGCCGAAACGCGCTCAGGAGATCCTCGAAGAGCGACACCGGCAGGTCCAGGCGGCGGATGGTTTCGCCAAGGGCCAGGAAAATATCGACGGTTTCCGGCGGCTGGCCCGGCAGCGCCGGTCTGGCGGCCCGATCGTCTCCGGCCCGGCTGGCACGCACGCGCGATTCCCAGTCATCGATCAGGCGGCGTCGTTCGTCCGGCGCACACACCCCCTCGTCTGCGAAGTCGTCGGCCGTTCGGGCGAAGGCATAGACGGCCGCGACGTGCGGCCGCATGACGCGCGGGAGGAGGCGCGACGCCACGGGAAAGTTCTCGTAATGCCGCGCCGCCAGCTTCGCGCACGCGCGATAAGCTGAAACGAGAGAGTGGCCAGTAGCCGGTGGCCGGTGGCCAGTAACTTCGCGATCAAGAGGTCTCATCGCTGGCGAGCCCAACTCTCGGTCATCGACAAGCTGGCCACTGGCAACTCGTAACCGGCCACTGACCAATGCGCGAACTCGTCGCCGGCGTCATCGCGCTCCTGCTGCTCCTGGTCGCCCTGAGGCTGGCCGGCACGCTCCAGTTCTATCGTCGGGCCCGGGAACGGACCCGGTCGGAGGAGCGCGCCATGGGGCGCGAGGTCATCGCGGAGGTCCCGACCGGCGCCGATCTCGCCTTGTTCTCGCAGGACCGCGCGCGGTTTTACTACGGTGGGGAGCAGATCGACAAGGATCTGATCCGCGCGGTCCGGGTGCTCGTCAACGGGCAGCCGATCGCCTCCTACCTGTCACCCCGGTTCCGGCACCGTGCCGACATCGTGCCCACCGGCTTCGAGGATCGGCCGGAAGGCATCGCGCGCGATCGTTGGGACGTCGCGATCGACACCGACGAGCGGACCTGGCTGGTCGAATGCGGCGCGATTCGCGAGCGGGTCTCGCAGGAGCTCGCGAGGAAGATCTACGAGGCAGTTAGGGAAGAATTGACGAACTCGTCAATCGCCAATCGTCAATTCACCATTCCGTCTCCGCCTTCCCCGCCCTCTTGTTCGCGACCCGGGCCATCACGAAGAGCAGATCCGAGACCCGGTTGACGTACGCCAGCACCTCAGGCGCGACGCCGGATTCGAGCGCGACGATGCGGCGCTCGGCGCGGCGGCAGAACGAAGAGCAGATCCGAGACCCGGTTGACGTACGCCAGCACCTCAGGCGCGACGCCGGATTCGAGCGCGACGATGCGGCGCTCGGCGCGGCGGCAGACGGTACGGGCGAGGTGCAGGAGCGCGCCCGTCGTCGACCCGCTCGGCAGGATGAAGCGCACGAGCGGCGGAAGCTCGGTGTCGAAGCGGTCGATCCAGGCTTCGAGCCGTTCGACATCCGCTGGTGTCACGGCAGCCTTCGCCACCCGATCCCCGAGTCGATCGCCCGGGTCGGCCAGCCGCGCGCCGATCGCGAACAGATCGGTCTGCAGGCGCGCGAGGACCTCGTCGAGATCGGCGTCGAGCCCCTGCGCCCGCGCCAGTCCCAGCATGGCGTTCACTTCGTCGACCTCTCCGTACGCCTCCACGCGGGGGTCGGATTTCGATACGCGTTTGCCGCCGACGAGCGCCGTCTCGCCCCGGTCGCCGGTTCGGGTGTAGAGTTTCCCGCGGATCAGTTTACAGTTTTCAGTTCTCAGTTCTCAGTTCTCAGTTTTCAGTTGGACATTCGTGGCGTCCGGCTTTAGAGCCTGAGAAACAATGCCCACGATCACCACAGGACTCACAGAGCCCACAGAGAACAAGAGGATTCTCTCCGTGGTCTTTGTGGGCTCTGTGGTGAGGCGGGTTTTTTCACAGGCTCTTTAGCCGCCAAACATGCCTCGAAAGCGCGCGTCCGTCTCCGGTCGGTCCACAGCTGCCCTACCGGACGGCCCCGCGCGCCGATGGTTTCGCGGCAAGCTGCTGGCGTGGTACGACCGTAACGGCCGCGACCTTCCCTGGCGGAAGACCACCGACCCGTATCACATCCTTGTTTCAGAAGTGATGCTGCAGCAGACGCAGGTCGACCGCGTGCTGCCGAAATACCTGACGTGGATCGAGAAATACCCCTCGTTCGGCGACCTGGCCGCCGCCCCGGAAGAAGAAGTCATCCGTGAATGGTACCCGCTCGGCTACAACATCCGGCCCAGGCGCCTTCACTCGATCGCCCGCGAGGCCGTCGGCCAGCACGGTGGGCATCTGCCGTCGGACGAGACGACACTGAAGTCGTTCAAAGGGATCGGGCCCTACACGGCGGGCGCACTCCTCAGCTTCGCCTTCGGCAAGCGCGCGGCGATCCTCGACACCAACGTCGCGCGCGTCCTCTTTCGCGTGTTCGTTGGGTCGGGCGATCCGAAAGGCCACCTGACCCGGCGGCATCTGTGGAAGGTGTCGGAGGCGCTGGTCCCGACACGCCGCGTGTTCGATTTCAACCAGGCCTTGATGGACTTCGGCGCGATGGTGTGCGTGGCGCGAAAGCCACGGTGTCTCGTCTGCCCGCTGTCGCGCCGCTGCCGTGCGTTCCCGTTCAATCCGGAAAAAGAAGGCTAAAGGGCTCACGCAAGAGCCTTTCGATGAGTTCCGCATCGGCTGGTGGGAACTCCAACTGCTCCAATTCCCCTCGCGTCGCCCACTGCATCTCCTGTCCCAGCATCGGTTGCGGCTCCCCTTCCAGCTTGCAGGGGAAGAAGTGCAGCTCGACGACGCGATCGGAATATGGATGGTCGACGTGGAGCAGCTCGCGGGCCACGACGACCTCGACACCGAGCTCCTCGCGCAACTCCCGACGAAGACAAGCCTCCAGAGCCTCGCCCTTCTCGCACTTGCCGCCCGGGAATTCCCAGTAGCCTTCCAGGTGTACTCCCTGCCCGCGGCGCGTCACGAGGAAGCGTCCATCGCGCTCGATCACCGCGGCCACGACCTGAACGCGCGGGCGCCCCGTGAAATCCGCGAACGGCAGCGCCACGACCCGTGCCGTCAGCGCATTCTGGGCGTGCGTCACCGCCACGACGGCATTGGCCTCCGCACGTTCGCGCTTCAGGTAAGCCAGGGCGATCGGAGCCCGGAGCGTCGGTGAAAAGACCGCGCTCGTCACCCGGCCGATCTCCCCGTCCGAGACGACGGAATCGCCGCGGGTGGGAACGACCTGGTCTTGCAGGACGAGCCCCATGAGCCGCTTCGTCACACGGCCGTGGCCGCGATGGAGGACCCGGATGATCACTTCCTGCCCGGGATAGCACCCCTTCGTGAAGCTGATCGCTCGCTGCTCGATTCCCGCTTCGAGCGGGATGGTGTGCTCGTCCATGTCGATCCCGAACCTCGGGAGACCGGCCTCGATGCGTCGGACGTCGAGCACGTCCGGGTGCACCGATTTCGCCCCGGCGGACTCCAGCCGATCGGCGAGCCTGGCGCTCGCGTCGCGCGGGACATAGATCGAGAAGCCTCGACCCAGCTCCTCTTCCGCGCGCGCCACGATCACGCGTGTGCCATCCACCGCGACGCGTGTCGTGCCGTGCGGGGGGAGATCCGCGAAAGCACCAGATGTCGCCGCAAGGTGCGCGACGACGCGGGCCGAGTCGGGTCCGTACAGGCCGATCGCCGCGAACGCGTCGGTGACGTCCCGAAGCCGCACGTCCTCGCTGAAAATGGTCTGGTCCAATCGCTGGACGAGCGGGTGCGGGGCGCCGGCGGCCGGGGTCCGCTCGCGGGGCACGTCGAGCAGCACGAAGTCGTCCTGCACCAGTACGATCATGTCGCTGATCATCCGGCCCTGCGGAGTGAGGTACGCGGCGTAGCAGCCTCGTCCCGGGGCAAGCGAGGCGATCTCATTGGTCAGAACGGCGTGGAGGAACGAGAGCCGATCGGCGCCTTCGACCGCGATCCGTCCCCGCGTCGAGAGCTCGACGATGGCGGCGGCTTTCGCGAGGACCTCGTACTCGGCGGACACAGGCACAGCGTACAACGATTCTTTAACACGATGACACGACGGTAGTGGGTCAGTTTGGGGCTCCCCCGTTCGGCCGCGCGGAAAAACGCGCCTTCGTGGGTCCTGTATCGACCTCGTGTCTTCGTGTCCATGTTTTGTACACGGACGTTGAACGTTGTACGCTGTATGTGTGCAGGGTCTGCGCGCTCCCTGGCGAGCGCTGCTCCCGATCGCGTTCCTGGCCGCGGTGTCGCCACGCGCGGCCGAACAGGTTGCGGCACCCTCGACGTCGTTTTCCGTGTTCCTCCAGGGTCGCGTGATCGGGTCCGAGCAGGTCACGGTCTCGGCCGACGCGGGCGGGCACGTGATCGGCGGCACCTCGCGCATCGCGCCGCCGTTCGATCTCGCCCTCAAGAGAGTTCAGATCCGGTACGGCGCCGATTGGGCGCCGCTCGATGCCGAGATCGAGGGGACGATTCGAAGCCAGCCGCTGTCGATCCGGACCTCGTTTGCCGGCGGGACGGCGACGAGCCAGATTACGCAGGGCGATCAGGCGGTGACCGACGCCGATCCGGTCGCGGCCGACACCATCGTCCTTCCCAAGGCCTTCTTCGGCTCGTACGAGGCGCTCGCGGCGCGGCTGGCGGGCGTCCAGCCTGGCAGCTCGCTTCGCGCGTACGTCCTGCCGCAGGTCGAGATTGCCATCCGGATCATCGGCGCCGCGGACGAGCGGGTGCAGCTTCCGGATCGCACGATTCCGGTGAAGCGGTACGACCTCGTCTTCGAGAACCCAGGAGCGCCGGTCAGCGGGGCGCTGTACGCCGACCAGGGCGGGCGCTTGCTGAGGCTGCAGATCCCGTCGCAGGGGGTCGAGGTCGTCAGAAGCGATATCGCCTCGGTCGCGGCCCGGCGCGAGACGATCTCGCACCCGGGCGACGAGCAGCTTCGGATTCCCGCCAACGGATTCACGCTCGCCGCCACCGTGACGAAGCCCTCGACACGCGCGCGCTGGCCGGCCGTCGTGCTGGTCGCCGGCTCGGGACCGATGGACCGTGACGAAACCGTCGCGGGGATTCCGATCCTGGGACAGATCGCCGGCGGGCTGGCCGACGCCGGCTTTCTGACCGTTCGGTATGATAAACGCGGCATCGGGCAGAGCGGCGGCCGCGCCGAGGCGGCGACGCTTCTGGATTACGCGGAGGACGCGCGGGCGGTCGTCAAATACCTCGCGAACCGCAAAGACATCGATCGCGACCGCATCGCCATCGTCGGGCACAGCGAGGGCGGATGGGTCGGCATGCTGGCGGCCGCGAACGAGCGCAAGCGCGTCGCGGCGCTCGTCCTGCTCGCGACGCCGGGGTCGACCGGCGCCGAGCTCGTGCTGGAGCAGCAGCGGCACACGCTCGACCGAATGAAGACGCCAGACGCTGAGCGGCAGGAGAAGATCGAGCTCCAGCGTCGAATCCACCAGGCGGTCACGTCGGGTCGCGGCTGGGAGCAGGTGCCCGAGCCGCTCCGAAGGCAGGCCGACACGCCCTGGTTTCAAAGCATGTTGACGTTCGATCCGGCAAGGGTCATGCAGAACGTGCGGCAGCCGGTTTTCATTCTGAACGGCGCGCTCGATCGTCAGGTGCCGCCGGAGCACGCGGAGCGTCTGACCACCTTGGCGCGGCAGCGGAAGAAGGTCATTGAGCCGCCGGCGTCGACGATGCTGCCAGGCCTCAACCATCTGTTCATCAAGGCGGTCACCGGCGAAGTCGACGAATATGCGACGTTGCCGGATCGCTCGGTCAGCCCCGAAGCCCTTTCGGCTGTTCAAGGATGGCTGAAGACCGCCCTCGCCCCGCGACGAAGCCGGTGATGTGGGTGCTCCGGTCCACACCCGGGTCCGAAGGCCCACCGTGCACGTTCCGGATCGCGGCCGGCGCCACGCGGACACTCGGCCGGGCCGTCCGCGCGGACTTCATCCTCGATGCCGCCATGGTCTCGCGGCTCCACTGCCGCCTGAGCGTGTCATCGGACGGACAACTCGAAGTCACGGATCTCGACAGCACCAACGGCACGTTCGTCAACGGTCGCCGCGTGGAGAAGAAGACGCTCGCGGCCGGTGACCGGCTGCGGATCGGTCGTGTAGAGCTGACCGTCACGAAGAGCGAAAAACAAAAAACGACGTCCCGCCTCGCGAATCCCGAATCCCGAACCCCGAATCCCGAGTCTTCGTCATGATCATCGGCGTCCCGAAAGAGACGTTTCCCGGCGAGCGGCGCGTTGCGCTGATTCCAGCCGTCGTTCCCACGCTTGCGAAAGCCCACCTGCAGGTCGTCCTGGAGCGAGAGGCGGGCAGGGAGGCCGGCTTCCCCGACGCGGAGTACGAACAGAAGGGCGCTCGCATCGCGCCGACGCGACGCGATCTGTTCGATCAGGCGGGCGTGATCGCACAAGTCCGAACGCCGGGCGCAAACCCGGCGGCTGGACGCGCGGACATCGAACTACTGACGCCGGGCAAGGTCATCGTCGGGATGGCCGAGCCGCTGGTCGAGCTGGAGACGATCAAGACGTTGGCGGATCGGCGCGTCACCTCCTTCGCGATGGAGCTGATGCCGCGCATCACACGCGCGCAAAGCATGGACGTCCTTTCGTCGATGGCCAGCCTCGCCGGCTACAAGGCGGTGATCATCGCCGCTGCCACGCTGCCACGGCTGTTTCCGATGATGATGACGGCGGCCGGCACCCTCACGGCGGCGAACGTGTTCGTCATCGGCGCCGGCGTCGCGGGGCTTCAGGCAATCGCGAGCGCCAGACGCCTCGGTGCACGCGTGTCGGCGTACGACGTGCGACCCGCCGTCAAGGAGCAGGTGCAGAGCCTGGGCGCGAAGTTCATCGAGCTGCCGCTCGAGACCGCCGCCGCCGAG
>JACOUA010000339.1 GCA_016178075.1 Acidobacteriota bacterium
GTGCGCGTGCCCTTGCGAGCCGTAGCCGAACACCGCCACCTTCCGTGCCTGAATCAGCTTGAGATCGGCCTCCTTGTCGTAATACATGTCGGCCATGGCAGCCTCACGGGGAGACGTGCAGAGTTTTCAGTCTACAGTTTTCAGTTCTCCGCTTCTCAGTTCTTTTGATTCCAAGTCGCTCGTTCTTACTGAAAACTGGGAACTGACAACTGATGACTATCTTCACACCGAGTACGAAACCTTCGCCTCGTCCGAGGGCGACGCGGGCGGGCGCACCGCGAGCCCTGACGAGCCGTTCTTCGTGCCGCGCGTGATCGCGACGCGGCCGGTCCGCACCATTTCGATGACGCCATAGGGCCGCAGGACCTCCAGCAAGCTGTCGATCTTGTCCTCGGTCCCGGTAATCTCGATAATCAGCGAATCGGGAGCCACGTCGACCACGCGCGCCCGGAAGACGTCGACGAGCTGCATGATGTCGCTGCGCGACTCCTGCGTTGCGGCAACCTTGATCATCGCCAGGTCCCGCAGCACGCTCGGCGTCGACGTGATGTCCTCGACGTTGATGACGTTCACCAGCTTGTAGAGGTGCGCTTCGATGCGCTGCGCGCCGGTGCGGTCGGCCTTCACGGCAATGGTCATGCGCGACACGCCGGCGCGCTCCGTGTGCCCCACCGTCAGCGACTCGATGTTGAACGCGCGGCGGCGAAAGAGCGACGCCACGCGGTTCAACACGCCCGGCCGATCTTCGACGTAGACGACAAAAGTATGAGTCTCGACCATCACTGCACCACGTGGCTATTTGTTGATCTCCAAATCAACAAATCAACCAATCAACCAATCTGTCTATGGGTCGGCGCTCGTTTCGACGATCGGACTCGGGCTGGGTCGTCGAATCATCGCGTGCAGATCGCCGCCCGCCGGCACCATCGGGAAGACCGAATCCTCCTGCTCCACCTGAAAATCGATCACGACGGTCCCGCGATGCGCTCTGGCCGCCTGGACGGCGGGAATCACGGCCGGCCGGGTCGTGACGGTCGTGCCGGTCAGCCCGTATGCCTCGGCCAGCTTGGCGAAGTCGGGGTTGAGGAGCGGCGTGGCGGCGTACCGGCGCTCGTAGAAGAACTCCTGCCACTGCCGGACCATCCCGAGATACCCGTTGTTGATGATGGCCACGTTGAGGTCCAGGCGCTCCTGCGCGATCGTGCCGAGCTCGGCCATCGTCATCTGGAAGCCGCCGTCGCCGACGACGGCCCAGACCTCGGCGTCGGGGCGCGCGATCTTGGCGCCAATCGCCGCCGGCAGCGCGAAGCCCATCGTCCCGAGCCCGCCCGAGGTGATGAGCGAGCGCGGCTGATCGTGCTTGTAGTACTGCGCCTCCCACATCTGATGCTGGCCGACGTCGGTGACGACGAGCGCATTGCCGTCGGTCGCGTGCCAGAGATCATGGATGACGTGCGCGGCGTAGAGGTGCCCGCTGTCCGGCATGTTCTGGATGTCCCGAACCGCGGCGTCGCCCTTGAGACTCGCGAGTGAGTCGATCCATTCCGAGCGATCGCCTTCGGCTACGTCCGGGAGCAACTCCTCGAGCACCGCCCGGAGATCGCCGACGATCGCGACGTCGACGCGCACGTTCTTGTTGATTTCGGACGGGTCGATCTCGATGTGAATCTTTTTGGCGTTCGGCGCGTAGGTCGTCAGATTGCCGGTGACGCGATCGTCGAAGCGCATGCCGAAGGCCAGCAGCAGGTCCGCTTCCTGGATGGCGGTGTTCACCCAGGCCTCCCCGTGCATCCCCATCATGCCGAGGTTGAGCGGGTGCGACGCCGGAAACGCCCCGATGCCCAGGAGCGTCATGGCCACTGGAATGTGCGCGCGCTCCGCGAACTCCCGCACGATGTGCATCGCGCCGGACAGCATGATGCCGTGTCCGCCCAGGATCAGCGGCCGCCTCGCCTCGTTGATGAGCCGCAGCGCCTGCGCGTAGTCCTCGGGATGCGGGCGCCGCCCGGGGCGCTTGTGAGGTTTGGGAACGGCGCCGTCCCAGTCCAGCTCGCAGGTTCGCTGCTGGGCGTCTTTGGTGATGTCGATGAGCACCGGGCCGGGCCGTCCGTGCGCCGCGATGTAGAACGCCTCGCGGATCGCCGGCGCGATGTCCTCGGGGCGCGTCACGAGATAGTTGTGCTTCGTGATCGGAAGGGTCACGCCCGTGATGTCGGTTTCCTGAAACGCGTCGTACCCGATGAGGTGGCTCCCCACCTGGCCCGTGATGCAGACGATTGGCGACGAGTCCATCATCGCGGTCGCGATGCCGGTCGTCATGTTCGTCGCCCCGGGTCCGGAGGTGGCCACGGCGACGCCGACGCGCCCGCTCGCGCGGGCGTAGCCGTCAGCCATGTGGGTTGCCCCCTGTTCGTGCCGCACGAGCACGTGCCGGATCGGGTAATCGAGCATCGCGTCGTAGGCGGGGAGAATCGCGCCGCCCGGGTACCCGAAGACGGTCGTGGCGCCTTCACGCACGAGGCTTTCCCAGAGGATCTGCGCACCTGTCAGTGTCATAGGCGATCCACGTCGCTCTCAGTTCTCAGAGCTTGCACAACAAGCCCTTTTTGCCACGGAGCCCACAGAGACCACGGAGAGAACCCTATGATTTCTTCTGTGTGCTTTGTGAGCCCTGTGGTGATCGTGGGCATTTTTTCTCACGCTCTCAGGTCACATCGTGACCGCTCCTCGCGCCGCCGACGAAACGAGCCGCGCGTACTTCGCCATCACCCCACTCGTGAATCGCGGGGGCGGCGGCGTCCACGTCGACAGGCGATCCTTGATCTCGCTCTCGCTGAGCTCGACGCGCAGCAGACGCTGCCCGACGTCAAACACGACGGTGTCGCCGTCCCGGAGCGCCGCGATCGGTCCGCCCCGCGCCGCCTCGGGGGCCACGTGCCCGGCCATCAGGCCGTGGGTCGCGCCCGAGAATCGGCCGTCGGTCAGCAGCGCGACCGCATCGCCCAGCCCGGCCCCCACGATGGCCCCGGTGACCGCGAGCATCTCACGCATGCCGGGGCCGCCAAACGGACCCTCGTAGCGGATGACGACCACGTCACCGGGCTTGATCTGACTGCGCGCGACGGCGGCAAATGCCGCCTCCTCGCCGTCGAACACGCGGGCCGGACCGCGGTGGTGCCGCAGATCGTGGCCGGCGATCTTCACGACCGCGCCCTCGGGGGCGAGATTCCCCTTGAGGATGGCGAGCCCGCCGTTGGGCTTCACCGGATCGGTCAGCGGACGCACCACCTGCTGGCCCTGCGTTTCGGTCGCCGTGCCGGCTTCCTCCGCTATGGTCCGGCCCGTCACCGTGACGGCGTCGCCGTGCAGGAGCCCGGCGTCGAGCAGCCGCCGCGCCACGAGCGCGATCCCCCCGGCCCTGTAGAGATCGGTCGCGACATATCGCCCGCCAGGCTTCAGATCGGCGACAAGGGGCACGCGGCAGCTGATGCGATCGAAATCCTCGATCTCGAGTGGCACGCCGGCTTCGTGCGCGATCGCCAGGAGGTGAAGGACCGCGTTGGTCGACCCGCCCGTCGCGGCGACGGCCGCGATGGCATTCTCAATCGAGTGTCGCGTGATGATCTGACGGGGCCGCAGGTCGCGCCGCAGCAGATCGAGGACCAACGCGCCCGTCCGCCTGGCCACATCGTCTTTGGCGTGGTCCATGGCGGGAACACTGGCGCTCCCCATCGCCGAGATGCCGAGGCACTCGCACACGGTGGCCATCGTGTTGGCGGTGAACTGACCGCCGCACGCGCCGGGTCCTGGACAGGCTTGGCTCTCGAGCGTCGACAGATCCGCGTCCTTCAGCCGGCCGGTCGCGTGGGCGCCCACGGCCTCGAAGACGTCCTGAATCGTCACGTCGGTGTTGTGCCAGTGGCCCGGCGCGATCGAGCCGCCGTACAGAACGAGCCCTGGAATGTTCAGCCGGGCGAGGGCCATGATCCCGGCTGGGATCGTCTTGTCGCATCCGACCAGCACGACCAACGCGTCGAAGAGGTTGCCGCGCGCGACGAGCTCAATGGAGTCGGCCATGACCTCGCGGCTGACGAGCGAGGTCCGCATCCCCTCGGTCCCCATCGTGATGCCGTCCGAGATCGAGACCGTGTTGAACTCCATCGGCGTGCCACCGGCGGCGCGGATCCCCGCCTTCACGTGCGCGGCGAGCCCCCGCAGGTGGTAGTTGCACGGCCCGATTTCTATCCACGTGTTGGCCACGCCGACGAGCGGACGGTGGAGATCCTCATCGGTGAAGCCCACGGCTTTGAGCATCGCCCGCGCGGGGGCGCGGTTCGGGCCATCGGTGAGCGCGCTGCTGTTCCATTTCAAAGGTGGCATGGGTATGTCCCTGGGGCCTTCGTGACTCCTTCGTGTCTTAGTGGTAGCAAAAAACGAAGGGCCATCACCCGACGGCGGGTGATGGCCCTTGCGCTGACGGTTGCTCCGGGTCACCCGCCGTTGGCATGCGGCGCGACCGCGCCGCCAGTCACGACGACGATCCGCCGATCCACCGGACGAGCGAAGGACACTGGATGCATGAGCCTCCGTTGTACCGGCGCGACGACCAGAAGTCAAATTTATAATTTTTACGACTTCATAAGCAAATGTGCGACTGGCCGAGCCGGCCGCCGAGCGATCATTTCTGCTCCACGGGGGCGGGCGCGAAGCCCGAGCCACGGCGCCGCCCTGGCACCCACTCGAACGCCCGCACGCCCGTCAAATCGTCCAGCAGCGTGTAGACCACCGGCACGAGGATCAAGGTCAGCAGCGTCGAGGTCAGCAGGCCCCCGATGACCGCGACCGCCATCGGCGCCCGTTGCTCGCCCCCGGCCCCGCCGATCCCGAACGCGACCGGCAGCATGCCGAAGACCATCGCCGCCGTCGTCATCAGAATCGGCCGCAATCGAATCGGACCCGCCTTGAGGACGGCGTCGTTGCGCGCCAGGCGATCGCGGTGCCGCAGCGTGTTGATGAAGTCGATCAGCAGGATCGCGTTCTTGGTGACGAGCCCCATCAGCATGATGATGCCGATCATCGAGAAGATGCTGATCGTGTGACCGGTCGCCAGCAGTCCGCCAATCGCCCCGATGACCGCCATCGGCAGCGAGAGCATGATCGTGAACGGATGGACGAAGCTCCCGAACTGCGACGCCAGCACCATGTAGATCAAGATGATTGCCATCGCCAGCGCGAACAGCATATTCCTGAACGACTCGGCCATCGTCTGCGCCTGCCCGACGAAGTCGACGGTAAAGCCGGCGGGCATGCCGGCACGCGCCGCGGCCGCGTTGACGTCTTGCACGGCCTGCCCCAGGGGCTTCCCCTGCAGGTTCGCCAGGATGGTGATCTGCCGCTGGCGCGCCTGATGATCCACCTGCGTGGGCCCCGTGTCCCTGACGGCTCGCGCGACGTTGCCGAGCTGGACCACCTGCCCGGCTCGCGAGCGCAGCGGCAGCGCCTCCACCTGCGACGGATCGGCGCGGTCGCCGCCCGCCAGGCGAACGCGGACGTCATATTGCTGGCCTTGCTCTTGAAACTTCGTGACACGGTCGCCGCCCACCAGGACCCGAACGGCCGACCCAAGACTCGCGGCGTTGACGCCCAGGTCGGCGCTGCGCTGGCGATCGGGCCGGATCGAGATCTGCGGCTTCCCGCCTTCGAAAGTCGTGTCGAGATCGACGATGCCGGGCACGTGGCGAAGCTCGTCGACCAGCCGCCTCGTCACCGACGCCAGCTGCTCCAGCGTCGCCGTTTTCGGCCCGCGGACGTTCACCTGCAACTGCGCGGCCCGGAAGCCGCCGCCGCTGATGCGAGGCACCACTTCGACCGAGGCGCGCGCGCCTTTGATGCCGGCCAGCTCCCGCCGCATCTCGCTCATCACGTCCTGCTGCGACAAGCCGCGCGCTCTCGGCGGGACCAGCTTGCCCAGCACGGTGGCCTGCGTCACCCGCTCCTGCACGCCGCCCCCAACGGTGACGAAGATATCGCGGACCTCCGAGCGCTGCCGCAGCGCATGCTCGATCTGCTGCACGATGCGGTCGGTTTCCGCGAGCGCGGTGCCTGGATCGGTGCTCACGATCACGTTGAACTGCGATTCGTCAGCTTGCGGGATGAACTCCGTCCCGACGAATCGGATGAGATAGATGCTCAGCGCGAACGCGGCGACACCAACCACGACAACGGCCCAACGATGCCTGAGCGCCCAGCCGAGCGTCCCGCGGTACCTGCGGTCAAGCCCGTTGAGAAACCGCTCGATCGTCCTGAAGACGAAGCCGTGGCGGGCCGGGATGAACAGGAACCGCGAGCACAGCATTGGCGTCAGCGTGAACGACACGAAGAGCGAGATCAGCACCGCGCAGGCGACGCTGATGCCGAACGCGTAGAAGAACCGCCCGACGATCCCCTTCATGAAGGCCACCGGCAGGAACACCGCCACGATCGAGAAGGTGGTCGCCATGACCGCCAGCCCGATTTCCGCGGTCGCGACCCCGGCGGCCTCGCGCCGCCCGGTCCCCTCCTCCATATGGCGATAGATGTTCTCCAAGACGACGATCGCATCGTCGATCAGGATGCCGACCGACAGGGACAGGGCGAGCAGCGTCAGGATGTTGAGCGAGAAGCCGAACACATCGATGAAGATGAACGTCCCGATAATCGACGCGGGAATGGCGACCGCTGAAATCAGCGTGCTCCGGAAGTTGCGCAGGAAGAAAAAGATCACCGCCACCGCCAGGAACCCGCCGAACAGCAGGTGGAACCGGACTTCGTTCACCGATTCCTCGATGAACTCGGACGTGTCGCCGGCCAGCACCATCGAGTAGCCGCGAGGCAGTGTGGCGCGGAGCTGCTCCAGCGCGGCCTTCACGTCGTGAGCCACGGCGACCGTGTTCGTCCCCGACTGGCGGCGAATGAGGAGCGACACGGCCCGTTCGCCGTTCAGGCGCGAGAGGCTCCGCTCGTCCTGCATGCCGTCCTCGACGAGCGCGACGTCGCGCACGTATACGGGTCCGGATGGCCGCTGCGAGACGACGATCTCGCCGAATTCGCCCGGTCGCTGGATGCGGCCGCGTGTCCTGACGACCAGCTCGCGGCTCGCCGTCTCGATTCGCCCGCCCGGGATTTCGAGGTTTTCAGACTGCAGCGCGCGCGTCAGATCGTCGAGGGCTACGCCGTACGCCGCGAGCCGATCCGCGTGGACCCAGATCCGGATCTCGCGGTTGCGGCCGCCGACGATGTCGACCGAACCGACACCGTTGACCCGTTCCAGCCGCTCCTTCACGACGTCGTCCGCGTACGTGGTGAGGTCGCGAATGGCGACGCGCCCGGCGAGCGCCACGGCCATGATGGGAGCCGCGTCCGGATCCAGCTTCTCGATGACCGGATCCTCGATGTCGTTCGGGAGGTTCCGCCGGATGCCGGACACTCGATCCCTGACGTCCTGGGCCGCGGCATCGACGCTTCGCTCGAGCTCGAACTCGATGAACACCTGGCTCACGCCTTCGGCGCTCGCCGACCGCAGCGTCTTCACGCCGCTGAGGGTGTTGAGCGCCTCCTCGAGCCGCTCTGTCACGTCGGTCTCGACCGTCTCGGGATCGGCGCCCGGGAAGACCGTCGTCACCGTGATGATTGGGAAATCGACCTTGGGGAAGAGGTCGACCCCGAGTCGGCTGTACGACACGAGGCCGAAGACGACCAGAGCCGAGATGACCATCGTCGTGAAGACCGGCTGGCGAATGGACGTATTCGAGAGCCACATGGTTCAGCTCCGCACCTTGACGCGATCGCCGTCGCGGAGCGTGTCCGCACCCTGAACGACCACACGATCGTCGGCGCGTAATCCGGACACGATTTCCACGTTGTCGCCGGCCTCGATTCCGGTTTGCACGCGGGCAAGCCTCACATGCTCGCCCGCGACCACGAACACGTGCTCCGCGCCTTCCTGCCGGACGATCGCGGCCCGGGGGACGACGAGCGATCCAGCGCTCGACGACAGGGGCACCCGAACCAAAGCAAAGAACCCTGGTTTCAGTCGGTACCCCGGATTCGCCAGCACCGCTTCCATCCGAACCGTCCGACTCTGGACCGACGCCGCTGGAAACACCGTTCGAATCTTGCCGGCGAATTCCTGGCCGGGAAGCGAGGCCACGCTGCACGACACCTGTTGACCGGACGTCAGTCGGCCGCTGTACTTCTCCGGCAGCTCGAACTGCAGCTTCAGAGGTTCGACCTGCATCAGGATGATGAGCGCGTCACCTTCACGTGCGTATTCGCCCGAGGTAACCTTCTTTTCCTTCACGACCCCGGCAAACGGCGCCAGCACGACCATGTCGCGCAGCCGGCGACGGGCCAGCGTCAGCGCCGTCTCGGCCCCGTCGACGGCAGCCGACGCGGCGTCATGCTGCGCCTTGAACGTCTCGTAGGTCCCGACTGCGATCGTCCGATCGTCGAGCAGGCTCTTTTTCCGTTCGAGCTCGCCACGCGCCTTCTCGAGATTCGCGCGCGCCTGGGCGAGGGCGGCTTCCGCCTGCTTGACTGCCAACTCGGCCTTCGACGCGTCCAGCCTCGCCAGCGTTTGGCCCTTCATGACGCGGGAATTCTCGTCGACCAGGACTGCCGTGATCGGCCCTGCCGCCTCCGCGGCGACCGTCGCCTCTTCCCACGGCACGAAGGTGCCGGGGACTTCGATCGATGCGTCGATGCGCTCGGCCGCTGGGATCCTCACGGCCACCTCGACGAGGTTGGACATCGCGACTGACGAGGCCGGAGCCGTCGAGGCCGCACGGGCGGGTTCCTGACCCCGCCCGCATCCGGGAAGAACCATCATGAGAAGAATGAGACCGCCCCTCAATGAATGACCCATCATTCCTGCGCTCCTTCCGCGCTGTTCGTGCCGCCGATCTCCGCCGGGAGGGTTCCGACCGCCCGCTGTAATTCATAGCGGGCCACATCGAGCGAGAAGGCTGTCACCGAGAGCTGCCGTTCGGAGCGCGTCAGAACCTGGTTTGCCTCCATCACGTCCAGGTCCGTGGCTTCCCCGGCGCGGTAGGCGCGGGCCGTCGACTCGGCGTTCTTTCGCGCGAACTCCACCTGCGCCGTGAGCATGTCGGCGCTGGCGCCGAGCGTGTCGATCGTCAGATACGCTGCCCGGATCTGCTGCTCGATCTGCTTGCGCAGCAGCTCGCGCCGATCGTCGATCTGGCGAAGCTGCGACCTGGCGGCGGCCACGTCGATGCCGGTGCGGCCGCCGTCAAAGAGGGTCCAGGTGGCGCGCACCTGCACCGAGCTCAACTGGTTCGATGGAAAGCTGGCGCGGCGTCTGACGTAGGACCCCTCCGCGCTGATCACGGGAAAATGCTGGCCGCGCCGCTTCTCGATCTCGAGCTCGGCCACCTGGTGCTGCAGGTTCAGCGCCTTCATGTCCGCGCGGCTCTTCACGCCGATGGCGACCAGCGCCTCGAGCGGCTGACCGTCTTCGGTCGGGCGCGGCGGGCGCGCGACGATGAAGGCGTCGGTTGCACCGATGAGCAGTGACAGGCCCTGCTGCGCGAGCGTGCGCCCGTTCTCCGCCTGCAGCAATTCGCGACGGGCTTCGCTGCCGGCCACGCGCGCACGCAACACGGCCGTCTCGACCGCTTCCCCGGCGCGGTACAAGGAGTCGGCCACCCGCAGCGTCTCCTCCGCCACGGCGACCGCTCGTCGTGAGATCTCCACGTTCTCCTCCGCGCTCAAGAGCTGATAATAGGCGCGCGTCGCTTCGAGCGCGGCGTCCTGCGCCGTCAGCTCGAGCTGCCGGCCCGCGACGTCGATCCCGAGATTCGCCTGATCGCGCACCTTGCGATCGCGAAGCCCCGCGAAGATCGGCTGCGAGATCGTCAGCGCGATGTTGTAGTCGAATCCCGGCAGGACATCGATCCGCCGATCGCCGAACTGAAAGGCGGTGGTGATGAAGTTCCGGGTCGTCAGCGAGGTGATCTCGGCATGAGGCAGGACGGCGCTGCTTGCCTGCTGCCGCAGCAGCCGCGCCTGATCCACTTGCTCCCGCGCCGCCTGAACCGTTTCGTATCTGGTCAGCGCCAGTCGTCGAGCCTGCGCCAGGGTCAGCAGCTGGCCCCCCTGCCCACGCGCCGACCCCTGGGTCAGCAGCAGCGTCAGGGCCACGCCGGCGGGGATGGTTAATCCAGATCGCGTCATGTCTTCCTCCGGGTCGACTTGGGCATCTTCGTCATCCTTGTCGTCTGTGTCGGCAGCCGGGGCGGCGCGGGGGCGCGCAACCCCGCGAGCATCACGTCCAGCACGTCCCGCGCGAGCTCGTCCGGATCCATCTCCGGGGGCACCCGATCGCACAGGCAGCTCACGGCCGCGCCGTGGACGCCGCAGGCCAGCAAGTGAAACGCTGTTTCCGGGGGGAGGGTCGTCGCGAGCTCACCGGCCTGGTGACACTCTCCAATCAGACGCGCGGCGCGCGCCTTCAGGTCCCGCACAAACGCAAAACGCGGCCAGTCGCGGCTGATGCGCGGCACTGATCGATCCAGGAACATCAAGGCGAAGTACTCGGGCTGCGCCCGGCTGAACTCGTAATAGCCCCAGAGCACCCGCCGCAGGCGATCGGTCGGCCGGCTCCCGGCCCGCTCGAGCACTTTGCGGATCTTCCGTTCGAGCAGCCGGAAACCTTCCTCGGCCAGCGCGAAGAAGATCTCGTCTTTGCTCTTGAAATACCCGTAGATGGCGGCGGGGCTGTACTCGATCCGGTCGGCGATCTTTCTGAGCGAGACGTTCGCGTAGCCTTGCGAGATGAAGAGCCGGCGCGCGGCGTCCAGAATGGTGCGCCTCATGGCCTCCCGCTCGCGCTCGATGCGCTCCTGAACGCCCATCTCCCGCGCCCTTCCGAACGATGTACGTGGCCTGAACAGCGTTCAGCACGATAACAGCGTTTACCCACGCGTGGCAAGCCGCCGTTCAGGGAGGCTCCGGCTCTTTCAGGACGGGAGTGTACGAGCGAGCAGGCGAACCCGAGGCCGAACCGACGGGCTCTTCGGATGGGCGGGGGCTTCTGGCGAGGCGTGGCCAGGCGGGCCCGGCGCCTTTAGAACCGGCCGGCGTAAACCAGGGTGATGGCGCGTCCGTCCTTGCTCTTCGGGGTGACCGCCGCGGCATTGGCCTTGATGGCGGTTTCCACAGCCGCGGCCGCCGCCCCAGGGTTCGACGCGAGATAGAGCGCGCCGGTTCCTCCGGCGTGCGGCGCAGCCATCGAGGTCCCCGACATCGTGGTCGTGCCGCCCTTGCGTCTGGTCGACAGGATGCTGACGCCCGGCGCCCAGACATCGACGCACGGCCCGTAGTTGCTCCACGACGGCTCGGCGTTGCTCTGATCGGTGGCGGCCGTCGTCATGATGCCGTTGTTCGTGCCGGCGCCCGCGCGGGCAGGCGATGAATTGCAGGCATCGGCCCCCCCGTTCCCGGCTGCAATCGAATAGAACACCCCGCTGCCAGCCGATCGGCTCACGGCATCGTCGAGCGCCTGACTCGCGCCGCCACCCAGGCTCATGTTGGCGACAGCCGGCCTGCGGGCATTCGCCGTGACCCAGTCGATCCCCTTGATGACACCCGAGGTCGAGCCCGTTCCGCCGCAACCCAGTACCTTCACGCCCGTGAGCGGCGCGCCCGGCGCCACGCCGACCACATCGACCGTGTTGTCCCTCGCAGCGACGGTCCCGGCGACGTGGGTGCCGTGGCCGTTGCAGTCGCTATTAGGGCCTCCAGCGAAGTTCACATGCGTGAGCACATTCAGATCCACGTGTCCGGCATCGATACCGGTGTCGATGATATAGGCGTTCACGCTCGTGACGGCGCCGTTTCCGTCGCCCGCCTTCGTCGAACTGATGTCTGCGTCGATTCGGTCGATGCCCCACGGCAGGGCCTGAGCGGTCGCGGTCATCGTGCCGTCGGCCTCGATCCGCGCAACAAGCATGTTGCGCTCGAGGTCAGCGATCTGTTGGGCAGTGAGCCGTACGGCGAAGCCACGAATGGTCGCGGCGAAGACGTGCTCCGCGCGGAACCCGAAACCGCCCTCCAAGGCCTGAACCGCCCCGACGACGTCGTGATCGAGGTATCCCCACGCTGGTGGGTTCGCCTGGAATCGTTCGTCCTCGTGGTAGCTGCCTCGATAGTTCTGGAACGGAGCGTCGTCTTTGAGGACGACGATCACCGCAAGCGGTGTGGAGCCTCTCTGCGCCGACACCGTCGTGCCGATCAAGAGGGCCATCGACAGTGCCGCGAGGGCTCCGGCCAGGACGCGCTTCTGCATACAGTTTCTCCTCCAAACCGCGGGGATCGAGGTCAAACCGCCCGGGAACCAAGCAACAGTCACACCATCACGCGGCACCGCAAGACTAGGCCCTCTTTGGCGCCGATCCGACAACGATGCGTGAAGGAGCCCTCGGGATTGTAAGGTCGCCTACAGGATTTGGAGGAAGGGCTCCTTTGGGCTCGCCTGATCAGTCAGGGCGCCGAAGTCGTGCCCGTATACGCCACCCGCCAAATGCGCTTCCCGCCATCATCGGTGACGAGCAACGATCCGTCGGGCTGTTGCAGCAGACCGACCGGGCGTCCCCAGACCTCTTTCTTCGTGGGGTCCAGCATCCACCCCGTCAGGAAGTCTTCGGGCCCGGAGGCGGGTTTGCCGTCCTTGAACGGGATGAACGCGATCTTGTAGCCGGTCCGCTGCGACCGGTTCCACGACCCGTGGAAGGCGAGGAACACGCCGCCGCGGTATTTCTCCGGGAACTGGCGTCCGGTGTAGAAAAGGATGTCCAGCACCGCCACGTGCGCGCCGAGCAGCACGTCGGGATACTGCGTCGATTCCACTTTCTTCATGTCGACGTCTTTGTGCCGCGGCTCCTTGTGCGGCCCGATGTACGCGATCGGCCAGCCGTAGAACGCGCCTTCCTGCACCCTCACGACGTAGTCGGAGACGAGGTCGTCGCCGAGACCATCGCGCTCCTGCACGGCCGCCCACAGATCGCGCGTGCCCGGATACCACCGCAGACCGATCGTGTTCCGCATGCCGGTCGCCACCGTCTCATGTCCGCTGCCGTCGTAGTTGAACCGGTGCACGGCGGCGCGCATCGGGTCCTCGCCGAGATCGATGTTCGACCCGGAGCCGACCGTGACGTACAGCTTCTTGCGATCGCGATCGACGAGCAGCGTCCGAGTCCAGTGCCCGCCGCTGAAATCTTTCAGCGACACGATCTCTTCCCCGGCCGTCGTGACCTTCATTGTCTTCGCGTCGTATTTAAAGCGCCTGATCGACGTGGTCCCCCCAACGAACAGCCAGTCGTCGGCGAGCGCCAACCCGTACGGCCGGTCGAGATCGTCGATGAGCTTCGTCTTCGCGCCATCCTTGATGACGTAGACGGCACCGTTGGGTTGATTGCGGTCACCGCTGTCTGACAGCAGGATCTCGTTTGTCGGCCCGAGCATCATGAAGCGCGGCCGGACGAAGCCGCTCATGAATTCCTGAACGGTAAACCCGGACGGCACGCGCAGCTCGGCGCCGTCGGGCCGCGAAATCACTTCCGAGTTGTTTCGTACGGCCGGCGTCGCGAACGGTTCCGGCAGACCCTTCCAGTTCACCGGATAGCGCGGCGCCTGCGACAGAACCGTCACGGCCCCGGCGATCGAGAGCACGGCGATTAGGGCAAACGTGTGTCGTGATGTCATAACCCTCGCATTATCGTCCAACCCGCGCGTGTTGAGCCAGCGGCTTGCTGTGCTCGACGCTCAGCCCGAAGAGCGGGCGCAAGCCGGTTCCCGCCATGTTTCCGGCAAACGCCGCGACGAACCACAGCCATCCATGCAGGCTCCCGGACGCCACGCCGCTGAAGTACGCCCCGATGTTGCACCCGTAGGCGATTCGCGCGCCGTAGCCCAGAAACAGCCCGCCGACCAGGGCGGCCACCAGCGAGCGGGCCGGCACGCGCCAGCGGGGCGCGAAGCGGCCCGCACACGCCGCGGCGGCGAAGGCGCCGATCATGATCCCGAAGTTCATGACAGAGGTGACGTCGGTCAGGACGCTCGCGCGCAGCTCCGCGGCCCGCGCTGCCGACGACCAGTACGACCACGCGGCAACGTCGACGCCGGCTGCCGCGAGCGCTTTCGAGCCCCAGAGTGCGAACGCCGAGGTGACACCCCACGGCCGGCCCGCTAGGACCAGGGTGGCGATGTTGACGAGCGCGAGCCCAAGAGCGCCGGCGACAAGTGGCCAGGGCCCCTGCGCCAGGCGGGCCCATCGGGTCGCGGTCACGGCGCGTTCAGGAACCAGCGCGCCGTGACGTCGCCGTTCGAGCATCATGGTGCCAGTCGTAATGCCGGCAAATGCAATCAGGCTCACGGCCAGCCCGCCGACCGCGCCAAACTGCGCGGCGAGCGAGACGGGCCGCAGGGCCGGGGCTGCTTCCCACCATGGCAGATGTTGAGCACCGACCACGGACCCGCCGATGAAGGCCAGGAGCGTCACGACAGTCCGGGTGTTGCCGCCGCCGGCGGCATAGAGGGTGCCGGACGCTCAACCACCCCCCAGCTGCATCCCGATCCCAAAGATGAAGGCGCCGGCGATGACCGACGCCGCAAGCGGCCCCAGCGAGCCGCGCACGGCCTGCCCGAAGACGTGACCCGAGGCGAGCACCGGAAAAAACACCGCGCACGTGAGCGCGAGCATCAGCATCTGGGCGCGCAGCCCGGAGCCCCGGCGATCCGAGATGAAGACCCGCCAAGCCGACGTGAAGCCGAACGCGGCGTGGTAGAGCACCAGGCCGGCCAGCGTCCCCACGGTGAAGAGCGCCGCCTGACGCCAGGACACCGCCTGCGCGATGGCCAGCAGGCCCAGAATGAACAGCAGCACGGCAATCGCCAGCGGCCGGGGATCGATGGCCCGTCGATCAGAGACCGGGAGGGAGATCGAGACCGGTGCCGCGTGTGACGTCACAGTCATGAGACAGGAGTGTAGGGAAACCCGGCCCCGCACGCAAATCTAGTGTCCCGACTCAGTAATTCGCGGCATAAGTCCCGGAGCGCGGCGCCCGACTGGCAAGGCGCGACGACCGAGCATATCGGGGATATGTGAGGGAGGAGCAACGCAGCTGGGCGGGATGCCCCGCCCGGGAGTTATGCCACGAATTACTGAGTCGGGACACTAGCATGGAGCGCAGGCACTCGTGCTGCCCGGATTCAGCCGAGCCTGAAGGAAGCCGTTTCTACATGGTTTCCTGAAGAACCGCAGCGCCGTCGAAGAGCGTCCCCGCCGCCAGACCGTACGACGACGCGAAATCCACAATCTTCATCGTGCGCCGCTCGTCATCGAGCACGCTAGTCAGGCCGACCACCCCGTCGGCGACCTGGACATCGATCCGATCCGGCCAGATCTCCACGACGGTCCCCCACGACGCCGCCAGCTTCCCCGACACGACCGGGACGACGCGTTCGACATAGAACGTACGCGACCGACACGTGGCCTTCGGATACGCCAGCGTGTTCTTGAGCGGATAGAAGGACAGCGCTCGCACGAAGCGGTCGAGCTCGGCCAGCGTCCACGAAAAATCAATGACCCCCTGGTTCGGGACATCCTTCAGCGAGTAGTAGGAGGCGTTGGTTCGATCCTGTGGGATTCGTGGTGCTGTCCCGTCGACGATTTGCGAAACAATATCACCGAAGAGCCGGACTCCTTCCAGGATGCACCGCACGGTCAGGCCGCCGGCCGTGTCGCGCGCCCCGATCGGAAAGCGTGATTGCGCGATGATCTCGCCCGTGTCGATCCCGACGTCGACGTAGTGCCAGGTGACGCCGTGCTCGACCTCGCCGTTCACAATCGCCCACGAGCACGGATTGACGCCGCCGTATCGAGGAAGCGGACCGTTGTGAAAGTTGACCGTTCCGTCCGCTGGAATCGCGAGGAGCGGCTCCTTGATGATCTTGAAGTTGTTGATGCTGAAAAGGAGGTCGGGAGCCGTCCTGCGAAAGAGATCCACGGCCTCTGGCTGGTTCAGACGATTGGTCTCGACGACGGGAATGCCGGCCCGCCGGCAGTAGTCGGTAAGGATGTTCTTGCCAGCCGACGCGGGCTCGGTCACCACCAGGCCGATCGAGGCGTGCTGCTGGA
>JACOUA010000340.1 GCA_016178075.1 Acidobacteriota bacterium
GACCTGATGACGCCGCGGCTGCCGCCCCGACGGTCGATCGGCTTCCGAACGCACACCCACTGAGCGCGAATACGCGCTGGACACTTGGGGAGATCCTTGCGATATAGTGCCAGCCGGCATGCCCCACTACGGGTTCGCGATCGATCTGCGGAAGTGCATCGGGTGCCACGCCTGCACCATCGCTTGCAAGGAAGAGCATGAGATCCCGCTCGGCGTGAACCGCTGCTGGGTGAAGAGCGTCGAGAAGGGCACCTTCCCCGACACGCGGCGCTTCTTCTTTCCCGTCCTCTGCAACCAGTGTGACGATGCGCCGTGCGTGAACATCTGCCCGACGCGCGCGCTCGTCAAGCGGCGCGACGGCATCGTCGATCTGCACGCGGACGTGTGCATCGGGTGCCGCGCCTGCATGGTCGCGTGTCCGTACGATCAGCTCTTCATCGACCCGGGCACCCGCACCGCCGAGAAGTGCAACTTCTGCGCGAACCGCGTGGAGAACCAGCTCCTGCCGGCGTGCGTCAGCGTCTGCCCCACCGAGTGCCGCATCTTCGGCGATCTCGACGACCCGACCAGCAGGCTGGCCCAGCTCGTTCGCCACGAGCCCATCACCGTGCGGAAGCCTGAGAAGGACACCGGACCGAACGTCTATTACATCGGCGCCGACCAGAGCGCCATCCGGCCGGAGATCGCCGCGCGACCGCTGATGTTCTACAAGGAAGGTCAGGTGACATTGCGGCCGCTCGCCTCGCCTCAGGAAGATCCGAGCTCGCCTGGAGACCCCCGCGTGGATTACGACGTCCCGCACCTGAAACCGTGGGGCGTCGACATGGCGCTCTATCTCCTCACGAAAGGGATCGGCTGCGGCGCGATGCTCCTGGCCGCGGTGCTGTGGCTGTTCGGGTTCCACAACACGATCACGATGATCGTGGCGCCGGAGGTCGCGATCGTCTTCATCACGATCACCGCGGTCATCCTCGTCATCGATCTGGAGCGGCCCGAACGCTTCTACTACGTCCTGATCCGTCCGAACTGGACGTCCTGGATGGCGTGGGGTGCGTACTTCCTGACGCTCCACGGCGTGCTCTGCGGGCTCTGGCTGGTCGCCGGCTGGCTGCAGTGGGCCGGCGTGCTCGACCGGTTGGCGCTGCCCGCGATCGTCTCGTCGGTGCTGGCCACGTCGTACACGGGCTTTCTCTTCGCTCAGGGGCGCGCGCGGGATCTCTGGCAGGGACCCCACGCCGCCGCCGATCTGCTCGCGCAAGCCGGCGCGGAGGGGTCGGCCGCGCTGCTCCTCGTGGGCGTCCTGTTGCAGCTGCACGGCCAGTCGATCCGGGTGCTCGCGTGGACGCTCGTCGGGTGCCTGGCCGTTCACCTCGTCCTGTTGATGTTCGAGAATCTGCTGACGCCCAGCGCGACCCGCCATCACGAGCTCGCGGTCGAGGCGATCCGGCGCGGGCCGTTCGCCGGGATCTTCTGGGGCGGCGCCCTCGTCGGGGGCGTGCTGGCCATCGGCCTCGTGGCGGCGGCGACGATGTCGGCATCAGCGCTCGCGCCGGCCGTCATGGCCTCCAGCGCCGTGCTCGCACTGGCCACGACCTTCGCGTGGGAATACATCTGGGTCGAGGCGGGACAGAGCGTGCCGCTCTCGTAGGTAGTTTGAGTGAATGGCTGAACGCTTCCGATCCCACCCGGATCCCTCCGAATGGGACAATTTTGTCGACTACGAGTCTACGAGCTGGCCGCGGAAGGAGCGCCGCAGCTACTGGATCATTCCCAGCATCTGCTTCAACTGTGAATCCGCGTGCGGCATCCTGGCCTACGTCGACAAGGACACCCTCAGGATCAGGAAAATCGAGGGAAACCCGGTGCACCCGGGGAGCCGCGGGCGCACCTGCGCGAAGGGCGTCGTCACGCCGAACCAGCTCGAGGACCCGGATCGGATTCTCTATCCGCTGAAGCGGGAGGGGGCGAGGGGCGGCGGCGGCTGGCGGCGCGTGACGTGGGAGGACGCGCTCGACGACATTGGCGAAAGAATCAGACGCGCGATCGTCGAGAATCGTCGCCACGAGGTGATGTATCACGTCGGGCGGCCGGGCGAGGACGGCTACGCCAATCGTGTGCTCCAGGCCTGGGGCATCGACGGTCACAACAGCCACACGAACGTCTGTTCCTCGTCCGCGCGGCTCGGCCACTTTCTCTGGTGCGGCGCCGATCGGCCCTCGCCCGACCATGCGCACGCGCAGACGATTCTGCTGCTCTCCTCGCATCTCGAATCGGGTCATTACTTCAACCCGCACGCGCAGCGAATCATCGAAGGCCAGCAGCACGGCGCCACGCTGATCGTCGTCGATCCACGCCTCTCGAACACGTCCGCCAAGTCGGACATCTGGCTGCCGGCTTATTCGGGGACCGAAGGCGCGCTGCTGCTGGCTTTCGTCAAGCTTCTGCTGGACGAAGGACTGTACGACCGCGACTTCGTCGAGCGTTGGGTCAACTGGCGTGACTATCTCGAGGCCGAACGCCCCGATCTTCCGCTCAGGTTCGATAGCTTCATCCAGGCGTTGAAGGAGCTGTACGCCCGGTTCACGCCGGAGTTCGCCGCCGAAGAGACCGGTGTTCCAGTCGACCGCATCGTGGCGGCCGCGCGCGCGATCGGGCGCGCGCGGGGGCGCTTCAGCACGCATAGCTGGCGCGCCGCCGCCGCGGGCAACCTGTGGGGCTGGCAAATCACCCGCTGCGTGTACCTCCTCGTGGTGCTGACGGGGTCGGTCGGGACCGAGGGCGGTGTGAACCTGCACGTCACGAACAAGTTCGTGCCGAAGCCTCCGAGCCTGCCGCCGCCGCCGCAGTACTGGAACGAGCTGCTCTTCCCCCGCGAGTACCCGATGGCGTTTTTCGAGATGAGCTTTCTCCTCCCCCACTTCTTGAAAGAGGGGCGCGGGCATCTCGACGTGTACTTTACGCGGGTCTACAACCCGGTCTGGACGAATCCAGACGGGTTCTCCTGGATCGAAGTCCTCCAGGACACGGAAAAAGTCGGGCTTCACATAGCCCTCACGCCAATCTGGAGTGAGACGGCGTGGTTCGCCGATTACATCCTCCCGATGGGGCTCGGCACCGAGCGACACGACACCATGAGCCAGGAGACGCACGCGGCGCGCTGGCTCGGATTTCGCCAGCCCGTTCTTCGGATCGCCCGCGAGAAACGCGGCGAACGCGTCGAGCGGACGTCCGACGCGAATCCCGGTGAGGTTTGGGAAGAAAGCGAGTTCTGGATCGCGCTGAGCTGGAAGATTGACCCCGACGGCTCGCTCGGCATTCGGAAACATTTCGAGTCGCCGTATCGGCCGGGCCAGCCCATCACGATGGACGAGTACTACGGGTGGATGTTCGAGAACTCGGTCCCGGGGCTTCCGGAAGCCGCCCGGCTCGAACGCCTGACGCCGCTCCAATACATGCGGAAGTACGGCGTCTTCCAGGTCGAGGACAAGGCGTACTCGAAGGCTCACGAGCGGCCGCTCACGACCGAGGAGCTCGCTGGCACCGTCGTCGACCCCGAGCGCGGCGACATCACACGCGACGGCGCGCGGCTCGGGGTCATGGTCGATGGCGTTGCGCGCACCGGCTTCGACACGCCGACACGGCGGCTGGAGTTCTACTCGAGGACTGTCGCCGAGTGGGGCTGGAAGGAACACGCGATCCCGGCTTACATCCCGGGCCATGTCCACTGGCGAACGTTGAAGCCGGAGGAGGGTGAGTTCGATCTCCTGCCGAACTTCCGCCTCCCGACCCTCATCCACACCCGCGCGCCCGTCAAATGGCTGTACGAGATCTCGCACAGCAATCCACTCTGGATCTCGACCCCCGATGCCCGACGGTTGCGGCTCGAGACCGGCGATCTGGTCAAGGTGCGGACGCGCATCGGGCATTTCGTGACGCGCGCGTGGGTGACGGAAGGCATCCGCCCGGGCATCGTCGGCATGTCGCATCACCTCGGGCGCTGGCGGCTGCACGAGGAGATGGGGAACGCGCGCGCGGCATCAGCGCTCGTCAAGATCGAGAAGGAGGACGGTGGCTACCGCGTCCGGCAGGTCCACGGCGTGCGACCGTTCACGAGCGGCGACGACGACAGCGGCCGTGTCTGGTGGACCGAGATCGGCGTGCATCAGAATCTCACCTTCCCTGTGCAGCCCGATCCGGTGAGCGGCATGCACTGCTGGCACCAGCGCGTGAAGGTTGAAAAGGCGAGACCCGACGATCACTACGGCGACATCTTCGTCGACACGCACAAAGCGCACGAGATTTACAAGGAGTGGTTGCAGCTCACGCGCCCCGCGCCCGGGCCGGGTGGCCTCCGCCGTCCGCTCTGGTTCGACCGGCCGCTCCGGCCGGTGGAGGAGGCTTACAAGATCAAGCCTTGAGGCTCGGGCACTCCCGCAGACATGGCCGACCGCCGTCCTCCTGTCAATTCTTATGACGCTCTCTGCATGATCGCCACGGCGAGGCTGCCGGCGAGGATTAGCAGCACGACGGCCGTCAGCAGCACGAACTTCCAGTCGCGCTCGACGAGGTATTCCAGGCCAGACACGACGACGTTGGCGACTGGTGTCGCCATCAGGATCACGAGGCCCAGCTCGAGCGGCGGATCGCTCCAGGCCGACGGCAAGCTCATGAGGGTGAGGACGAGGCCGAGCGCCATCAGGGCCGTGCTGAGAACCGCTCCGGCGCGGAGGACTCGCCCCACGATCCGCTGCAGGCGCTCGAGCGCCCGATCCGACTCCGGCATGGACCCGCCGCCGCCGTTCATCCTGCCCTCATCAGCATCAGCACCGAGACCGCCAGCAGGATCAGCGCGAGCAGCAGCTTCAGCCACTTCGCGCGCGCACGGGATCCCATCATCATGCCGGCGCGTGATCCTGCCAGCACGCCCAGCACCGCCCCGGCCGCCAGCGCCGGGACGACTTCGCCGCGCGCATAATAGATGACGGCGCCGGTCGTCGCCGTCACGCCGATCATGAACGCGCTCGTCGCCGCCGCCGCGCGAAGCGGAATACCGCACCACGCGTTCAGCACCGGCACCTTGATGACGCCGCCCCCAATCCCCAGAATCGTCGACAGGTTTCCCGCCACGAACGACATCCCGAGCGCGACGCCCAGACGTTTCACGCGATAGGTCACGACGCCGCCGCTCTCGTCTTCGTGATACTGGCCGCCCAGCAGGCCCGGATCCAACTCGTCGTCGAGGATGACGTTCCGGCGATTGAGGCGGGTGAGCATCACGAGCGCGATCGCAATCATGACGGCGGCGAAGATGAATCTCAGAAGAGACGGCGGCAACATCAGCGCCGTCAGCCCGCCAGTAAGGCCTCCGGCGGTCGTCGCTACTTCCAGCACGATGCCGAGCCGCAGGTTGATCAGCTGCCGGCTGGCGGCGTTGGCCGACACGACCGTGGAGGTCGCGATGACGGTGGCCAGGCTGATGCCCGCCGCCGCGCGAAACGGAAGACCCGCCACCAGCACCAGGAACGGCACTAGGAAGGGCCCGCCGCCGATGCCGAGAAGGGCGCCGAGCGACCCGCCGGTCGCGCCGGCGAGAAACATCAGGACGATCTCTGCTGGTGTGACGGGCGGCATCAACGAAAACGAAGACCGAAAAACGAAGAACTTCTTAGTTCTTCGTTCCTCCGGCGTGCGGCTTCAGCACGGCATAGAGCGTCGCCATGATCGGCGTCTGGACACCGAGCTTCGCGCCACGCCGCACGACCGACCCCTGTAGCGCCTCGACCTCGAGCCGCTTGCCCTGCTGCAGATCGATCAGCAGCGATGACCGGGTCGTCGCCGGAATCCCTTCCATGTACGACACGGTGCGATCGATGACGTCGGGCGACACGCTCACGCCTTCCGCGTGCGCGACCGCCATGACTTCGGACATCGCCGAGAGAAACTGACGCCGAATGTGTGGATCGGCCCACAGCGGGCCGATCGGAAGACGCGTCGATCCCGTGAAGCCGGCAAAGGGTGACAGGTAGACGAACTTCTCCCAGATCTTCACCCGTGCGTCCGGAACGGTCTCCACCTCGATGTCGGCCCCGGCGAACACGTCGCCGAGCCGCGCGACGCGCGCCGATACGGCC
>JACOUA010000079.1 GCA_016178075.1 Acidobacteriota bacterium
GCTCCTTGATGTTCGGGGAGAACCCGGTGCGGCAGAGCGTGACGCCCATCTCCTCGGCGATGGAGAGGAACATGTTCTTGAAGATCTCGAATTCGATGGGGTCTATCCGCATCTTCTCTCTGCGCGCTCGGAACACAACGACACAACGTCCACAAACTCACGAAGATCCAGACTGAGGGCCCGGAAAGGAATAAAGGTGCCATCTTGGACGCCGAGGCATCCCGCCGGGCTGCGTTGCTCGTCGCTTACATACACCCGGTATGCGCGCTCCTCGCGCCTTGCCGGGCGGGCGCCTCGACGCCCAAGATGACACCTTTATTCCTTTCCGGGCCCTTAACGTTTCGCTGTGACTTCGTGTCCTTGTGATCCTCAGGCTTATCATCTTCGGCTTCCCCGGCGTGCCACGCGTGTGGCAATAACGTTCCCAAACCCGTCCACTCGAAACCGAAACCCCGGAGGCACGACGACGGTCGCTTCGGCGCCGGCGATGACGGCGGGTCCTGCGCTGCGGGAGCCGGGTGCGAGGTTGCTCCATCGATAGACGGCGGTGTCCATCTCACGGCCGCCGAACCACGCCGGGCGTCGGGTGGAGGCGGTCGGACGCCGTGCCTTCGCGCTGCGGGTGGCCGGCAGCGCGGGCTTGGCTGTGCGGCCGATGGCTTTCACGCGGAGGTTGACGACTTCGGCCGGCCGGACACGGTCGGCGTATCCGTAGCGCTGCTCGTGCTGCCGGTCGAACTCGGCGCGAAAGCGCCGGGTGAACGGGACCGTGATTTCATAAGACTGACCGGCATAGCGGACGTCCACGTGCCGCTCGAGCACGATCGCGCCTGGCCCGAACCCCTCGCGTGTCAGCTCCGCCCGCGCGCGCTCGAGCAGCGGCGAAAAACGATCCCGGAGATCGCCGTACGACGTGCCCGCCAGGGGCTGGAGGACGCTCCGCGAGTAATCGCGGGCCGCGTCGGCGAGCAGCATGCCGAGCGCCGACAGCACCCCCGCGTGACGAGGCGCGATGATCGTCCCGATGTCCAGCGTGTCGGCAAGGTCGCAGGCATGCATGGCGCCGGCCCCGCCGAAGGCTAGAAGCGCGAAGTCCCTCGGATCGAACCCGCGCTGCACCGACACGACCCGGATCGCCCGTTCCATGTTGGCGTTTGCCACGCGGACGATGCCGTCAGCCAGTTCGACGAGGTCGAGGCCGAGACGGCGTGCAAACGTGGTCGCGACCCGCCGCGTTCGCGTGCCGTCGAGCGTCATCCGGCCGCCGAAAAACATTTCCGGATCGAGGCGGCCGAGCAGCAGATTGGCGTCGGTCACGGTCAGCTCGGTACCGGTGCCGTAGCACACGGGCCCGGGGTCGGCACCCGCGCTGCGGGGACCGACCCGCAGCGCGCCGCCGGTATCGACGTACGCGACCGATCCGCCGCCGGCGCCGACGGTGTGGATGTCGAGAATCGGAAGCCGGACGGGGAAGTCGCCGACGCTCGACTCGCTCGTGACGCCGATCCGGCCGTCCACGAGGCTGACGTCGGTGGACGTGCCGCCCATGTCGAACGTGATCACGCGCGCGAAACCGGCGGCGGCGGCGGTGGCTTGTGCGCCGACGACACCCGCCGCCGGTCCGGAGAGGATTGTCTGCACGGCCGCCCCCCGCGCCCCGGCGGCGGAAATCGAGCCGCCGTTCGACTGCATGATGCTCAGCCGGGCCCGGCCCAAGCGCTGCTCGAGGGCGTCCAGATACCGCGTCATGCGAGGCGTCACGTAGGCATTGACCACGGTGGTGCTGGCGCGCTCGAACTCGCGGTACTCCGGCAACACGCGGTGCGAGGCCGACACCATCAGCGCTCGCGCCTCGAGCCGCTCGCAGAGCGCCTGCTCGTGCACGGGATTCAGATACGCATGGAGCAGACACAGCGCAACGGATTCGACGCCGGCGGCTGCGACGCGATCCGCCAGCGCCTCCAGATCCGCCTCGTCGATCGCGCGGAGCACCTGGCCATCGGCCGCGACCCGCTCGCGCACGCCAAAGGTCAGGCCCGGGTCGACGAGCGGCCGGCGATCCTCGACCTGGAAGTTGTAGAGCTCGCGGCGCGTCTGGCGGCCGATCCGCAACACGTCCTCGAACCCCTCGGTGATGAGAAACGCCACTCGAGCGCCCTTGCGCTCGAGCAGCGCGTTGGTCGCGACCGTCGAGCCATGAACGACGTCCAGGCTCGGGATTCGGGATTCGGGGTTCGGGATTCGTGGGTTGTTCGAGACGAGCTCGGCGATACCGGCGAGGATCGCGCGCGACGGATCGTCCGGCGTCGAGCGCACTTTGTGGACCCGGAGACCGCCCGATGTCAGCATGACGAAATCGGTGAAGGTCCCGCCCGTGTCGACGCCGATTCTGATCATCGATTTGTCAACGTAGAATGGTAAAAGAGTCGGGAGTCGGGGTTCGGGATTTGCCGGCCCGGAGCGTTCGACGTCTGGAACGCCGCGCCCGCGAATCCCGAATCCCGACTCCCGAATCCCGAACCCCGAGTCCGGTAACATTACATGAGTGCCGCCTTTCGCGTCCTCCTCCTCTCGACCTACGAGCTCGGACGACAACCGTTCGGTCTGGCGTCCCCGGCCGCGTGGCTCCGGCGCGCGGGCGCCGAGGTGCACTGTCTCGATCTCTCTCGCGATCGCCTGGACGCGGATCTGGCCTGCACGGCGCGTCTGGTCGCGATCTACCTCCCGATGCACACCGCGACCAGGCTCGCGATCCCGGTGATCGATCGCCTCCGAGCCTTGAATCCCACCACGCATCTCTGCTGTTTCGGTCTGTACGCGCCGCCGAACGAAGCGGTCCTGCGCGCGCGTGGGGTCGAGAGTGTCCTGGGCGCGGAGTTCGAGGCGGATCTGGTGGCGGTGGCGCAGGCTCTGGCAAGCGGCAAACCACCGGGCGGCCGATCGCCCGGGCTGCCACGACTCGCTTTCATCGCCCCGGACCGCACGGGCCTCCCGCCGCTGACGCGATATGCCGCATTGGACAACGGACACGATCGCGTCGTTGTCGGCTATACCGAGGCCAGCCGAGGATGCAAACACCTCTGCCGTCACTGCCCGGTCGTCCCGGTGTATCAGGGGCAATTCCGGGTCGTGCCGGTTGACGTCGTTCTGGCGGACATTCGCGCTCAGGTGAATCAGGGCGCGCGACACATCACTTTTGGTGATCCGGATTTCTTCAACGGCATCGGACACGCGCTTCGCGTGGTCGATGCCGTCCGGCGCGAGTTCCCCAGGGTGACGTATGACGTCACCATCAAGATCGAGCACCTGCTGCGTCATTGCGACCTGCTGCCGCGACTCCGCGACACGGGGTGCCTGTTCGTGACGAGCGCCGTGGAATCGGTCGATGACGCGATTCTGGCCAGGCTCGAGAAGGGTCACACGCGCGACGACTTCATCCGCGTGTCCGCTCTGTGTCGCGACGCCGGCCTGACGCTGTCGCCGACTTTCGTGGCGTTCACGCCGTGGACGAGCCTCGAAGGCTACGCCGAGCTGCTCCAGATCATAGAGGCGCTCGATCTCGTGGATCATGTCGCGCCGATTCAGCTGGCCATCCGACTGCTCGTGACATCGGGCTCGCGACTCCTCGAGCTTCCCGACATACAGGCGCTGATTGGTGGGCTTGATGAAGAGGCGCTCACGTACCGCTGGGCGCACCCCGATCCGCGCGTGGACGCGCTGCAGCGCGACATCATGACCCTCGTCGGAGCGCGGCCGACCGGATCGCGACCCGATCTGTTCGGCGCAATTTCCGATCTGACCGGGCAGTGTATCGGTGCGTTCGAGCCGCGCGTACGGCCCGCGACGGCGCCCGCTCGAAATCGAGCGACAGTACCGTATCTGACCGAGCCTTGGTACTGTTGAGCGGAGCCGACCGCAGAGCAGTTGGCTCTCATATAGCTCTCAGCTGTCAGCTCTCAGCTTTCAGCTTGGCCGACATCAAGAAACGGAGCCGAAAAGCTGATAGCTGAAAGCTGATAGCTCTTGTTATGCGTGTTCTTCTTCTTGCGACGACGACCGGCTATCAGGTGCGGTCGTTCGGACAGGCGGCCGAGCGTCTGGGCGTCGAGCTCGTGTTCGCGACCGACCGCTGTCACGTGCTCGAGGATCCCTGGGTCGATCGGGCGATCCCGATCCGCTTCCATGACGAGGAGGCCTCGATCGCGGCGATTCTTTCGGCCGTCGCGGACGATCCGATCGCCGGCGTGCTGGTCGTCGGCGATCAGCCGGCGGGCATCGGGGCCCGGGTGGCGGCGGCGCTGGAGCTTCCCTGGCATCCGCCGGACGCGGCGGCCGTCAGCCGCAATAAGCTGCGGATGCGCGAGCGCCTCCGGGCGGCCGGTGAAAACGTGCCCTGGTTTCGCCCGGTTTCGATCGACGCCTCACCGCGGGAGCTTGCCGGTCGAGTCTCCTATCCCTGCATCGTCAAGCCGCTGGGGCTCTCGGGCAGCCGCGGCGTGATCCGCGCCGACGATCCGACCGGCTTCGTCGAAGCGTTCGAACGTGTCCGACGCCTGCTCTCGACGACCGAAGTCCGAGCCACCCGTCTGCCGGGCCACGACACCATCCTGATCGAGGGGTACGTGCCGGGCGTCGAAGTCGCGATCGAGGCCGTGATGGAGCGCGGCTCGCTCGTGCCGCTCGCCATCTTCGACAAACCCGATCCCCTGGAAGGACCGTTCTTCGAGGAGACGATCTACGTGACGCCGTCGCGTCTGCCGAGCTCCCGCCAGCAGGCCATCGTGAAGGCCGTCGCTCGTGGAGCGCGCGCGATGGGATTGTGGCACGGGCCGATCCACGCCGAGTGCCGGATCAAAGATGACGCAATCGTCGTGCTGGAGATCGCGGCGCGGCCAATCGGGGGGCTGTGCGCGGAGAGCCTGAGATTTGATGAGGCCCGGTTGAAGGGCGCCACGACGGGCACCACGACCGCAAGCCGACTGACGCCGGGCACCCTGGCTGAGCCCATCAGCCTCGAGGAGCTGCTGCTGCGCCAGGCCATCGGCGAATCGGTCGCGCACTATCAGCGGGAGTCGGCAGCGTCAGGCGTCATGATGATGCCGATCACGAGCGCGGGGATCTTCCGGCGCGTCGAAGGGGTGGACGAGGCGCGAGCCGTCCCGGCCATCGAGCAGATCCACATCACTGCCAAGCCCGATCAGAAGCTCGTCCCGCTTCCCGAAGGCGCCAGCTATCTGGGTTTCATCTTCGCGCGCGCCGGGACGCCCGAAGAAGTCGAGCACGCGCTCCGGACCGCGCATGGGAAGCTCGGCGTGCTGATGGACAGGGAACTGACGGTGACAGGATGTTAATTGCGGATTTCGGATTGGCGATTGCGGATTTGCAATCCACAATCAATCCGCGCTCCGCGATCCACAATCCGCACTGACGATTCCTCACTTTTTTTGCTGGGGCGGTACGTATCCCGGCGGGAGCGCGGCACCTTCTCCGAAAAAGAAGTCCTCCATGTACTTGGCGATCAGCTCCTGCGCTTCCTTTTGCCACGGCAGCAGCCGGTACTCGTTCAGGATCATCTTCATCCGTTCTTCCCACAGCTTCCACGCGTCCTTCGAAACGTGTTCGTACACGCGCTGTCCGAGCTCTCCCGGCCACGGCGGCTCGTCGAGACCCGGAAGCTCTTTCTGAAACTTCGCACAGAACACCTTTCGTCCGGTCGTGCTCGTCTCGGACGGAACGTGAATAGGTCCGCAGGGGATCATCGCTCTCTCCCTTCGGTAAGCGAGACGGGATTCGGGAGTCGGGGTCCGGGATTCGTGGGAACGCTCATCGACCAATCGCACGCGACGAATCCCGAATCCCGAATCCCGACTCCCGAACCCCGAGTTGAGCTATCATACCCCCCGTGAGCCACACGACGGGAATCAGCGACGAAGCCCGTCATCGGATCTGCTGGTACAGCCGCCGCACGTCGCGCCTTCCCCCCGAACTCGGGCTCCACACCATCGAAGACGGCGAGCTGGTGTACTGCGCGCACCCGATGTGGTATCCAGTGGTCGGGTACCACTTCGACGTTCGCAATTGTGAAACCTGCGACTACTTCAAACCGACCCGCGTCACCCGTCCCAGCGCCTGAGTGCTCGTCCACCGGACACCCAGATCCGCCCAAAAAGCCGGCCGGCAGGCATGCACCTCAAGCGTAGGGTCCGACAACGCCCGCTGTCCGAAATGACTGCATGATTTCGACCTGTCCGGATGAGCTAAAAAGATCCCTCGAAAAACCAGGCACTTAGCGCCCCCAATCCCACCTGCCGGGCAAGGCTGGGGTGGCATGTTCTTTGATTAAGCCCACAGTCGCCTGGGCACGTTCGGGGACCAAAGACGTGTCGGGATCGCGTGGAGCGAAACATCACGGAGGTGCAACCGTGAACCTAGGAGACCGCAAGGAGCGACGCGGGTTCGCGTCGATGTCACCGGAGAAGCAGAAAGAGATCGCCAGCAAGGGTGGGCGAGCCGCTCACCAAAAGGGCACGGCCCACGAGTGGTCAGCCGAAGAGGCTCGTGTCGCCGGTCGCAAGGGCGGCCAAATTAGCCGCGGAGGCCGAGGGCGTCTCATGGCGTCGCAGCCGCTGTCGGCGATGATGCCACCGGACCTCGAACCGGTGGCGGCCGGGCCCCAGGCAAGCGACTAAAGGCGGGCGTTCGGCCCGATCGCCACGTGGAGGCGTGATTTCTATGGCAAGACGCGTTGCAGGCGGGCTGGTCTTTGTACTGGCCGCAATGGGGACGGCGGCTGCTCAAACGCCGTCGCCCTCGAGTCCATCGCAAGCGCAGTCACAGACCCAAACGAAGCCGGACCAGAACGGCGCGACGCGGCCTGCGACGACGACGTTTTTCGGCGACACGGGCCTCTGGTTCGTGCCGTCGGCAGAGATTCTCCCGCACAAGAAGTGGTCCGTCAGCGGCTACCGCGCGAACTATGACCGCGAGCAGGGCTTCACCGACATCTCGCATTTTGCGGTGACGGTCGGGGTCGGGGTGCGCGACCGGGCCGAGCTGTTCGGCTCGTTCCGGGTCGACACGCGGGTGGACCGTGACGTCCGGCCGCTCTTCACGAGCCATCCCGCGGTGGGGGGCCTCGTCAACGAGCTGCCGTTTGTGCGCGAGGGCTGGACGGGCGACCACGTGGGCGACCTGATGCTGGGGGCGAAGATCAACCTGCGGGCGCCGTGGCGGCAGCAGCCGGCGGCGGTGGCGCTGCGGGGGATGGTGAAGGTGCCGACCGGCGATACCGCCGCGGGCACGAGCACGGGGAAGCCCGACGTGCTGGTGGACGCGATTGTGAGCGGGGAAGTGAACGAGCGGGTGGAGCTGAGCGGGGTTGGGGGCGTGATCGTGCGCGGGGATCCGGACACCCCGCTGGCGCTGGATCTGTCGAATGGGCTGCGGTGGGGGGTGGGGGCGGCGTTTCCGTCGCGCAAGCCGTTCCGGATCGTCACCGAGTTCCATGGCGAGGCGCGGTTCGAGGACGCGTTTGCGACGGCGGGCCTGACGGCGAGCGACGGCAGCCGGTCGCCGACGACGAGCGAGATCGACCCGCTGGCGATCCTCACCATCGGGGCGACCTGGCAGCACCCGACGAACGGGTTCTTCGTGGGGGGCGGGATCAACTACTCGGCGCCCGGGGCGGGCCGCAGCGCGTTTGGCCAGAGCGACCAGACGGGCGACTACTTTGGCTGGCAGGTCCGGCTAGGCTATCACCCGGGCGTGCGGGTGTATGTGCCGCCGCCCCCGCCGCCACCCCCCCCGCCGCCGCCGCCCCCGCCGCCGCCGCCGGTCAACCGGCCGCCGACCGTGAAAGCAGCCTGTGACCCGTGCACGGTCGAGGTCCTGCGGAGCTCGACCCTGACGGCGGTGGGCCAGGATCCGGACGCCGATCCGCTGACCTACACGTGGGGGGTCCCGACCGGGACGCTGGCCGCGCCGACCCAGCCGAAGACGCTCTGGACGGCGCCAAACCAGGAAGGCTCGGTGCCGGCGACCGTGACGGTCGACGACGGCAAAGGCGGAACGGCGTCCGACGTCGTGACGCTGCAGGTCATCCGGCCGGCGCCCAAGGTCTACACGTTCGAGGATGTGCACTTCGACTTCGACCGCTACACGCTGCGCGAAGGGGCGACGCGGCTCCTCGACGAGGTCGTCAAGGCGATGCAGGACAACCGCGAGCTGCGCCTCCAGATCGAAGGCCACACGTGCAACATCGGGACGGCCGAATACAACCTGGCGCTCGGCGAGCGGCGCGCGACCGCCGTGCGCGACTACCTCTCGAGTCGCGGTGTCACACCGGATCGCGTCACCACCGTCAGCTACGGCGAGGAGAAGCCGAAGCACGACAACTCGCGCGAAGAGACTCGGCGTCTGAATCGCCGCGCGGCAGTGACGGTGCGGCTGCAGTAACCGATGGAAGCAGGGATCGGGGGTCGGGGATCAGAAAGCGGCGACAAGGGTGTGACGCCGGGGGAAAACCCGGAGGCGCCGTTCTTGGTCCCTGATCCCTGTCCCCTGATCCCTGTTTCATCTACACTCCTCCCGTGATCCGCAAGTCGGCGGCCCGCGAGGTCGAGGCGGCACTCCCCGATCTCGAGTCGAAAGACGAGGTTCGGGTCGAGACCGCCATCGCGCGCCTGTCGATCATCGGGCCACGGGCGGCGCCGCATCTGCTCGACTACCTGAAGCGCGCCGTTCCCTCCCGCGCGAAAGCCGCGGCCCTTCGAGCGCTGGAAGGATGCCGGGATCCGGCCGCCCTCAGGCAGGCGCTCGTTTTTCTGGACAGCAGTGATGCCACGATCTCGGTGGGAGCGATCGGCGTAGCCCGGACGCTGCTGGCCACCGACAGCTCGTCCTCCGCCCTCGATCGCCTGACGCAAGCGACCGTCGATCGGAGCCGGCCGGTTGTCGTGCGGCTCGCGGCGCTCGATGCGCTCGCCGATCTCCCGCTCCGGACGCTCAACCCTCTGCTCAAAACGCTGCAGCTCGACGAGAGTGCTCCGCTGCGAGCGCGCGCCGCGCTGCTCTCGGCGGGGAAAACACACCCGCCATCCATCACCATCGTGACGCAGGCGGCGCTGGGCGATCTTCCGCAGGTCCCGGAGGGATTGGCGAGGGCATTGGACGAGGCGGCGCCCGTTCTGCCGCTCTCGGTCCTGCACCGGTTGGTCGAGGCGATCAAGGCGCGTGAAGACGGCACGCGTGCGCTCGACGCGCGCGCCGCGTGGACCCGCCTGCGCGGCCGCGTGCACGATCGCCTCGCGGCGCGCAACAGCCGGATCGGGCTGTATGACTTGCGTGAGAGCGTCGAAGCGGCTGACGGACCGCTCCCGACGGAGTTCCTGAAGGCGCTTGGCCGGATTGGCCACGCGGACGCCCTCGAGTCACTGGCGGTCGCGTATCAGCGCGCCGCGTCCGGGAAACGCGGCAGCTCGGGGTTGCGCGGGTCCGCCGAGTCAGCCGAACGCTGGCGCACGGCGCTGCTGGAAGCTTTCCAGGCCATCGTCCGCCGCGAACGCCTGACACGCCGAAGCCCCGCGCTCAAGCGCGCGCTCGCGAGGTCGCCGGCACTCGCCGAGTTGTGGAAGGGCCGGCTCTGACTTTTCATTTCTCACTTGTTAATACGCTTTCGCGAAATACGCTTCTTCCGTCGCCGGCTGGCCGCACTTGATACACGCGCCGGCAGGCGACGACGTCCCCGGCTGCCTGAGGGGGAGATGTCGAATCGTCGCCTGGGTTTCGGTCTTGATCTCCGCCTCGCATCGTTCGGATCCGCACCATGGCGCCATCACGAATCCGGGGCGGCCCTCCATGATGCGCTTGAACTCGTCGTACGAACTGGTACTCGTCGTGTGCTCTTCACGAAACCGGAGCGCCTTGTCGAACAGTTCGCCCTGAATCGCCACCAGCAGCTCTTCGACCCGACGCGTCAATCCATCCATGGGCGTGGGCAGCTTCTCGCGCGTGTCCCGGCGCACGAGCAGCACCTGCGACTTCTCGATGTCCTTCGGCCCGAGTTCGAGGCGCAGCGGCACACCGCGGAGCTCCCATTCGGCGAACTTCCATCCGGGCGTGTAGGTGTCGCGCTCGTCCAGCGTCACCCGGATACCAGCGGTCTGAAGCGACGCGCGGATCTCGCGGGCTCTGGGCAGCACCGTCTCCTGCCAGTTCCCACGCGGGATCGGGACGATGACGACCTGGTAGGGCGCGACGCGGGGCGGCAACACGAGGCCGTTGTCGTCGCCGTGCACCATCACAACCGCGCCGACCAGGCGCGTCGTCACGCCCCATGACGTGCCCCAGACATGCTGGAGCGACTTATCGCGCGCTTGAAACGTGATGTCGAACGCTTTCGCGAAATTCTGTCCCAGGTTGTGCGAGGTGCCGGCCTGGAGCGCGCGGCCATCTCCCATCAGCGCTTCGATGGAGTAGGTGCGGAGCGCGCCGGCGAACTTCTCGCTGGCGGTCTTTCGACCGGTCAGGACCGGCACCGCGAGCTCCGACTCGAGGGTCTCCTTGTAGAGCTCCAGGATCTTGAGGGTCTCCTCTTCCGCATCGGCCTCGGTCTCGTGCGCCGTGTGGCCCTCCTGCCAGAGAAACTCCGTGGTTCGCAGGAACGGACGGGTGACCTTCTCCCATCGCACCACGTTCGCCCATTGATTGATCAGCACGGGCAGATCGCGCCACGACTGGATCCACTTGGCGTACATGGTTCCGATAATCGCTTCCGACGTCGGGCGGACGATCAGCTTCTCGTCGAGTTTTTCGCCGCCGCCGTGCGTGACATACGCGACCTGCGGCGCAAAGCCCTCGACGTGCTCGGCTTCCTTGGTCAGCAGGCTTTCCGGGATGAACAACGGAAAGTACGCGTTGACGTGGCCGGTCGCCTTGATTCGCTGGTCGAGCGATTGTTGAATCAGCTCCCAGATGGCATACCCGTAGGGCCGGATGACCATGCAGCCCTTCACTGGCGAGTAGTCGGCGAGCTCCGCCCGGCGGACGACGTCCGTGTACCACCGCGAAAAGTCCTCGGACCGGGGCGTGATCTCGGTGACCTGGCGGTCTTTGCCATCATTCTTGTCGCTCTTGTCGTTCTTGTCGCTCATCGATCGACTCTAGCCGTGCTTGCACGGCGCAAATGTGTACGAACGTGTCAACGTTGCCGCGCAAGTCCGGGGTCCCCAACGCGGCAGCCGCGTTGGGGTGGAAGCCCGGCTTAGGCGCGGCCGCTTCAGCGGCCGCGCAACTAGTAACGAAGCGGAGCTTCGTTACTCTGCGTGCCGTGACGGTTCCAGTGTAGATCGTCGCGCACGGGGAAATCGGATCGGAAGTGCGCGCCGCGGCTTTCCTCGCGCCACAGCGCGGCGCCGGTAATGAGGCGGCCGACCAGGACCAGGTTGGTGGTCTTCCACGCGTCTGCGCGGGCCGGAAGCGACTCCAGATCTGCACCGATCGCCGCCCAGCGATCGGTCAGCCAGCTCAAGACCTGCTCGAGTTCGTTTCGCTCGCGAAAGAGCCCCACCGACTGCCACATCCTCCGGCGCAGCTGGTCAACGAGCTCATCCGGGTTGGCGAGCCCCACCGCCGCCGCGCCGGTGCCGTACAGGGCAAGCGGAGCGGAAACGGTCCGACGAGGCTGCGCGCGACGCCGATCAGCCAGCATCGCGCGTCCTGCGCGGGCGCCGAAGACCAGCCCTTCCAAGAGCGAGTTGCTGGCGAGCCGGTTCGCGCCGTGGACGCCGGTGCAGGCGGTCTCGCCCGCGGCATACAACCCCGCCAGCGACGTCCGGCCGTCGAGATCCGTCTCGATCCCGCCCATCAGATAGTGCGCGGCCGGACCGATGGGGATCCGATCCCGCGCCAGGTCGAGGCCGAAGCGGCGGCAAGTACTCGAGACGAGCGGAAAGCGTGCGTGCACGAAATCGGCATCGAGGTGTTGCAGCGACAGAAAGACCGGCCCCCCCGTGCGATCGGCCTCCCGCACGATCGCGCGCGCGACCTGATCCCGCGGAGCCAGCTCCCCCGCCTCGTCGTCATGGGTCATGAACCGCTCGCCGTTCTGGTTGACGAGGTGGGCGCCCTCCCCGCGCAGCGCTTCCGACAGCAGGAACCGGGGCGCGCCGGCGACGTTCAGCGCGGTGGGGTGGAACTGGACGAATTCCAGATCGGCGACGCGCGCGCCCGCACGAAAGGCCATCGCGACGCCGTCTCCCGTCGACACGGCCGGATTGGTGGTGTCGGAGAAGACCTGTCCGGCGCCCCCCGTGGCGATGAGGCTGGCGCCGGCCCGAACCACGCCGGCCGCCCCGTGCTGATCGAAGAATCGGACGCCGCCCGCCCGCCCGTCCTCGACCGAGAGATCGGTGACGCTGGCATGGCTGAGCACGCGCGGCCTCACGACGGTGGAAACGTGGTTCCACAACGCGCGCTCGATCTCGCGCCCCGTGGCATCACGCGCGTGGAGCACGCGCCGCACCGTGTGCGCGCCCTCGCGCGCCAGCGCAAGCCGCCCCTGCGCGTCACGATCGAAGGTGGCGCCCCACTCGACGAGCTGCCGGACGAGCACCGGGCCCTCCTCGACGAGCACGCGCACGGCGGCCTCGTGGCACAAGCCATCACCGGCCTGAATCGTGTCCGTCGCGTGCAGATCGGGGGAATCGTCCGGGCCGAGCGCGGCGGCAATCCCGCCCTGCGCGTAGCCGGTGCTGCCTTCGCGGGGTTCCGCCTTGGTGAGGATGAGGACGTCACCGGCGCCGGCGAGCTGGGCGGCGGTGCTGAGCGCGGCGATTCCGCTGCCGACGATCAGGAAGTCCGTCTCGAGAACCACCGGATGTTATCCTAGCAGGTCGTGGATCAGATCCGCATCGAGATCGCCACGCCCTTTGGCCGCTACCCCGTCATCATCGCCGAAGGTCTCGTCGGACGCCTGCACCTGCTCCTGCGCGAGCTTGGGCTCGGCGAGCGCCGCTTCGTCATCTCAAACCCGCTGGTGTGGCGGTTCCACGGCACCTTCATCGGCCCGCGTCTTCCAGGATCGGAGGTCGTGCTGATTCCCGAAGGCGAGCGGTTCAAGGTGCTGTCGACGGTGACCCGGATCTACGACGCGCTCGTCAACGCGCACGCTGAGCGATCGGCCACGCTCATCGCCATCGGTGGCGGCGTCGTCGGGGACATCGCCGGGTTTGCCGCCGCCACCTACCTGCGCGGGATCAACTTCGTGCAGGTGCCGACAACCTTGCTGGCGCAGGTCGACAGCGCCATTGGCGGGAAGGTCGGGGTCAACCACGCAGCCGGGAAGAACCTCATCGGCGCCTTCTACCAACCGCGACTCGTCGCGATCGATCCCCTGCTGTTAAAGACGCTGGAGCGGCGCGAGTTCCGCGCCGGGCTCTACGAGGTCATCAAGTACGGGATGGCCCTCAGCGCCGACCTCTTCGCGCGCCTCGGACGCGATCTCACGCGAATCCTCGCCAGAGATCCGGCAGCCCTCATCCCGATCATCGCCGACTCGTGCCGCATCAAGGCGAGCGTCGTCGAACAGGACGAGCGCGAGTCCGGACCACGGCGCGTGCTGAACTTCGGCCACACGGCCGGCCACGCGCTCGAGGCCGTGACCAAGTACCGCCGGTATCGTCACGGCGAGGCGATTGCCTACGGCATGATGGCGGCGGCCCAGTTGGCCATCGATCGGGGGCTGCTGGCGCCGGATCTCCGCCAAGCGCTGGCGTCACTCATCGGCCAGCTCGGGCCGCTGCCCCCGATCGGCGATCTTCAGATCGGCCCGGTCATCGAGGCGATGACGCTGGACAAGAAGGTCGCGGACGGCAAGATTCATTTCGTGCTGCCGACCGGCATCGGGTCCACGACGATCGTGAACGATCTCACCGAGCGGGACCTCAAGCGCGCGCTGAAGGGGATCGGCATGAAGGCCTAAAGCAGTTTTCAGTTGTCAGTAGTCAGGTATCAGTTCGAAGGGGACGGAAAGTGGCCAGGAAGACAGCCACCTGATACTGAAACCTGACTACTGACAACTGAAAACTGCAATAGCAGCCACCCTCGTCACGTCACAGTCTTCCAGTTCTTCACCAGGTAGTCTGCCGTGCGCCACGCGAGCGCCTGAACGGTGAGGGTCGGATTGTGGGCGCCGCTCGTGCCCATTACCGAGGCACCGAGCACGCCGAGATTGGGCACCTCGTGTGTGAAGCCCCAGCGATTGACGACATTGGTTTCCGGATTGTCGCCCATGCGGGTACCGCCGTAGGCGTGGGTGTTGAGGCCCATCGTGCCGAGCGGGCCTCGGGCAATCTCGATCGCTCCGGCCGTGCGGTACCACTGCTCCATCTTGTCCTGGATGAACGCCGCCACGCGCCGCTCGTTGTCTTTGTAGTCGGCCGTGATACGAAGCACAGGGAAGCCGAGCGGGTCCTTCACTTCGGGATCGAGATCCAGCCAGTTGTCTTCGTACGGCAACGTGGTCTTCTGCAGGTACGCGGTGTTGGTGCGGTCGGCGTTTTCCTTGACGAACGCCTTCCACTGCGAACCCCATGTCGGGGTTCGGCCGAACGTCCCCATGCCGGCGGCCGCGATGGGCCGCCGGTCGGAGAACACCCAGAGGTTGCCGCCGCCGAGGAAATCCAGACCGACGTGGTCGAAGTTGTCGTCGGCCCAGTTGTCGTGGTTGTTCGCCAGGCCCTTGGGGAACGCGTTCGATGTCGACAGGAAGAGCAGCCGCGAGTTCTCGTAGGTGTAGCCGGCGAGAAGCACGACCTTCGCGGGCTGAAAGAATTCATGGCCGTCGGTCACGTACGTCACGCCGCTCGCGCGGCCGCGCGGATCGACGTCGATGCGGACGACGTGCGCGCGCGTGACGACCTGCAGGTGCCCGGTCTTCTGCGCCTTCGGGATCGTCGTGACGTTCGGACCGTTCTTGGCGTCCACGTGACACCCACCCTTGTTGCAGAAGCCGTGATACACGCACGGCGAGCGGTCCTGGTAGCGCACCGAGTTGATGGCTGCCGGCCCGGGGAACGGGTGCCAGCCGAGCGTACGCGCGGCGGCCGACATCATGTCGAGAAAGCCGGTGCCGCGCAGCGGCGGCATCGGGTACTCGCGCTGGCGTGGCGCTTCGAAGATATTGCCGCGTCGATCGATCGTGCCGCGGATGTTGCCCGCCTGGCCCGAGACGCCAATCTCGTACTCGACTTTGTCGTAGTACGGCTCCAGCTCGTCGTCACCGAACGGCCAGTCCTCGACCGTGGACCCCTTCGGGATGTGAGAGGCGCCATACCGGCGCGCGGTCTCGCTCACCAGCTTGAAGTCCCACGGGTGGAGCCGCCAGCTCTGGGCCCAGTAGTGCAGCGTCGTCCCGCCCAACGGCCATCGGCCAGTCACGGATGTTGTTCCTGATTTCGTCGGGGGCAAAATCGCGACGGGTCAGCCAAGTCCCGGCCTCCAGGCCGACGACGTCGATGCCGGCCTGTGCGAGCGGCAGCACCGCCACACCGCCGGCAGCGCCGAGCCCGATGAACACGACCTCCGTTTCCTTGAGCCTAGTCGCCATCGGCAGCACGCCCCGGCATGCGCACGCTCACGGTTGCCTTCTCGAACATGCCGCCGTCGTACGCGGATCGGCGGGTCGGCGCCACCACGACGCCGAGGCGCTGGTCGTTGGGACCGACGCTGGTCCGCACGCCGGGATAGCCGAGCAGATCCCAGCCGACGAAGTTCACATTGCCGCCGTAGTATGGGTCGCCGAAGGTGCCCTGCAGCGTGTGGGCCCGCACCATCGCGAAGAACCGCGCGGAACCGCCTTGGAAGCCGGCGCTGGATCCGGTGGCCGACCCGGTCTCGACGTCGACCAGGACCGAATCCTGATCGGTCGGCGGGAGCTGTATGAACGGCGCGGCGCGCCCGCCAGGGCGCGATCGATGTACCGCACGGCTCCGGCTTCGCTCGCGCCGGGACCACCGGCGTCGGTCGGGATCAGCCTCGCGACAATGGCGTCCAGCAGCTCGGCCTCGGTCGCGGTGAGCGCCTGTAGCGGCGCCCGCAGGACACCGGCAGCCTGCCCCGCGTCGACGGCCGGCGCCACGGGGGCGGCGCCCGCCACCTCAAGGCCGACCGAGATCGCGCAAGGCACGGTCGCCGCCGAGGCGGCGAGCTTGAGCAGCTCGCGACGGCTCAGACCACGCTGACGATCCTCGACGTCATTGCCAAGGTGGCCGCCACCATGGTCATCACGGCCTGCAGGGGTCATCTGGTCCTCCTGTCGGCGCAATCGCCAATCCCCAATCGTCAATTCTTCTCGAGCCCGTGCTCGCGGAGCTTGCCGGTCAGGGCTTTGTAGCCGATCTGCAGGATCTCGGCCGCGCGTACCTTATTACCGGCGGCTTCTTCCATCGCGCGCGCCAGTTTCAGCTTCTCCACCTCGGCAATCGCGCGGCGGGTCACCTGCGCGAGCGTGCCGTTCAGATCGAAGGAGCCCCATGGATCGGAGGGCGCCGGCTGCGCCGGAGGGGCGCCCAGCTGCGGCGCCCGGTACGACAGGTTCAGGTGCCTTGGCTCGAGACGCGGGCCCTCCGCCAGGATGACCGCGCGCTCGATGCAGTTCTGCAGCTCGCGGACGTTCCCGGGCCACGGATACGCGCGGAGCGCCTTTTCGGCATCGGGGCTCAGCTCGAGCGTCTTCTTCTTCAAGTCGCGGCAGAACCGCTCGATGAAGTGACGGGCGAGAATCGAGATGTCTCCCACACGATCGCGCAGCGGCGGGATCGTGATCGGGAAAACCGACAGCCGGAAATAGAGGTCTTCGCGGAACTGCCGCGACGCGACGCTCGCCTTCAGGTTCTTGTTGCTGGCGGCCACGAGGCGGACATCCACCTGCACGACGCTGTTGCCGCCGACGCGCTCGAACTGCCGCCCTTCGAGCGCGCGCAGAATCTTCGCCTGAAGGCCGAGCGGGAGATCGCCGATCTCGTCGAGGAAGATCGTGCCGCGGTGCGCGACCTCGAACTTGCCGAGCTTGCGGGCCGTTGCACCCGTGAACGCCCCCTTTTCGTGGCCGAACAGCTCACTTTCGAGGAGCGTCTCGGGAATCGCGGCGCAGTTGATCGCGACAAACGGGCCGTCCGCGCGCGGGCTCAGCACGTGCAGCGTGCGGGCGAACAACTCCTTCCCCGTCCCGCTCTCCCCTTCGAGCAGCACCGTCGCATCCGATCCAGCGGCGCGCAAAAGCTGAGACATCACCTGCCGCAGGCGCGGATCGTCACCGACGATGAGCGGCGCTCGTCTGGAGGCGACTTCTTCCTTGAGCAAGACATAGTTGGCCGCCATCCGCCGCTGCGCGAGCGCGCGATCCACGAGCAGCAGCAGATGGTCGGGATCGACCGGCTTGGCCAGAAAATCGACCGCGCCCTGCTTCATCGCTTCGACCGCATCCTGAATGCCACCGAACGCGGTCATGACGATGACCGGCAAATCCGGATCGGCTTCCTTCGCGGCGCGCAGGACCCCAAAGCCGTCGCCCTGCGGAAGTCGCAGATCCGACAACACGAGATCGGCGCGGGCGCTCGCGAGCTGGCGCCGGGCTTCGGCCTCGTCGGCCGCCTCCACGACGGCATGCCCCTCCGCCTCGAGCGCATGCCGCAGCATGGTCCGGAGAGAATCCTTGTCTTCGACGATCAGGATGGGCCCCGCCACGAGCGCTCGACTAGGCACGGAGTGCCCACGCTCACCACAGAGCACACAGAGAACACAGAGAAAACTTGAAGTCTCCCCCCTGTGCGCTCCGTGGTCTCTGTGGTGAACGTGATCGCTTCACGGGTTTGACAGCTGGCAGACTGATGGCTATCTCAGCCACCCGGGCGGGACGCCGGCCCGCCGGGCTTCTGTCTCGATCTGTGCGGGGCAAGGACCGAGCTCGTCAACACGAGAGCGGTCGCGCGAAGCAGAACCGATTGGATGCTGCTCATCAACTGTTGAGACCTGCTGCACCAATCGTAGGGAAGGGCACCAGCGGGGTCAAGGCTCCCCCTTTCACCTCTCTCGGCCGCTCGCCCGCTTGCCAGTAGGCCGGACCACGGGCGACACCCAGATCCGCACCCCGAACCCTGATCCTCCGGCGCCCTCCCCCCGATACACAGAGCAGCACGTCTTTGTACCTGAGGTGTGTCTCGTCTGGGGAACAACCGATCATGACTCGACTGCTGCGCCACGCTCTGGTGGCTCTCTTCCTGTGTTGGTGCGCGTTCGTGGTGCCCGCCGGCTCCGCGCTCGCCCAAACGCCCGATGTGTCCCCTGATGCCCTCGCCCAGGCGCGGGCGCTGTCGTCCGACGGCAAGCGAGGCGAGGCGTTGAGTCTTCTGCGCGCCCACCTGACGAAGAACCCGGACGACTCTGACGCGCGCGTGGTGTACGGAACGATGCTGTCGTGGGACGGTCAGTACGATGCGGCGCGCCAGCAGCTCGAGGCGGTGCTCAAGGGCCACCCGGGGCATGGCGACGCGCTGCCCGCGCTCATCAACGTCGAGCTCTGGTCCGATCGTCCGCAGCGCGCCGAGGCGCTCGCCGCCGAGGCCTTGCACGAAAAGCCCAACGATACCACCTACCTACTCTCGCACGCGAGGGCGCTGCAGGCCATGGCTCGCGGACGCGAGGCGCTGGACGAGGTCCGGCGCGTGCTGAACCAGGAGCCGTCGAACGAGCAGGCCCTGCGCCTGCGGCGCACGATTCAAAGCACGCTCCAGTTCTGGCAGGTGGGCGTCGGCTTCTCGTTCGACCGGTTCGACGATGACCGTCAGCCGTGGCAGGAGGGGGACCTGAGCCTCAAGCGGCAAACACGGGTCGGCGCCATCATCGGGCGCGCGTCTCGCGCCCGCCGCTTCGGCGTCGACGACCAGCAGTTCGAAGTGGAGATGTATCCGCGCTTCCGGCCGGGCAGCTACGCGTACATCAGCGTGGCCGTTGCGCCCGACGCGGCGTTTTTTCCGGACTACCGCTTCGGCTTCGATTTCTGGCAAAGCCTGGGCGCCGGCTTCGAAGGCTCCGGCGGGTTTCGTCGCCTGCACTTCGGCGACGACGTCGACATCTACACGGTGACGCTGGGCAAGTACTACGGGAACTGGTATGCGGGCGCCCGCAGCTACATCCTGCCTCACGACAGCGGCAACTCGGTGTCAGTGCACGGCTGGGTCCGGCGGTTTTTCCGGGACGCCGACACTTACGCAGGCGTTCGGTACGGCCGCGGCGCCTCGCGTGAAGAAATCCGCGACCAAAACGACCTCGCGCTGCTGCAATCGGAGACCTTCGCCGCGGAGGTCAACCTGCCCGCCACGGATCGCCTCATCGTCGGCGTCCGCGGCAGCGTGAGCCGCGACCAGCGGGCGGACCGCGATCCGCTCCGGCAGCACTCGTTCTCGACCAGCCTCTATTATCGATTCTGAGCGGCCGATGATCGCCGTGTGAACTGCTAACTTCTCATCGCAGCCAGCCGGGTGGGACGCCCGCCCGCCGCGCTTCTTCCTCGATCTGTGCGATTTCCTTGGTCTGGGCCTCGATTTCCTTTTTGAGCCGATCGAGCTCCGCCAGTGCCTTCTGTCGATCCGCCGCGATGACGGCTCTCTGCGCAGGGTCGTCCCGATTCACGAAATCAGTGGTGAGGGCGTTGATGCGCGACTGCATCGCATCGACGTAGACCAGGTTCCGCTGAAGCGCGGTGCGGACGGTGGTGATGCGGTTGCGCCAGTATGTTTCGTCCTTCTTCTCGCCCGGGCTGGCCTCGCCGGCCGGCTTGGCCGGAGTCGCCGCGCCTGGTGCCGGCGGCTTGGCCGAAGCGTCTGCCGGAGGGGCCGTTCCCGGCTGGGCCGGTTTCGCGGACTCCGTGGGGGCCGCGGCCGGCGCGGTCGCCGGCCGATCGGGCGTGCGCACCGGCTTCAGATCCTCATTCGTGATGACCTTGGACGGCTGCTTCACCGCCTTGCGCCGTTCCTCTTCCTTCTTCGCCACGTCCGCGAGTGTCTGCCCCGACGCGAACGTCGCCGCCGCGAGGAGCAGTACGAAAGCGCGAGCGACGACCTGCCGCAGACTCATGAGTTTTCCCAGGAAAAGCCCTCTCACCAATCGTACGAAACCGAAAAGGCGCGGTCAAGCTACGCCCAATCATCTTTTCGGCCGTTTTGGGCTTTGGGCTTTAGACTTTGGGCTTCGGACGGCACAGGCCAACAGCCTAGAGCCTACAGCCCAAAGCCTATCGATTGTCGCGCCAGGAAAGAATGCGCACCCCGGCCTGGCCGACCCCGTTGTTGAAGTCCTGCGGATCGCCCAGGAGCTCGACCTTGGATCCGGCCCCGAAGAGCAGATGCTGATCGACGACGAAGGGGGCGGTGGCGCGTCCACCCGCGAGAATGGTTTTGGCTTTCGGCGTGTCGGTCCTGTCGATCTTCTGATCGCCGGTGTTGTCGTACGCGGGCCCGCCGATGAAGGTCAGGGCATACAGGTTGGCGTCTGCCACCGTGCACGGGGCGGCCGGCTTGAACACCGTCGTCGAGAAGAAGACGATGTCGCCCGCGACGGCCGGAAAGGCCGTCACCTTCTCGTCGTCGCCCGCGTTGTCGACGGTCGCGAGGGGGATGTCGAATCGTTTGAAGCCGCTCCCGCTCTGATCGAGCACGCCGAACAGGCGGTACGCCTCCGACACGCCGACCGTCGGGAGCAAATCGCTGCCCGCCCCGAAGAACAGGTACTGCTGGGTGCCGCCGACGTTCACGGTGGCCATCGAGGAGAAGATCGGCTGCGCCGCGCCGACATCCAGCAGCTTGATTGGAGACCCGACGAAGGCCGCCTGGCTTCCGGTCAGCCCGAGCGAGAAACGCCACAGCCGGCCATCGAGATCCCCGATGTAGGCGGTCGTCATGAACCGCGTGTCGGACGGACCGGTGGCTACCGGATCCGACTGCAGCGCGTTCTTGATCTGCTCGCAGTTCCCGGCTGACGCGCAGCTGTCCACGTCTTCGGCCCGCCCGTCGCTGCCGACGTCCCGACTGTCGAGGACCGTACCGGTCGCGACGTCGAGCATATAGAAGGTCGTGCCCGCGACGCGCCCGCCCCGATTGGGCTGCTGCTGCCCCGAATACGGGAAGAACCCCGATCCGGCCAGCATCGCGTACGGACCGCTGTCGCCGACGACCTGCCCGACGCTCGGATCCGACCACGTCTGTCCAACGCTCTTTTCGGCGGACGAGGCCGACGCGGAGAGATCGCCGTACGGGGCGACGCCCGGGTCGAAGCTCGTGTACCGCGGAAAGCTCCACTTGAAGGGGACCCGCGACGGGTCCTTGAAATAGTCGAGCAGCGTCGTGATGTTGTCGTCATCCGGCTGGATGGACGCCGAGATGCCGGCAAGCGTCACGTCGAACGCCTGATAGAACGTGCCTCCGGCGCCCTCGCCGATGAACAGGTAGGTTCGCCACTGGCCGCCGACCTTGACGTCCGCGATCTTCGCCGAGGCGTCCACGAAGAAATCGAACTCGCCGATCGCCTGTCCGTCCTGCAGGGCTTTGAGCTTCGGCAGCAGATTGAACGGAATGACGGCCCAGACTTCCGTGCCCGTCCTGCCGTCGATCGCGTGCAGCATTCCGTCGTTGGCGCCGATGAACATGAGGCTCCGGCGGTCCTTGTTCGTGTTCGCGAAGCCCGGATAGCTCGCGTCGGGCGGCGGATCGAGCGACGGCGGATCGAGGAACGCGGGTGTCGAGCTGACAATCGCGCCGATCGGAAGGTCGCGAATGTAGGTGATCAACCCCTGCGGATCGGTCGCGCCCAGATACGGCGACAACGCGCTCGCGTTCGAGGCCGCAAAGCTGACGACCGACCCGTCCGCCAGCATCGTGAAGATATTCCGTTGGGCACCGGTCGGGGCCTGCGCGATCCAGAGGCGCGTGCCGTCGCCAACGAACCGGTATCCCGAGGGTTTGCTGCTGTCGGGTTCCGGACGATAGGTTCGAAAGGCTCGAAGGCGTCCATCGAAGCCCGGCAGCGTGAATCCTGAGGTCACCATGACGTTCGATCGCTGAGGCACGAGCGTCCCGAGGTGCGTGATGGCGGTATCCGGCAGGAGGCTGCCGTTGATGTCCCGCGCATTCGCCAGATTCACCGTGCCGCTGACCGGGCTCGTCACCTGGAACTCGGCGAGGGGGCCCAGCGGGTACTGCGCTGAAGGCGCCGTGTTGAACGTGGTGACATCGGCGTAGGCGTGTTGAATAGCGCGGTTGATTGCGCGAACCGCCTCCGGCACCGCGGTCCCGCTCGGCGCCGCATCAATCGTGCCCTTGGTGATCTCGAAGTACTGGCCGCCGCTGTTGGCGGCGATCGCTTGAAGCTGTGCCACGGCGGTCGCGGCCGGCGCGATCGCCACGACATAGATCGGGACGCGCCTCCCGCCCACGTTCAGAAACTGCGACGCCTTCGCCGCTGGATTCTGGCTCGCGGCGGTCGTGCCCTCTCCCCCGCCGACCACCAGCACGACGACGGTGTTGCGGCAGAGCGTGTCGGCGGCGATCAGCCGCGAGGCCTCCGCCCGTGCATCGTCCAGCATGTACTCGATGGGCACGTCCAGAGCGATCTTGGAGTCGCGCCCGCCGGGCACGAGCGCTCCGACCTGATCGGGGGGCTTGGCCAGCACGGACTGGACGGCGGAGTTGGCGCCCGCGGCATCCGGCCGGACGAGCGGTGCCGTCGCCGCGGTCAGCGAACCGTTGACGGCGTCGACCTCCGGACGGGTGATGAGCCATTTGTTGGTCAGGCCCGTCTCGGTCGGATTGTTGAACGCGCTGTTGGTCGTTCGGACGGGACCCTCGTTCAGCAGGCTCCCGGGCCGGGCATTGAGCTGCCGCGTCTTGAGCAGGCCGAATCGGGCCACGTTCTGGTTGGCCTGCACGGCCGCCTGGAGCGCCGCGCGGGCGGTAGAGAGTCGCGTGCGGGCCTCGAAGGTGGCGAATCCCGCTTCGAGATCCCCTACCGTGACAATGCCGTCCGCCTCGAACCTGTCGCTCGTGAGCGAGGTGTCGAGATGCGTGAGCTTGACGTATTTTCGCCGGTACTTCAGCGCGGCTTTGCTCGACGTGAGACCGAGGACGGCTTCCCAGGGCTGGGCGCCGATCGTGTAGGTCTGCATGTCGTAGTAGTCGTCGCTGGCGTCCCGCTGCATCCGGTTCGCGGTCTCGACGACCAGCAGCACGTTCGGCTGCGAACGCTTGAGGAACAGGAGCGGATCGAGCTGAGCGGAGGCTGGCACGGGCAGCATCACGGCCGCCAGCGCGACCCACCAGACGCGTGTCGAGGTCCTCGTCATGATCATTGAACGATGAGTCCGCCGTTCCCGATCGACATCTCGGAGGTCGTCAGGCTCTTCCCCGGCGTCTGGACGGCGGCCTTGCGCGCGCGGCGGTTCTGCTCGTCCTGCCCGCGCTGCGCCGTGTAGCCGCGTTCGAGCTCGGTCAAATCGGTGCGGGCGACCGTCACCTCGACGACCTTGTGAGCGCCGTTCGGCCCGAAGGCTTCGGCGCGCAGCGTCAGGACGCCCGCGCCGGGATTCCCGGCCCCGACCCCGTCCGCGAGGGGGTTGTCGTCGGTTTCCGAAGGGTCGTCCGCCGCCAACACGACGACGTAAAAGCTCGAGTCGATCGTATCGGTCGGCAGCAGCTCGCTCACGGGCCCGTAGGCGTAGAGCTGCCAGCGAGGGTTGTTCGGCCCCCAGGGACGCTCCAGCGTGATGGCGTCCATCTCCGCCGTCGTGCAGGTCGACAGCTTGCCGCAGCGCGCCATGTTCATGACCTGGGTCAGGTCGAGCTGCGATCCGTTCGGGAGGGCCCGGACGCCGCCGGGTGCGCCGTCGATGAAGGCGGACGCGGTCGCGCCGGTCAGCACCCGGTTCCAGTCCTGAATCGTCAACAGATCCTGCATCGCCCGCTCGACCGCGGCATCCGCCGCGTAGAGCCCTTCCGTCCCGCCGCGATAATTCGCCGCGATCATCGTCTCGGTGGACTTTCACCATACAGTCGCAGCATTGTGGATTGCCGATTGGCGATTGCAGGATTGATTGACTGATTGTCGATTGCCGATTGAGGAATGAAGGACGATTGAGCAGAATTCCGAAGAATTCCGAGAATCGTCCTTGAATCAGCAATCGCCAATCATCAATCGCCAATCAATCCCTCAATCCCTCAATCGCCAATCGTCAATTCTTCCTACCGTCCCAGATTCAGATTCCTCGGCGTGACGTCGAACTGCACTTCCTGGTCGGGCAGGTAGCGCTCGCCACTGGTCGTCGTGCCGGCGCGCGCAAACAGCGTGCCCGCCGGGCCGCGAAGCGACTTCTCCGAGGCCTGCACC
>JACOUA010000350.1 GCA_016178075.1 Acidobacteriota bacterium
AAGTGATGCGATATCCCTGCCATCGAAGCTGGGCCATATCGTTGCAGCCGGTTGTGGCCGCTCGCGCCCGCCATGTCTTTCAGGAACGCTCGGCGAGTGAGCATGGGAGGGCCTTCGTCAGAAGAGAGGCGTGGTCGACGCCGCGAGGATTCGGCGGCTGCCCTGCTCTTGCACGAACGCGACGAGGCGCAGGCGATCGCGCCGCCAGCCGGGGTCGAGCTGCAGCGAATACTCGCCCGCGAGGCTGTCCTGGTCGCGACCGACGCGCGCAACCGCGCTCATCCAGCGGACCACGGCGCCATGTGTCAGGGTTCGTCCCTGGTTTTCTCCTCGCTTCACGTCCGAGCGCAGGCCGTCCTCGGTGACGGCTAGGACCAGATCGGCGTCGCCCCGGCGCTTGAGGGGACCGAGGCCGCTCACGCGAATGGCGGCTGCGGTCCTGGTTCCGTCCGTGGCTCGGCGAAGGCCGGGCACGACATTCGGCAGGGCGATCTCGAGCACGGCTTTGGGCCGGCGCGCGGCGCGATCGATGGCGCGGCGCGCCGCGGATTCGTCGCTGCCGACGAGCTCGGACTCGCCGTCCACCACCAGCTGCGGTGTATAGATCCGCTCGGACCCAAAGACCCGGTTCGCGTAATCGGACTGCCTGGCGGTGAAGGCGCTCGACGAAAACGGATCGCGCCAGCCCTGGCGATCCCAATAGTCGACGTGCTCACCGAGCGCGATGATGCGGGCCCCGCGAACCGGTTGGTCGCTGGCGAGCTTGGCGAGGATCTGGTCGGCGGGCGGACAGCTCGAGCAGCCTTCCGAGGTGAAGAGCTCGATCACGACCGCCGTGTTGCCGCCGGTGCTCGGACCGGAACCCTGCGGCTCCGCGTGCGCGACCAGCGAAGACGCGACGACGAAGGCGAGAAGCGCAGTTCTCATCATTCCTCTGAGGAGATGAAAAGGCGCTGTTCGCTGCCCAACGGTCCCGCGTGGACCGGCAAGCAGGACGAGCAGCACAGACACGACGATGGCTCTGAGGTTCATGCCCGGCGGTTCCGAGCAGATTCTACCGAATCTGCCTGAAACGAAGGTAGGCCAACACGCCGATCAGATTGCCGTAACACAGCGTCAGCATGGACATCTCCATGAAGCGCGCGTAGGCCGCGCGGCCCATCACATCGTAGAGCGTCAGGCCGATCGTGGCCAGGCAGGCGAGCGTCAGCGACTGCAGTGGCCGTGAGACGCGTGGAAGGCTGTCGACCAGGATCATCACAGCCGGGGTCGAGAGGAGCAGCACGTAATCCCAGCCCTGCGGGGACAGGAGCGTGATAGCCGTCATGAGCAGCGCCACCTCCAGGTACTCCGGAAAGATCGACGTCCGCTTCGCAGTCGCCACGGCCCCGCAGACCGCGATCAGCACAAGGCTCGTCACGATCGTGAGCGATTCGGCCATCGCGCCCACCCCGAGCCACTTCGCGTACATCGCGGCGATCGAGACGTTGTCCTGATTTGTCAACGTCGCTGATGTCGAGCTGCTGACCGTGTCCCACCACGCGCGCAGGAGGTCGAGGTTGCCCCGGACGCCGTACAAGATCGCGGGAGCCGCGAGCGCCAACGCCACCATACACGCGCACGCGGTCGCCGCGCGAAATCGCTTCGTAAGGAGAAGATACGGCAGAAAGATGGCGGCATACGGTTTGACGATGACGGCCGCACCGAACGTTGCGCCCGCGGCCCTGTCGCGACGGCTGTCAAGCAGCGCGAGCGCCGCAATCACGACCGTTCCAAGGAGGAGATTGGTCTGCCCGAGGACAAGCTCGTGCGCGTAAAACTTCGTCAGGGCCAGCAGGGTAGCGGCCACGATCACCCACGCGGGCAGGCGCAACGGTCTCGGAAGCAAACGAAGACTCAGAGCCACGAGCGCGGCGAGGAGCGCCACGGAAATCCCGAACCAGACGCGCTTGGCAACAAACAGCGGCAGCGCGGCCAGCGGCGTCAGGGCCAGGGCGAAGGCGGGCAGATACTTGAACTGATAATGTTCGTCGCTCGGCCGATAGAGCGGCTCGGCGTGGTGCGCCCGCGTCGCGGCGGTCCAATAGACCTCGAAGTCCGCCATCTCGGTCTGGACCTTGAACGCGAAGGCGACCGCGGCCACGAGCGCGACGACACCCACGAGCAGCAGCCACCATTCCAGGTTCCGGCCTCTCGCTGCCATGGCCCGCCCAGTGTAACGGACGCCGACAAGTGAACAGATCGTATAATCCCGTGTTCCGTCATGACACTGAGCGCCGGGACACGAGTGCAGTCGTCTTCGAGGCGATCCTGAGTTGGGGCCTCACCGCAAAACTGAAAGAAGAGAAACCACTATGGCCGCTCGTCCAATCTGGAAGGGATACCTCAAGGTCAGTCTGGTGAACGTCCCCATCCGCGTCTTTCCGGCGACGGATTCGGCCGCGACCCTGAGCTTCAACCAACTGCACCAGTCGTGTCAGACCCGGATTCAACAGAAGCGCTGGTGCCCGTCATGCGACACCGAGGTGCCCGCCGCCGACATTGCGAAAGGCTACGAGTTCGAGAAAGGGCGATGGGTCGTGCTGAGCGAGGAGGACTTCGCGAAGGTCAAGACGCCATCGACGAAGATCATCAACCTCGTGCAGTTCACCGAGCAGACGTCGGTGCACCCGGTGCACTTCGAGCGGCCGTATTATCTCGCGCCCGACGGCGACGCGGCCGTCGAGTCGTTCGCGGTGATGCGCGAAGGGATGGCGGGGAAGGTCGGGATCGGCAAAGTGGCCCTCCACGGACGCGAGTACCTCGTGGCGGTGCAACCGCACGAGAAGGGCCTCATCATGTACACGCTCAGACACGCGAGCGAGATCCGATCGATCGAGACGATCGACGAGCTCGGGAAGCTGCCGGCGAAGCTCAATCCCGAGGAGGTGAAGCTGGCGCGGCACGTCATCGGATCGTTCGAGAGCCCGACCGATTTTTCGTCCTACCACGACGAGTATCAGGAAGAGCTCCGGCGCGTCATCGACGCCAAGGTCGCTGGCGAAGAAGTCGTCGCCCGGGAGATCGAAACCCCCACCAACGTCGTCAGCCTCATGGACGCGCTGCGCAAGAGCCTCGACGCGGTCAGTGCGGGGAAGAAGAAGCCGGCCAGAAGCGAGGTCGCCAGCCACGAGCCGGTGCGGCGGGTTGCCAACGGCGGGCGCCGGCGAGCACGGTGATTGCCAATCGCGAGATCGCCAGATCGCCAAATCGCCAAATTGTCGGAACTCCCCGTCCCGGTCCCCCGTAAGTGGAGGTATGTCGCTTCTGAAGCCGATCAGGCTCGGCCTCCGGGTGCTGTCCAGGTATCCGGGGATGACGGCCGTCTCCGTCCTGGCGCTCGCGCTCGGGATTGGCCTCACCACGACGATGTTCAGCATCGTGTATGGGGCGATGCTGAAGGGCCTGCCGTTCGACGAGCCCGACCGCATCGTCCTTGTCCAGCGCAACAACCTGGCGGAAGGTCTTCGTCAGATGGATGTGTCGCTGCACGACTACGTCGACTGGCAGCGCGACCAGCTGACCCTGGGCCTGGTCCTGGCGACGTTTCTGTCCCGCAGCCTCGCGATCCTGCTCTTTCAGGTCGAACCCCGGGACACGTCCATCTTCAGCACGATCGTCGTCGTGCTGGTCGCTACCGGCCTGGCCGCGTGCCTGGTGCCCGCGCGCCGCGCCTCACACATCGATCCGATGATCGCGCTTCGGTACGAGTAGAAGATCTTCTCACGGCGTCAGGATTTCGGCGTAAGATGCCGGGACCTCCGATGCGGCGTCGTGCGCTGTCCCTCGTCCTGCTCGTCCTGGTGCTCCCGAGCGCGACCGCCCGGACGCAGCCCTCGCGCGCGGCCGATCACGTCATCGTGATCATGCTCGACGGCGCGAGGACGGACGTCCTGCACGCGGCCGATGCCCCCAACATCAAGTCGCTCGAAAGGGCCGGCACGACGTTCGCACAGGCCCGCACCGTCTACCCGTCCCAGACGCGGGTCGCGTTCGTGTCCCTGCCGACTGGTGCGTATCCCGCCTCCCACGGCATCGTCGGCGGCACCGACTTCAGGGACGCGTCGTGGCAATCGATTCCGCTCGGCGACGCGGCCACTCCGGAAAGGCAGCAGGTCCTCTGCATGCGGCCGACGATCTTCGAGGAGCTGAAAGCCGCGGGGCTGACCTCGCTGTACGCCGCCATGAAGGGCTACGAGCTCGTCGGCGCGCGCGGCGCGACATGGACGATCAACGGCGGGAAGATCTTCGATCCGCGTGCGTGGGAGTCGCGCTACGAGCCGCAGGCGAGCGGCAGCGCCCGGCTCGCGTTCTGGTACAAGCTGCAACTCTCTCGCCGGCTGCTGGATGAGGCTCTGCCGCTCATGCGACAGCACCGCCCCAACTTCGTCATCCTGAATCTCGGATCCGCCGACTACACGGCGCATTCCTTCGGACCGGAAACCCCCGAGTATCGTCTGACGATCGAATTCCTGGACGCGCTCGTCGGTGAGCTCGTCAAGACGATCGATGATCTCGGGCTGCGGCCGAGGACGACCTTCGTTCTGTCGGCGGACCATGGATTCAGCCAGGTTCATCCCACCGTGGTAATCGCGCCCTTTGCGAACCCGACGGTCCAGCCGCTCGTCGATCGCGGGATCGAGAACTTCGTGAGCGACACCGGCGGCACGTCGATGGGCGTGTACCTGCGCGACAAGTCCAGGGTGAAGGAAGCGGTCGACATCCTGAGACAGCAGTGGTGGTCCGAGGCGGTGTACTGCGAGGATCGCGAGGCCAGATGCGATCGATCCCTGAGCGATCTCAAGGCGCTGTTCCCCGGCCGATCACCCGACCTGATGGTCGATCTCGACAACGACGCGTCGCTCAGCCGCAGCCGGCCCGGCGCCCACGGCAGCTTGAGGTCCCAGGATATGGAGATCCCGCTCATCTTCTCGGGCGCCGGCATCGTGAGGGGGGTCCGATCGAAAGCCTCGCTCGTGGATATCGCGCCGACGGCGCTGAAGCTGCTCGGCTTGCAGCCGACGCTGTTGCGTCCGGATGGCCACGTGCTGGACGAAGTGTTCCGGTAAGAGGTTGACGGCCTTTCTAGTCGGAAGGCGGAAGTCGGCACGAGGACGTTTTGCCCGGCTCGGGTGTTCGGCGCGCCAGTGCACTAAGTGCCCCATCTCATAAATACGGCGGCATTCGGCCGCCGATGCATCCCGCCCGGCTCCCACCCCAACGCGCTGGGAAACGCGCGTCGGGGGCCCCGGGGCTGCGTTGCTCCTCGGTCAGATATAGCCCGATATCTTCACTCGTCGCGCCTTGCCGGCCGGGGTCCCCAGCGCGGCAGCCGCGCTGGGGTGGTCGACCGGGCGCCTCGGCGCCCTCGGTGCGTCGCCGTATTTATGAGATGGGGCACTAAGTACTGCGTTTCACAATTACGGTGACGTATTCGGGCGCCGAGGCGCCCGGATCGCAAGGCGCGAGGAGGGAGAATGCCGGGCGCATTTGACCGACGAGCAACGCGGCGAGGCGGGATGCATCGGCGGCCGAGACGTCACCGTAATTGTGAAACGCAGTACTAAGGTGCGTTGGGCGACGAGCCGATACCGTCTCTGACCGAGTAACCATCCTCCTTTGCCCCAAGGGCGCGTCCACGGACCGCAATGGTCCGGGGCCCGCCCTTCTTTTTGATCTGCGGTGGGGCTCCACTCTCAAGTCACAGAGCCTAAAGCCTGTTCTACGCTTCGCTCACCATGCCTTCCGTCACCGTCGTGCGCCATCCCTTCAGGAAGCTCGCGGTCGTCATGTCGGCCGCCAGCATGGCGGCTTGCACGCAGGAGATCGGGTCGCTCACGACCGTGACGCGCCGGTCCCGAATGGCCGCACAAATCGCGTCGGCGTCGAGCGGCGCGTCGACGAGAGAATACGTCCGGCCCAGTTGCAGCAGCCGGTGCACGTCGCCGTTTCCGACGAGCGGCTTGCCGTGTTTCATGGCCCAGCGAACCGCTGGCCGATTGAAGTTGCAGGTCCGGGTATAGAAGTACGCGAACTCCACCGCGTCGAACAGATCGACGTGCCGATCCATCAACGAGCGCAGGCAGTTCGACATCGGGAAGAACGGATGCGGCGCGACCACGAGCCCGTTGGTACGCTGCTTCAACGCGGCCAGCTCGTCGAAGCTCTGAACCCGTTCGGCGGCCGTGGGAAAATTCAGGAGCAGCAGGTGCTTGCCGTCAATCGTCCGCTCGACGCCGCGAATCAGCACGACGCCGCGGTCCTCGGCGTAGTCCTGCAGCCTGGCCGGATCGAGCTGGCGATTGTGGAGCGTGATGGCGAGGGCCTGGTATCCGAGCTCAGCCGCGCGGTCGACCAGCTCTTGCGCCGAGTGCGGGATGACATCTTCGGGATCGTCTGCTGTGTGGGAATGGAGCTCGACTTTGATCATGACGCCGGCGTGGGGAGCAACTTCCGATCCAGGCGCGAGGGTTCCCGATTCTTCGAACCGGGACACACGCCTGCACGCCGGACCGGATCACGAATCAGCGGTGGGAGCTACGGTTTGTGGAGGTCGAGCGTCGCCGCCTGTTGCCCGGGCGCGGCAGCGAGTCGACGACGATCAGCATCGAGCCTCCGCGGCTGCGGACGAACTCGACCCGGCCGGTGGCGATCCATTCGCACATCGTGCTCTGGGTGACGCCCGCGAGCTCGCAGGCCTTGAAGATCGGAACCTCGGTGTGCTGCAACGCCACTCTCCTTCCGTTGGTATCGGAGGGGGCTCGCGCGCCGTGCAGGGGGCTCGATGGAATCCTGGGGAATGCGCGCAGCTCAGCGAAGAGGGAGGAATAATGTCAGGCTCTGGGCTAGAGGCTCTAGGCTTTGGACCGGCCCACAGCCCAAAGCCTGAGGCCCGTTACTGTTTCGGAATCGTCCAGTAATAGACCGTCCGGCCGTTCACGTCAAGCGTCTGTTCCGGCTTCCAGTCACCCATGTCGAACGCGTGCGAGACAATGCGGGTGCCTGGCTTGAGGTCCTTCATGAGCTTGGGACGCAGCTTGACGTTCAACGACGGCAGAAGATACAGCGTGACCACGCTCGCGTCACTGATGTTCGCCGTGAACAGGTCCTCGTTCTTGAACGTCAAGCGGTCCGCGACCCCTTCCTTCTTGGCGTTGTCGGTCGCCTCCTTGATGCGCTGTGGATCGATGTCGATGCCGGTGCCGCGCGCCCCAAGCTTGGCCGCCGCAATCACGATCCGGCCGTCCCCGCATCCGAGGTCGTACACGACGTCGTTCTTCGTGACCTTGGCGACCTTCAGCATCGCGTCGACGACTTCGGGAGGCGTCGGGACGAAGATGACATCCGGCGTCCGAAGCTGGGTCTGTGTCGCCTGGCTGGGTCGCCCGTCGCTGGCCGTCAAGACCGCGCCGACGCCGAGCATCAGGAAGGACAGGACGCTGTATTTCACTGCACGCCGCATGAAGCCTCCTCACCGCCTGTTGCAGGGCCGGCCTTTAGGCCGGCCCTGGGCGACACCAAAAGGTGCGCCCCTACGTGATTGTTGAGTACTCCTCGTTCGATCGTGGTCTATCTGGGCTACGGCTATCGCCACAGCCACGCGCGGACCGAATAGCACCCGGCGAGAGGACCATCAGGGTCCCCTCGCTGCGACAAACCTGGTGGGGGAGCGGGGCCGGCTACATCAACTCGCCGCCGGGCTCGGATCCTCCGCCCATCCCTCCGCCGCCGTCACCCTGAGCCGGAGGTTCGACCAGTGGAGCGGGCGCGGGTGCCTGCGGGCTGGGCTGAGCCGGGGCTTTCTTTGCGGCTTTTTTGGCGGCCGGCTTCCGGACGGGCTTCTTGGTGGTCTTGCGAGCGGCCTTTTTCGCCGGCTTCGCTTTCCGGGCCTTGCCTGCCTTGCGGCCGGCGGGCTTTCTGGCCTTGGTCTTGCGCTTTGCCATGCAGTCCTCCTCCGATGCGAAGATGAAATGTGCCCGATGCGCGCGAAAATCGCAAGTTATTCTAGTGTGAGGATAGATTCAACCCAGCATGGCCGAGATACTGGATTTCATCCGCGAGGTCGTCGCCGAGGACGTGCGGAGCGGCAAGCACGAGGGTCGTGTCGCGACCCGATTTCCGCCTGAGCCCAACGGGTACCTCCACATCGGCCACGCCAAGTCGATCTGCCTCAACTTCGGCGTCGCCGAGGAGCTCGGCGGCACGTGCAATCTGCGGTTCGACGACACGAACCCGACCAAGGAGGAGGTCGAGTACGTCGACTCGATCAAGGAGAGCGTCCGCTGGCTCGGCTTCGATTGGGGCGATCGAGAGTACTACGCATCGGATTACTTCGATCGCCTGTACGACTACGCAGTCGATCTCATCAAGGCGGGGAAAGCGTACGTCGATGCGTTGAGCGCCGACCAGATTCGCCAGTATCGCGGGACGCTCACCGAGCCGGGCCGCAACAGCCCGCACCGCGATCGCCCGATCGAGGAGAGCCTGGATCTGTTCGCTCGCATGCGCGCCGGCGAATTCGCGGACGGGGCCCTCGTGCTGCGGGCCAGGATCGACATGGCGTCGCCGAACATCAACATGCGGGATCCGACGCTGTACCGGATTCTGAAGGTCCCGCATCACCGCAGCGGCGACACGTGGTGCATCTACCCGATGTACGACTACGCGCATCCGATCTCGGACGCGCTCGAGCGGATCACACATTCGCTCTGCACGCTGGAATTCGAGGATCACCGGCCGCTCTACGACTGGACGCTCGACCAGCTCGACGTGCCCAGCCATCCGCAGCAGATCGAGTTCGCGCGGCTGAACGTCAGCTACACGGTGCTGAGCAAGCGACGCCTGCTGGAGCTGGTCGAGGGGCACGACGTCTCGGGCTGGGACGATCCTCGGATGCCGACGCTCGTGGGTCTCAGACGGCGGGGCTATACGCCCGGGTCGATCCGCGACTTTTGCCGCCGCATCGGTGTCGCCAAGAAGGAGAGCGTCGTCGATGTGGCGATGCTGGAGCATTGCCTGCGTGAGGATCTGAATCGCTGGGTGCCGCGCCGGATGGCGGTCCTGCGGCCGCTGCGCGTGGTGATCGAGAACTATCCGGAGGGCCAGGCCGAAGAGGTCGACGTCATCAACAACCCCGAGGATGCGTCGGCGGGGACGCGCAAGGTCCCGTTCTCGCGCGTGCTGTACATCGAGCGCGACGACTTTCGCGAGGATCCGCCGAAGAAGTTCTATCGGCTGGCGCCCGGCCGCGAGGTGCGGCTGCGCTGCGCGTACTTTCTGAGGTGCACCGGCGTCGTGAAGGACGCGAAGACGGGCGACATCGTCGAGCTGCGCTGCACCTACGATCGGGCGACGCGCGGCGGGAACGCGCCTAACGGACGGAAGGTCAAGGCGACGCTTCACTGGGTGTCGGCGACGCACGCGATTCCGGCTGAAGTGCGCCTGTACGACCGGCTGTTCTCCGTCGAGTCCCCGGGGGCGGGTGGCCGCGACTACAAGGAGGATCTCAATCCGGATTCGCTCGAGGTCGTGAAGCCGTGCTATCTCGAGCCCGGGCTCGCGGCGGCGACCGTCGGCGAACACTATCAGTTCGAGCGGCTCGGGTATTTCTCGGTCGATCTCGATTCGCGGGATGGACAGCTCGTCTTCAACCGGACCGTGACGTTGAAGGACGCGTGGGCGCGGATCGAAGGGCGGAATCTAGTCGATAGTCGATAGTCGTTCGTCGATAGTCCAGTCGACGGCTACGACTAACGACTAACGACTAACGACTCCTGTGCCCTGATCTTCACCTCCGCCGTCCCGTCCGACGTCACAGTCACTTTCTGCGGCGCGGCCTTGAACCGCTCGTGCCAGAACCGCAGCTCGTGGGTGCCGGGCGGTACGTTCGACAGCACAAAGCTGCCGTCCGGGGCCGTGACCGCGGCGATCTCCTCGGTCAGCACCACGAACCCGCGCATCCAGGGATGGGTGTCGCAGGCCAGCCGGACGAGCCGGGCGCGCTCGAGCGGACGGGCGAACGAGATGCTCGGGAGCGGCAGCGCGATATTGAAGAGCGTCCGCTCGTCCTCGGCGTAGGCGTGGGTCGTGTGCAGGATCTGGTCTTCGCTGGTGATCCGCAGCGTCGCCCCGGGGCGAGCCACCTGCACATGCGGGGCGAACCGGCACTGCTGGTTGGTGACGGTGATCATCGTGGCCGCGCTCGCTCTGGTGCCGCTAATCGTGACGACGCCGTTGGCGAGCCCGCCGCCGTTCCCGACCACCACGGATGGATCGGGCTGCGTCTGGCCGCAGACGTTCTCGTTGATCGTCACCTTGATCGGACCGGTCGCCGGCGCGGCCGTCGTGGTGACGGTCCCCTTGATCGTACCGGGATCCGGTGTGGCCGCGCGCGTCGGGGCGCCCGCGCGTGCGGCGACGACCGACATGATCAACGCCGCGGACGCACAGGCTCGAGGAATTCCCATAGCAGATACCCGACCCACTGTACGTGCTGCTCCTCGCGATTGACGAGGGGCACCCGGACGCCCAGCGCGACCGCCAGCGCTCCCGTGCGTGTCACGCCTTTCCGCACCTGCGGCGTCAGGGCGACCTCGTCGTTCTCGCCGTTCAACTCCGCGCCGATGGTCCAACCGTCGGGCGTCACCGCCAGGTCCCGCCCGAGGTAGATGTTGTAGACGAGCTCGCGGTCTTCCTGCGGCCTGCGCCACGGGAACTCCAACTTGAGCTGCGACTGGATGTAGGTGTCGCGCCAGAACGTGCCCGCGGCGAGATAAGGCTCGATGGCCGCGAATCCGGCCCCGAGACCACGATCGGAGTTGCCGCTCGGCACCCTGATCTCGAAACCGGCGGTCAGGATCCGGCTGGCTCGATTGTCCGCGTGGAGGACGTACTTGCCGCCGATGTCGATGTCCCCGACGCCGCTCTGACGGCTGCCGGATCCGCCGACGGATTGCATCGGCAGCGCCAGCTCGAGCTGCGCGCGTTTGCCGAGCCGACGCTCGAAGATGGCGGTCACCGCCGCGCTCGTCGTCCGCTCGTGGGCGAC
>JACOUA010000101.1 GCA_016178075.1 Acidobacteriota bacterium
GCAGCCCGGCGGGATGCATCGGCGTCCAAGATGACACCTTTATTTCTTTCCGGGTCCTTACCACTTCCGGGCCGGGATTGGGCCACTCGCTCTTTTCGCGACAAAACCGGTAAAGGTCACTGGAACCTAGCCGCCAACCGTATTAGCATCTGCCTCGGCCGTGCCCTAAGTGAGAAACCTTCGGTTTGGATGTTCTTGGTGTTCTTAGGGAGGATCAGATGAAATCGCGCACGATCGCTGTCCTGGCACCGTTACTGGCCCTTGTCGCCGTCTCGCTCATCGCTCCCGCCCCCCTGTCCGCCCAGGCCGTCACCGGCACGCTGCTCGGCAACGTCACCGACGCCGCGGGCCTGGCGATCCCTGGCGCGACGGTGACGATCACCGAGGTCAACACGAACATCAGCGCGTCGTCGACCACCAACGAGAGCGGCTACTACGTGTTCTCGCGGGTCAAGGACGGCGTCTACCGCGTCGAGGCCGAGCTCAGCGGCTTCAAGAAGGCCGCGCAGGACGACGTGGTCGTGCAGGTCAACACGACGAGGCGCGTGGACCTGAGGCTCGAGATCGGCACGGTGGCCGAGACCATCACGGTCGTCGGCCAGTCGGCGCTGCTCCAGACGGACCGGACCGATACGGGTCGCTTGATTGAGAGCACGTTAATCCAGGAGGTGCCGCTGGCCTACCGGAACTTCCAGGCCGCGCTCATCACGGTGCCCGGCTCGACCCGGCCGCACCGCCCGCACTCGGTGTTCTTCAACTCTCAGGACAGCCTCGCGACCGAGGTGAACGGTCAGTCGCGTCTGGCGAACAACGTGCTCATCGAGGGAATCGACGACAACCACAAGACCGGCTTGTTGACGGTGCTGATTCCGTCGACAGAAGCCATCGAAACCGTCAGCGTGACGACGAGCAACTACGACGCCGAGTTTGGTCGCGCCGGCGGCGCCGTGACCTCGGTGACGCTCAAATCGGGCACCAATCAGTTCAGGGGGAGCGCGTTCGTCGGCGGCAACACCGAGGCGACGATCGCGACCGAGTACTTCTCGCACACCAAGGCGCCGACCAAGGCGCTCGGGTATGGGTTTACGCTGGGCGGACCCATTCGGCGGAATAAGCTGTTTTTCTTCGGGGACTACCAGCGCATCATCGACAACGTGGGCAAGGTGCAACGATCGGTGATTCCGCCGGTGGAGTGGCGAACCGGCGATTTCAGCCGAGCCGCCACGGTCATCTACAACCCGTTCACGGGAAACCCGGACGGCACCGGCCGACAGCCGTTTGCCGGCAACGTGATTCCACCGACGATGATCAGCCCGATTGCCCAGAAGCTCTTGACCTTCATTGCGGCCCCGACGATTACAGGAGCTGCCTTCGGCCAGATCAATTTCGAGCAGCCGTACACCACGGCGAAGACGACCGACGGCTTCGACACCAAGGTCAACCAGCAGATGAGCGACCGGAATGCGCTGGCGGTCAGGTTCAGTTATCAACGCCCGGTGGTGATCGAGCGCGGCGTCTACGGGATATATGGCGGCGGCGGCAGGGACTTCGCGGGCACCGGCACCAACTTCACGATCAGCACCGGCGCAACCTTCACGCGGACCTGGAGCAACACGCTCGTGCAGGAAATCCGCGGTGGCGTCAGCTACTACCACAACAAGGCTGTCAGCGAGGGACAGGGGCTGAAGACCTCCGACGAGGTCGGGATCCGTGGCGCGAACATCAACGACTTTTCGACGGGGCTGACGTCGATCCAGATCAATCAGGGGTTCAGCAATCAGGTGCTTGGGTTCTCGAACAGCCTGCCGTGGGATCGATCCGAGCGAACGGTGGAGGTGTCGACGGTCCTGACGAAAGTGGTTGGCAACCATACAGTCAAGGTGGGCGGGAACATCCGCCACAACCGGGACTTCCTTCTGCAGGTGCAGGACACCGGCGGCCCGCGCGGGCGTTTCACCTTCAGCGCGCCGCAAACGTCGATCCCGACCGATCAGGCGGCGCAGAGCGGCATCGCCAACGCGTTCGCTAGCTTCCTGCTCGACGTGCCCAGCCAGGTGGGACGCGATCTGACCGTCATCGATCCGGGAACCCGCCACTGGGCGCTCTTCAGCTACCTCCACGACAAGTGGCAAGCCACGCCGAAGATCACGATCGATCTCGGCCTCCGGCACGAGTACTACACCCCGCTCGTCGGGCTTGCGGACAAGGGCGGGTTGTCGAACTACGATCCGTCGACGGGCACCTTGCGGATCGCCGGATACGGTGACGTCTCGAACAGCGTCGGCGTGAAGCCCTACTACAGGAACTTCGCGCCGCGCACCGGGTTGTCGTATCGCATCACGGACACGTCGGTCGTGCGCGTCGGCTACGGCATCAGCACGATTCCATTCCCCGACAACTCGTACGCGTTCAACTATCCGGTGAAGCAGAACAACCAGTTCAACCCGCCCAACTCGTTTGCGCCAACGTCGGTTCACATGGCGGATGGATTTCCGGCGCCGGTCCTCGCCGACATCCCCCAAAACGGCGCCATTTCGGTGAACACGCCGCTGCTCAGGAGCCAGCGCTTCTTTGCGATCCCATCGGACCTCCACGAAGGGAAGCTGCAATCCTGGAACGTCGCCTACCAGCGGGAGCTGCCCGGCGGCTTCACCGCGGAGGCCGCGTATGTGGGCAACCGCGGCGACATCGTGACGTCGCTGAACATCAACGCGGGACGAGTGTTGGGCGCGGATAACGCCGGCCGGCCGGAATTCGCGCCGTTCGGGCGCACGGCCGACACGACGGGCTGGACCCGTCTCAATACGCGCTACCACTCGCTTCAGGCCAAGCTCGATCGCCGCTTTTCAAACGGCCTGCTCATCACGACCTCTTACACGCTGGGACGTGGCTTGAATTACGGGCAGGGCGACTCGAACGGCGGGGTCCCGACGCCATCGGACCTTCCGCGCAGCCTCGGTCGCGCCGAGTTCGACCGGACGCACAGCTACGTGCAAAGCTTCGTGTACATGCTGCCCGTTGGAAAGCAGGGCCGGTGGCTGCAGTCCGGTCCCGCAAGCTGGATTCTCGGCGACTGGCAGGTGAGCGGCATTTTCGCCGCGCAGTCGGGAACGCCGATCAACTTCACGGCGAGCGGCGCGAGCCTGCGCTTGCCGGGCAACACGCAGCGCCCCAACGCGAGCGGCACGCCGCCCGTGCGCGGGGACATTGGGCCTGGCAACCTGTGGTTCGACACGGCCGTCTTCTCGGCGCCGCCGCCCAACACGTTCGGCAACGTGCCGCGCAATGCGCTCCTCAACGGACCGGCCTTCGTGAACCTCGACGCGACGATTGCAAAGTGGTTCACCGTGCGGGGAAACAGTCGGGCCGAGGTCCGGATCGACGCGTTCAACATCACGAACACGCCGCATTTCAGTAACCCGAACGGCGACTTCGGCAACGCGCGGTTCGGGCAGATTACGAGCACCATCGCCGGCAGCGAGCGGGTCATTCGCTTCGGGCTTCGCGTCGTGTTTTGAGAAAGATCGTTGCTGCACTGAGCGGATCGTTGTGTGAATCAGCGCCGCGAGCGCAAGGCCGCTTGTCCGCCGTAGCCTTGGCGAAGGCGGATGGCAGGCGCTGGGGGTGGGGCCCCAGCGCAAACTACGCAAACTAAATGATGCCTGTCGATATCGCCGTGGTGCCGGTGGCAGGCCTCGGCACGCGCCTGCTGCCGGCCACGAAGTCGCAGCCGAAGGAGATGCTGCCGGTCGGCCGGAAGCCGATCGTGCAGTACGTCTTCGAGGAGCTGACCGGCGCCGGCATGCGGCGGATCCTCTTCGTCACCGGCCAGGGCAAGTCGTCCATCGAAAACCATTTCGACATCAACGAGGAGCTCGTGCAGGTGCTGCGGGAGAGCGGCAAGGAGGAGCTGCTCGCCGAGCTCGCGTTCGAGCGCGCGCCGGTCCAGTACTTCTACACACGTCAGCGCCAGGCGCTCGGCCTGGGCCATGCGGTCCTGTCCGCCCGCACCTTCGTCGGACAGCAGCCGTTCGTGGTGGCGCTCGGCGACTCCATCATCGGGCTGAACGCGCAGAGCGACGTGGTTGCGCGCATGACGCGTGCCTTCGACGATCTTGGGGCCGCGGCGATCATCGCGGTCGAGGAAGTCGCGCCGGAGGAGGCGCACCGGTACGGCATCGTCCATCCGCGCAACGGCACCGGCGATCTGTTCGAGCTGGACGGGCTCATCGAAAAGCCGCCGCGCGAGCAGGCGCCCAGCAACCTGGCGATCGCGGCCCGCTACGTCCTCTCGCCGGCCATCTTCGAGGCGCTCGACCAGACGCCCGCGGGAGTCGGCGGCGAGATCCAGCTCACCGACGCCATCAGCCGCCTCATCCAGCAGGGCCGTCGCGTGTACGGCATGCGGCTCCGTTCCGACGAGCGGCGGTTCGACATCGGGAACTTCGACGCGTACTTCCGGGCGTTCGTCGAGTTCGCGATTGCCGACGGCAAGCACGGGCCCGCGCTGCGAACGTTTCTCCAGCACCTGGTCCATGATTCTGATTCGTAGACGCGCCTTCGCGCGCGCCGCGCTGGTGGGCAACCCTTCCGATGGTTATCACGGGCGGACGATCGCCCTCATCGTACGCAATTTTCGCGCGGAGGTCGTGCTGTACGAATGGGACTCGGTCGACATCGTGCTGGCCGAGAACGACCGCGCCCGCTTCCGCAGCGTGCGCGACCTCGCCCGTGACGTCACGCTACACGGCTACTACGGCGGCATCCGTCTCATCAAAGCCACGATCAAACGGTTCGTCGAGTACTGCGATGAGCGCCGGATCCCGCTTCACGATCGCAACTTCTCGGTTCGGTACGAGACCACTATTCCCCGTCAGGTCGGTCTCGCGGGTTCGAGCGCCATCATCGTGGCGACGCTGCGCTGCCTGATGGAGTTCTACGGGATCGACGTTCCGCTCGAGGCGCAGCCCTCACTGGTCCTCTCCGTAGAGCGGGAGGAGCTGGGCATCACCGCCGGGCTGCAGGACCGCGTGGTTCAGGTCCACGAGGGGCTGATGCATATGGATTTCAGCCCGCAAACGGAACGCCTGGTCGCGGGGTTGCGATGTTACGCCTACGAGCGACTCGATCCGGCGCTCCTGCCCCCGCTGTACCTCGCCTACCATCATGGGCTCAGCGAACCGACCGAGGTGTTCCATGACGAGGTGCGGGGACGGTTCGAGCGCGGCGACCAGGACGTCGTCCGTGCGATGAAGGAGGCCGCTGACCTGGCAGGCTGCGCGCGCCGGGCCCTCCTCGAGCGCCGGCTGAGCGAGCTCCCCGGCCTCATCGACCGGAATTTCGACCTCAGGCGGCAGATCTGCCATCTGCCGCGCTGGCAGGTGGAGATGGTCGATACGGCGCGGCGATCGGGCGCGAGCGCGAACTTCGCCGGCTCAGGCGGCGCCATTGTCGGCACGTATGACGGCCGCGCGAGCTTCGACGCATTGCTGTCATCGCTTCGGGACCTCGGGTGCAGTATCATCGAGCCGCAGATTGCCGCGTAGGCGGCGAACCGCGGGCCGAGCAGACAGTCGTGACGAATCAGCGCGGCGAGCGTGAGCGAGCCGTGGCAGGCGATGGGGGTCGGGCCCCCACGTTACCGCACTGAGCGGATCGTTGTGACGAATCAGCGCGGCGAGCGTGAGCGAGCCGTGGCAGGCGATGGGGGTGGGGCCCCATCGCGAACCAAGTAAGGAGATCATCATGGCGAACGCGGGCATCGGGCGCAGAGAGTTTCTCGGCGGCGCGGCGGCAAGCGCCGTCGTGTGGGCTCTGTCTCCCTCGCGCGTGCTCGGGGCGAACGACCGCATCCGCCTGGGGATGATCGGCCCGGGCGCGCGCGGGCAGGAGCTCCTCGGCCAGCTGCTCAAGCTGCCGAACGCCAACGCGGAGCTCGTCGCGATCGCGGACGTCTTCACCGGACGCCACGACGAGGTCCGTCGCCTGGTCCCCGGCGTCAAGGCGTTCACGGATCATCGGCGTCTCCTGGACCTCAAGGACGTCGACGCGGTCATCGTTGCGAGCCCGCTGCATTGCCACGCGCGCCACTTCCTCGACTCGATCGCCGCCGGCAAGGACCTCTACTCCGAGAAGACGATGACCTGGTCGATCCCGGAGGCGGAGGCGTGCCGCAGCGCCGCGAAGCAGTCGAACCGCGTCGTGCAGATTGGCCTGCAGCATGTGAGTGCCGGTGAGTTCTTCGACGCGAGGCGCTGGCTCGCCGATGGTCTGGTCGGCAAGGTCACCCACGTCGAGTCGTGGATGAGCCGCAACACGCCGCGCGGCAAGGGGCAGTGGGTGCGGCCGGTTCCCGCCACGTGCACCGCCGACAACATCAAGTGGGACCTGTTCCTCAACGGCCGGCCGGACCGCCCCTTCGACGCGTTCAAGTTCATCAACTGCGGCGTACATGTCGGGTGGCGTCTACTCGGAGCCGGATGGGCGCGAAGTGCCGGACACGATCGCCCTGACGCTGGATTTCCCGGAGCTCGTGGTCACGTGGCAGTCGACCTTCAGCAACAGCCACTACGGCCTTGGAGAGCGTGTGCTGGGCACTCACGGCACGATCGAACGTCTGAGCGGCGCGAACGACATGGTCACGGGTCGATCCGAATCGGGTGTTCGCTACTACCCCGAGAAGGCGAATCAGCCCAAGGGCCTCGCGCTGCCGGGCGCCGCCGCGGGCGGGAAGAGCGCGGCGAGCTTCATGCTCGTTGGCGACACGCCCGACGAGCAGCACATGGGGAACTTCCTCGACTGCGTCCGTTCGCGCAAGGAGCCGAACGCGTCGGTCGAGCTCGGGTATCGCACGGCGGTCGCGGCCCACATGGCGAACCTGGCCTATCGCCGGAAGACGCGCGTGACCCCGGAATCGGCGACCTCGTTGTCGACGGCGTTGTGATCGAAGAGGTGTGGTGATATAACCGCGTTCGATGTTCTTCTACCGAGCGCAGCTTGCATGAGTGCGCAGGAGGTCCCATGAACAAGCAGGACGTCATCAACAAGATCTCCAAAGAGACCGGGGTCAACAAGAGCCACGCGGCGGCCGCCGTGGCATCGTTCCTCGATGGGATCACGCGGTCGCTGAAGAAGGGCGAGGCGGTTTCGTTCGTGGGGTTCGGAACCTTCAAGACCTCGCAGCGCAACGCCCGTACGGCGCGCAACCCACAAACCGGCGAGGCCATCAAGATCCCGAAGCGCCGCGTCGTCCGCTTCAAGCCCGGCAAGGCCCTCAAGAGCGCGGTGAAGTAGCCGGTCTCCGCCTGCGAGTTCCTCCCTGGCCGCGGCCGCCTCTGACGCCGAGCCCTTCGGTTGCGGGTGTCGGGCGGCCGCTGTTATACTTGGCGTTCCTGCACGTCCAGTTTTTTCTGATCTAGGCGCGTAGCTCAGTGGTTAGAGCGCCTGCTTGACACGCAGGAGGTCGACGGTTCGAGTCCGTCCGTGCCTACCAATCCCGCTGGGGTCGAACGCTGAACGAACACCGTTGAGAACGACCGCATCTCCCGGCCTTCCATGCCTCAGGTGACCGTCACGCTCCCCGACGGAGCGAGCCTGCAGCTCGCGAGCGGCGCGCCCGTCGGCGACGTCGCGGCGACGATCTCCCCGAGGCTCGCCAGGGCCGCGCTCGCGGCGATTGTGGACGACCGCCTGGTCGACCTGTCGTATCCGCTGGAGCACGACGCGCGTGTGCGCATCGTCACGCCCGACTCGCCCGAGGCGCTGCATCTCTATCGCCACAGCACGGCGCATTTGCTCGCGGCGGCGGTGACGAACCTGTTTCCGGGCGCGCAGTGCGGCATCGGTCCCGCGACCGACGAAGGGTTCTTCTACGATTTCGTCGTCGAGCGCCCGTTCGTCCCCGAGGATCTGACGGCGATCGAGAACAAGATGCGAGAGCTGGCCGCGGCCGACCTGCCGTACGATCGGCAGATGTGGCCGCGGGAGGAGGCGAAGGCCTTTTTCGCGCGGCGCGGCGAACCCCTCAAGGTGCAGCTCATCGACGAGAAGACGGCGGGCCAGACGCACGTCTCCTGCTACACGATCAAGGACAAGGACACGTTCATCGACTTTTGTACCGGACCTCATGTCCCGTCCTCGGGCAAGCTGAAGGCGTTCAAGCTGCTCCAGACGTCGAACGCGTATTGGAAAGGCGACGCCCGCAACCAGCCGATGCAGCGCATCTACGGCACGGCGTTTCTCTCGGACGCCGAGCTCAAGGCACACCTGCAGCGGCTCGAGGAAGCCAAGAAGCGCGACCATCGCCGCCTCGGGCGCGAGCTCGGGCTCTTCACGTTTCACCCCTGGGCGCCGGGCTCGGCTTTCTGGCTGGCGAAGGGGACGACGCTTTTCCACACGCTGGCGAACTACATGCGTGAGGTGCTCTTCCCGGCCGGCTACGTCGAAGTCAAGACGCCGATCATCTTCAACAAATCGCTGTGGGAGACGTCACGCCACTGGTTCCACTATCGGCCGAACATGTTCATCATCGAATCGGAAGGAGAGACGATGAGCATGAAGCCGATGAACTGCCCGGGGCACTTCCTGCTCTACGCGAGCGAGGTCCGAAGCTATCGCGACCTGCCGCTGCGGTTCCACGAGCAGACGCCGCTGCACCGCAACGAGGCGTCCGGCGTGCTGTCCGGCCTCACGCGCGTCCGCCAGTTCTCGCAGGACGATGCGCATTGTTTCGTCACGCAGGATCAGATCGGCGACGAGATCGAGCGGTTGATTCGCCTCGTGCAGCGCGTGTACGACGACTTCGGCCTGCCCTTCACGGCGAAGCTCTCGACGCGGCCCGAACAGTTCCTTGGCGAGGTCGCCACGTGGGATCACGCCGAGGCGCAGCTCAAGGCGGCGCTCGAGCGCGCCGGCATGCCGTACACGCTGAACGCGGGGGACGGCGCGTTCTACGGTCCGAAGATTGACTTCGACGTGACCGACGCGATCGGCCGGAAGTGGCAGTGCGCAACGATCCAGCTCGATTACGAACAGCCGCAGAATTTTGACCTGAAGTACATCGGCGCGGACAACGCCGAACATCGTCCGGTCGTCATCCATCGGGCGATTCTCGGCAGCATCGAGCGATTCATCGCGATCCTGATCGAGCACTACGCCGGCGCCTTTCCGCTCTGGATCGCGCCGCTGCAGGCCATTGTGCTGCCGATCGCCGACCGCCACGCCCAGTACGCGCAATCGGTGCTGGCGCGGCTCGTCGCGGCCGGGCTTCGCGCGGAGCTGGACGATCGCCAGGAAAAGATCGGCTACAAGATTCGGGAGGCCCAGCTCCAGAAGATCCCCTATATGCTGGTCGTGGGCGATCGGGAGGCCACCGAAGGCACGGTGTCGGTGCGGAGCCGGTCGGCGGGCGACCTCGGCTCCCGCGCGGTCGAACGGTTCATCACGGACGCCCGCGAGGAGATCGACGCCAAACGGGCGAGATCGGACGACAAAGCCGTAGCCTGAGCGGATCGCTGTGACGAGTGAGCGCGGCGAACGCGTGGCAGGCGGTGGGCGTGGGGGCCCACCGCAAACCAACTGAGGAGGCGCGTATCGCATTCGAACGCGGACCACGGCGCGACGACAGGACACGGGTCAACGAGCGGATTCGCGTCCGCGAGATCCGGGTCATCGACGACACCGGCGAGCAGCTCGGCATCATGTCGCCGCAACAAGCGCTCGTCATCGCGCGTCAGAAGGGCCTGGACCTGGTCGAGGTCGCCGCCGGGGCGGTGCCTCCGGTCTGCCGGATCATGGATTTCGGCAAATACCAGTACCAGGAGCAGAAGAAAGCCCGGGAAGCGCGGAAGCACCAGAAGGTCATCGAAATCAAGGAAATCAAATTTCGTCCCAAAGTGGACGAGCACGACTACCAGTTCAAGAAGAAGCACATCGAGCGCTTTCTCGCCGACGGTGACAAGGTGAAAGCGACGATTTTCTTCCGCGGCCGCGAGATGGCCCACCCGGACATCGGACGACGGATACTCGAGCGGCTGATCGACGAGCTGGCCGACGTGGCCATCGCCGAGAATTCGCCGCGGCTGGAAGGCAACCAGATGCACACCATCCTGTCGCGCAAGACCGGCGCGCGGCCTGGCGGCCCCGTGGCGGCGGGCGGCGCCGGGCAAGCGAGCGGAAACATCAAGCTGAGAGCTCATCGTTGAGAGCTGTTTATGCCCAAACTCAAGACCCATCGAGGCGCCGCGAAGCGCTTCAAGAAGACCGCGACCGGCAAGTTCCTGCGCGCCCGGGCTTTCAAACGTCACCTGCTCACGAGCAAAACGACCAAACAGAAGCGGCACCTGAGTCCCGGGACTCCTGTTTCGCCGAGCGACGCGTCCAAGCTGGCGAGGATGCTGCCGTATAAGTAACCTGTAGTTTTCAGTTCTCAGTTATCAGTTTTCAGTAAGAACCAAGACGTGAGCGCTGGCAATTGGGAACTGATTCCGAACTGAAAACTGATAACTGAAAACTGATAACTTTTATGCCCCGAGTCAAACGAGGAACCGTTCGGCGGGCCAAGCGCAAGAAGCTGCTGGCCCGCGCGAAGGGGTTCTATCAGAACAAGAGCAAGCTGTATCGAGCCGCCAAAGAATCCGTCGACACCGCGCTCAAGTACGCGTACGTCGGCCGCCGGCGCAAGAAGCGCGATTTCCGCCGCGTCTGGATCATCCGGATCAACGCGGCCGCGCGCGAGCGTGGCGTGACCTATCGCCAGTTCATCGCCGGGCTCAAGGCGGCCGGCATCGCGATCGACCGCAAGCAGCTGGCGGATCTGGCCGTGTCTCACCCGGCGGCGTTTACAAAGCTGGTCGAGCACGCCAAGACATAACCTTTGGGCCCTGGGTTTTCGGCTCTGGGCTTTCGGCTCCTCGGCGGCCAGTGCAAACGCCCACGGCCTAAAGCCCAAAGTCTAGAGCCTGTACGCTGATGCCCCACTCTGTCGATCCTCTTCGATCCGCGTTCGCAGATGAGCTGCAGCGCGTTTCTTCCGAGCGTGAGCTTCGCGCGCTGCGCGATCGTTATCTCGGGCGGAAGGGCGGGGTCGTCGCCACGCTGATGAAACAAATCGCGGCCGCCCCGTCGGGCGACCGTCGTCTCCTCGGTCAGCTTGCCAACGAATTCAAGACGGACGTCGAGCGGGCGCTCGCGGAGCGCCAGCAGGCGCTGCAAGATCGTCTCGAGCCCGTGGAGGCGGTCGACATCACGCTGCCAGGCCGGCCGATCGCGCAGGGTCGCCGTCATCCGCTCGTCATCCTGCGCGATCGTCTGGAAGACATCTTCGCGGAGTTGGGCTATGCCGTCGTAGAAGGTCCTGAAATCGAGGACGAGTATCACAACTTCGAAGCGCTCAACATTGCACCGGACCATCCGGCGCGGGACATGCAGGATACGTTGTATCTCAACGCGCCCATCGATAGCCGGCGCGGCACGGCTCCGCCCTCCGAGCGGACGCGGCCGCAGGTCGACCGGGCGGCCACGCTGCTGCGAACCCACACCTCCGGCATGCAGATTCGGTACATGGAAGCGCACGAGCCGCCGATCCGGATCATCGCCCCTGGGCGTGTGTATCGTCGCGACAATCTCGATCTGACCCACACGCCGATGTTTCATCAGGTGGAAGGGCTCGTCGTGGACGAATCGATTACGATGGCCGACCTGAAAGGCACACTGACCCACCTGCTCAGAGAGCTGTTCGGACCGGACGCCCGCGCGCTCTTCCGGCCGACGTTCTTCCCGTACACGGAACCGAGCGCGGACGTCTTCGTGAGCTGCCACGCGTGCCACGGCAGCGGCTGTCCGGTCTGCAAGCGCACCGGCTGGCTCGAGATTCTCGGCTGCGGGATGGTCCATCCCGCGGTCTTCGAGGCCGTGGGCTACGACCCCGAACGCTTCGGCGGCTTCGCGTTCGGTATCGGCATCGAGCGGCTCGCGATGTTGAAGTACGGCGTGGACGACATCCGGATGTTCTACGAGAACGACCTGCGCTTCCTGGAGCAGTTTCCTCATTGAGAGTGCTGGTGTCGTGGCTGCGTGACTTCGTCGACGTCCGCGAGCCGGCCGCCGAGCTCGCTCAGCTGCTGTCGATGCGCGGCTTCGAGCCGGGCGCGATCGAAGGTGCGCCTCCTGGACCACTCGCGCCCGAGGGCCGGCACGGGGCCCGGCCCCGGCACGACACCGCAGCCTCGGACCCTTCGGACGACGGCGTCATCGATTTCGAGATCACCGCCAACCGGCCCGACTGCATGAACGTCCTCGGCATCGCGCGCGAAGTGTCGACGGCGTACGGCCGGCCGCTGGCACACCCGCCCGCTGCCGCGCGCCAGACGGAGTCCTCGACGGCGGCGCCGCTCGCGGTCACGATCGAGGACCCTGACCTGTGTCCGCGTTACGCCGCGGCGGTGGCGGAGGTCACGGTCGGCCAATCGCCGGCCTGGCTCGCCAACCGGCTGCTCGCGGCCGGCGTCCGGCCCATCAACACAATCGTCGACGTGACCAATTACGTGATGATCGAGCTCGGCCAGCCGATGCACGCCTTCGATCTCGACAAGCTCGAGGGACGGGAGCTCCGGATCCGGCGCGCCCGTGGCGGCGAGCGGCTCCGCACGCTCGACGGCGAGGACCGCGCGCTGACGGCCGACATGCTGGTCATCGCCGACGCGACGCGGCCGCAGGCGATCGGCGGGGTTATGGGCGGGCGCGAGTCCGAAGTCGGTCACGCCACACGGCGCATCGCGTTCGAGAGCGCGTATTTCACGCCCAGCTCGGTTCGGCGGACGAGCAAGCGTCTTGGCCTCAAGACGGAAGCCTCTGCCCGCTTCGAGCGCGGCGCCGACATCGGCGCGCCCGTGTGGGCCCTCGAACGCGCCTGCGCCTTGATGGAAGCGATCGGCGCGGGCCGGGTGGTGGGAGAGGTCATCGATCGGTACCCGGCACCGCGCCCGCCCACACGGGTCCGCTTCCGCGAGCGTGTGATCGAGCGCCACCTCGGCCAGCGCGTCGATCGGACGGAGGCCGCTCGCATCCTGCGCCAGCTCGGCTTCACGCTCGAGGACGCCGCGGACGGCTGGGAGGTCGTGGTCCCGAGCTTCCGCGTGGACGTGACGCGTGAAATCGATCTCGTGGAGGAAGTCGCGCGGCACGCCGGGTACGACCGGCTCCCGGCCACGTTTCCGGTGCTTCGCGCCGTTCCGCGCCCGAGCGATCCCCGCATCGACGCCGACCGCCTGGTTCGGCGCATCCTGACGGGCGCCGGGTTCGCCGAGGCGGTCACCTTTGCCTTCATTGAGAGCCAGGCTGCGAGCGCATTCGCGCCGGCCGGCGAGATCGTCGCCATCGCGCACCCGCTGTCGGAGAAGTTCGCCGTGCTGAGGCCGTCGCTCCTGCCCGGCCTCATCGAATCGGTAGGCTACAACCGTCGCCGCGAGCAGCGCACGGTCAGGTTGTTTGAAATCGGCCGGCGGTTCAGGGCGTCCGCCGGCGAGACCCGGACGGTGGGGCTGGCGTGGAGCGGAGCGGGGTCGGCCGAGCACTGGAGCGCGAAGCCGCGAGACGTCGACTTCTTCGACCTCAAGGGTGTAGTGGATCGTCTTTGCGGCAGCTTCAGGCTGAAGCCGTCCTTCGTCCGTTTCCCGCAGGACGCTGAAGGCGCGCGCTATCTTGTCGCCGGCCGCAGCGCGCGCATCGAGGCCCCCGACGGCGTCGTGCTCGGGGTGGTGGGCCAGCTCGCGCCCCCCGTCGCGGAGACGCGCGACCTTCCCCGCGGCGACGACGTGTTTGTGGCCGAACTGGACCTCGATGCGCTCGCCGCCGCCACGCCGCGCGCCGATGTGCGCGTCGAGCCCCTGCCGCGTTTCCCGTCGATCGCACGCGACATCTCGGTGCTGGTCGACGAACGCTTGCCAGCCGGGCGGGTTCGTGCGACGATCCTCGCGGTCGCGCCCGCGACGCTGGAGCGGGTGCAGGAATTCGATCGCTATCGCGGCCGGGGCATCCCCGACGACAAGACGAGTCTGTCGCTGCGATTGACGTTCCGCGCCACCGACCGGACCCTGACCGACGCGGAGATCGAGCAGGCGATGGCCGTTATTGTCTTCGCCCTCGAGCGCGAGCACCGGGCGGTCAGACGGTGAAGAAGCTGTCAGCGATCAGCTAGCAGCAGCCTCAGGATCAGGCCGCGCGGGGGCGCGGCTTCGAGCCGCAAGGCTGAAAGCTGAAACCTGAGAGCGACGTATGCCGAAAACCACGACTGCGACCCCCAAAACGCTTGACCTCCACCCGATCGATCGCCTCGAGGATCGCGTGAAGCGGCTCGTGACGGTCGTGGAGCACCTGCGGCGCGAGCACGCGCGCCTCGGCTCGGAGAACGACCGGCTCGCCCGCGAGGTTGAAACGCTGCGATCGCGGCTCGCCGACGCCGAAGGGGCCAGCGCCGAGATGTCGTTCCTGCGCGAGGAGCGCGACCTGATTCGCACGCGCGTCGCCGAGATGCTGGAACAGATCGAGGCCCTCGAGCTCTAGCTCGTTCACGGTACCGGGTGCCGGGTACACCGGCTGAGAGCTGAAAGCCGAGAGCTGAGAGCTTCTGTATGCCCGACAAGGTGATGCGTGTCGAGATCATGGGGCAGCGCTACCCCATTCGAAGCGAGCTCGACGAACCCTACCTGACAGCGCTCGCGAGCTACGTCGATCAGAAGCTGCGCGCCGCCGCCGACGCCACGCCCGCCGGCGACTGGGTCCGGCTCGCGGTCGTTGCCGCCCTCAACATCGCGGACGAGTTCTTCCGGTGCCGCAACGGCGAGGACTGGACGATCGCGAACGAGCACCTCGCCGAGCGCGCGGCCCGCCTAGAGCGCCTGCTGGACGGCGCGTTGCAAAACCCGCCTCAACCCTAGCGCGGCCGCGAGTCGTCGGCGCGCCATGCCCGCCATGGGCGCGCCATGCGCGGTGTTGGCGCGCCTTGACCCTGCCGGAGCCCGAACGTTAAGATTACACGACCGAGCTGAGCTGAGAGCTTTTGTGATTGAGTTCCCTGCTTTGCGCGTGATGGTCAGGAGGCTCGTTTGAGCCAACATCAACCCCAAGAGAATCGCGATGTCGCGCGGTGTGCATGCCTCAGCACGAGGAAGCCTGAAGCGCGGCTTACACAGCGGTTCCACCTGCTTTGAGCAGGTTCATCCGACCTCCCCACACGGCAAAGCGGGGCCTTTCTTTTCTCCCACCTTAGGATCCGGGACGGGTCCTTTAGCCGGGCTTACTCGGCTCGAACGTGTACAATCGCGTCAACAAGCCCGGCTTCGACGAAGCTTCGTGACTCCAATCGAGGTCGATCACGATGGGCGCGTACGTTCTGGCGTTGACGACAGTGGTCGCCTCGGCCGCCATCGCGGTCGGGGTGTGGCTCTATTGGCTGGCGGGGCGCCGGCGGATCGCGGCCGAGACGGTCGGCCGCGCCGAGGAACGGGCCGCCCTGCTCACGCGGGACGCCGAACAGCAGGTGGCGCGCCTCGTGAAGGACGCCGTGCGCGACGCCGAAACCCGCAAGAAGGAAGCGTTGCTCGAGGCCAAGGAACAAGCCCACGAATTGCTGCTCGAGGCCGAACGGCAGGTGCGCGAACGGCGGCAGCAACTCGAGCCGCTCGAGCGCGCGATCTCGCGGAAAGAAGAGAAGCTCACCGAGCGGCTCGCCGCGACCGAGGCACACGAAAAAGACGTCGCCGCCCGCGAGCGGCGCATCGCCGACGAGGAGCGCACCGTCCAGGCGCAGGTCGCCCGCTACGACGAGCTCGTTCGCGATCAGCAGCGCGAGCTGCAGCGCGTCGCGGGACTCACCGGCGACGAGGCGAAGGAGATCCTGCTCAAACAGATCGAGAGCGACGCCCGGCGCGACGCCGCGAACCTGGTCAAACGGCTCGACGCCGAGGCGCGAGAGTCGGCGGCCGCCCGCGCGAAGCACATCGTGACGGAAGCGATCCAGCGCAGTGCCGCCGAGCACGCCATCGAGACGACGGTGTCGGTGGTGGACCTGCCGAGCGACGACATGAAGGGTCGCATCATCGGTCGCGAGGGCCGGAACATCCGCGCGCTCGAGATGGCCACCGGCGTCGATTTGATCGTCGACGACACGCCGGGCGCGATCATCTTGTCCGGGTTTGATCCGTACCGCCGCGAGGTCGCCCGCCAGGCGATCGAGCGCCTCATCGCCGACGGCCGCATCCATCCGGCGCGCATCGAAGAAGTCGTCGAGAAGGTGAAGGCGGAGCTGGAAGACACCATCCGCAAAGACGGCGAGGCGGCGGCCTTCGAGCTCGGGCTGCACGAGCTCAATCCCGAGATTCACCGCCTCATGGGCCGGCTGAAGTTCAGGACCAGCTACGGCCAGAACGTCCTGAACCACTCCAAGGAAGTGGCGTTTTTGGCCGGCATCATGGCGCGCGAGCTCGGCCTGGACGGCCACGTCGCGACCCGGGCCGCGTTCCTACACGACATCGGCAAGGCGATCGACCGCGAGATGCAGGGCACCCATCTCGAGATCGGGTTGGATTTCCTGCGCAAGCACGGCGAGCCCGACGCCGTGATCAACGCCATCGCCGCCCACCACATGGACATCGATTGGCCGTCTCTCGAAGCGATGATCGTGCAGGCGGCCGACGCCATTTCCGCCGCGCGACCCGGCGCCCGCCGGGACATTCTCGAGTCGTACGTGAAACGGCTCGAGAAGCTCGAGGGGATTGCCGATTCGTTCAAAGGCGTCTCGAAGGCGTTCGCGCTGCAGGCCGGCCGCGAGATCCGCATCCTCGTCGAAAGCGAGCGGATCTCGGACGAGGAGGCCGTCTGGCTGTCGAAGGACATCGCCCGGCGGATTGAGAACGAGCTCGAGTACCCCGGCCAGATCAAGGTCACCGTCATTCGCGAGACGCGCGCGGTCGAATACGCCAAGTAAGGACCCGGCCGCGACGTGACTGGCCTCACCGTCGGCGAGCTTGGCGAGCAGACCCTGATCGCGCGAATCAAGGCGCGGCTTCCGCCGCAGGCGCCCGGCCTTCTCGTGGGGCCTGGCGACGATGCGGCCGTCGTGGAACGTCCGGCGGGCGAGGAGATCGCGCTCACGACCGACTCGCTCGTGGAGGGCGTCCATTTCGATCGCGCGTTCGTGCCATTCGAGGCTCTCGGCCACCGCGCGCTCGCCGTCAACTTGAGCGATCTGGCGGCCATGGGCGCACGGCCCCTCTCCTGTCTGTTGTCGTTCGGGTTGCCTGAAGGCACCGAGGTGAGAGACGTCGATCGCCTGCTCGACGGGTTTCTGGCGGTCGCCGCGCGGTTCAAGGTCGTGCTCGCGGGCGGAAACATCTCGTCGTCGCCTGACGTCCTTTTCGTCGACGTGACCGTCTTAGGATCGGTGTCGCGCCGGCGAATCCTGACGCGCCGCGGAGCCCGGCCTGGTGACGAGGTGTGGGTGAGCGGCGAGCTGGGCGCAGCCGTCGCGGGGCTCGAGTGGCTCAAAGAGAACCGGGATTCGGGATTCGGGATTCGGGATTCGAACGAAGACCCTCGTCCCGACGAGCCCGGCCTCAGGGCGTGCGTCGAGCGGTACTTGAGACCCGAGCCGCGTGTGCGGCTCGGTCTCGCGTTGGCGAGCCATCGCGCGGCCTCGTCGTGCATCGATCTGAGCGACGGGCTCGCAGACGCGGTGCGGCAGACCTCCGAGGCAAGTCGCGTGAGCCTCGTCCTCGACGCCGAGGCGCTGCCGATCGCGGCCGGCGCGCGTCGCTGGTTCGAGGCCCGAGGCGAGCCCGCGTCGGATCGCGCGATGGCGGGCGGCGATGATTACGAGCTGATGTTCACGAGCGCGCCAAAATGCCGGCGGCGCCTGGACGCGGTCAGGCGGTTGGGCGGTGTTCGGCTCACGCGAATCGGCGCCGTGGAGCGTGGTGGGCGCCTCGCGGTTCGCCGCAACGGCCGCGAGGACGAGCTGCCGCCGGGGTTCGCCCACTTCCGATGATGTCGGTGAGGCGCGCCGTCCTGAAACAGTGGCTGGACGCGCTGCTGCACATCCACGATACGCCGAGGCGGATTGCCGCCGCGTACGCGCTGGGGGTGTTCTTCGGCTTCTCCCCTCTGCTCGGGCTGCACACGATCCTGGGCCTGGTCTTCGGGTTCGTGCTGGGCCTGAACCGCGTGGCCGTCCTGCTGGGGGTGTACTCGAATCTCCCCTGGATCATCGCCGCCTATTACACGCTGGCGACGATCGTGGGGGCGGCGATCCTGCGGGTCCCGATCCCGGCGGGATTGGGCCGGGATCTCGAGCGGCTCTTCGGGCTCTCGATCTTCAGCCGGGGTTTCTGGGACGGGCTGTTTGGCCTGCTGCGGCCGCTCCTCTGGCCGTTTGTGGTGGGATCGACGCTCGGCGCGCTGGTCCTGGCGGTCGTGATGTACTGGGCCGCGCACACGTTTCTGGAGGCGAGGAAAAGGATTGGGCGCTAGGTACTCCGCCTCGCGCGCGTTTGTCACGTCGATCGCGGTCGCCGGCTTCGTGCTTCTGTACGAGGCCACGACGTTCGACTCGAAGTTCGCAGCGCGCCACGCCGAGCAGGATGACGGCGAAGGGGCCGTATCGCCCATTCCGGGGGCCCGCCTGACCTTCACCGCCACGGCCTACTGCAAGGGCACGACGACGGCGTCGGGGGTCCAGGCTCGGAGCGGCGTCGCGGCGGCCGATCCGATCATCCTCCCAGTCGGCTCGGTGATCCGGCTCGACTCGCGTCAGGCGCTTCACAGCGGGATCTACACCATTATGGACACGGGACCGAGCGTCCGGGGTCGTCTCATCGACGTCTACATCTGGAGCTGCATCGAAGCCCTGGCGTTCGGCCGTCAGCGTGTGGATGTCACTGTGCTGCGCCTTGGCTGGAGCCCGAACCCGAACACCCCGCGGCTGCTCGATCGCCTCCTCGGGCGCGCCGCGCAGCCGGCCCCCAAGCCCCCGGCCTCGCCCCCGCCGCTTCCCGCCATGCCGCTCCCGATCGGCGAGCTCACCGTACCGAAGGAATGACGGTGTCGGCGGGCGCTTCCTGATCCTTGTACTGAAGCTGATAGAGCCGGTAATAGATGCCGCGGGCCGCCAGAAGCCGCTGGTGGGTGCCGGACTCCCGCAGCTCGCCTTTGTGCAGGACCAGGATCTTGTCCATGTCCTGGATCGTGGAGAGGCGGTGAGCGATGGCGATCGAGGTCCGTCCCGCCATGAGGACATGCAGCGCGTCGCGAATCAGGTGCTCGGTCTCGGTGTCGACGCTGGAGGTCGCCTCGTCCAGTACGAGGATGCGCGGATCGAACGCCAGGGCGCGCGCGAACGACAGCAGCTGCTTCTGACCCACTGACAGCGTGGCGCCGCGTTCGGCAACGGCGCTGTCGTAGCCCTGCGCCATCCGCTCGATGAACTGGTCGGCGTGCACCGCCCGGGCCGCGCGGCGGATGTCCTCGTCCGAGATGCCCGCGTTCCCGAGGCGGATGTTGCTGGCAATCGTGCCCGAAAAGAGGTGCACGTCCTGCAGGACCAGGCTGAAAAGGCCGCGCAGCTCCTCGAGATCCAGCTCACGCACGTCCACATCGTCAATAGCGATCCGTCCTTGGCTGACGTCGTAGAACCTGAGCAGCAGGTTGATGAGCGTCGTCTTCCCCGCGCCGGTCGCGCCGACGATGCCGACCCGTTCGCCCGGCTCGACGGTGAAGGAAACGTCGCGCAGCACGTGATCGCTCTCGGCCCCGTACGAAAACCAGACGTGATCGAAGACGATGCGCCCTGCCCTGAGCCCAGTCGTCCCTCGCCCGGGCTCGGGACGACCCTGAGGCTCTCGTCCCTCGACGGAGCTCGCGACGACCCTGAGCCTGTCGAAAGGTCGAAGGGTCGAAGGGCCCGCCCTGAGCCCAGTCGAAGGGCCCGCGTCGGCTGGGCGACGTGGCCGGTGTCGTGCCGGCGATTGAATCGCGACCGGGGTATCGAGAAGCTTGAAGATCCGCTCAGACGAGGCCATCGCGGCCTGGAGCACGTTGAACTTCTCCGACAGGTCGCTGATCGGACGGAAGAAGCGCTGTGAATACTGCAGGAAGGCTACGAGCGAGCCGATCGTCAGTGCGCCGCGCATCACCCAGCCGCCGCCGAACCAGATGATGAGCGCGGAGGCCAGCGCGCCGACGACCTCGATCGCTGGATAGAACACCGCGTAGTAGAAGATCGACGCGATGTTGGCGTCGCGGTGCTCGCGATCGATCTCGTCGAAGCGGCCGAAGTTCACCGCCTCGCGGCGGAAGAGCTGCACCGTGGCCATCCCGGTGATGTTCTCCTGGAGAAACGCGTTGATGCGCGCGATCAGAATCCGCACGGTGCGATACCACTCGCGGACGTGGCGCCGGAACCATTGCGTCACCAGCACGATGATCGGGAGCACCGAAAACGCCACGAGCGCGAGGCGCCAGTCCATCACGAGCAGCACGATCATGATGCCGGCCAGCGTGAAGACGTCGCCAAAGACCGTCACGACGCCCGACGCGAACAGGTCGTTGAGGGCATCGACGTCCGTCGTCACCCGCGTCATCAGGCGGCCGACCGGGTTCCGGTCGTAGAACCGCAGGTCGAGCCGCTGCAGGTGCTGATAGATCTGGGCCCGCAGGTCGGACATCACGCGCTGTCCGGTCAGCTGCATGACGTAGGTCTGCACGTACTCCAGGCCGAACGACCCGAGCAGGATCAGGAGAAACAGGAGCGCGATGCGACCCAGGCCGTCGAGCGATCCGACCGTGATGTAGTCGTCGATGACGATCTTCATCAGGTAGGGCTGGACCAGCTGCAGGCTCGAATAGCCGATGATGGCGCCGAGCGCGACCACGACCTGCAGCCAGTACGGCTTCAGGTAGCCGAGCAGCCGGCGCATCAGCCGCGCGTCGTACGCCTTGCCGAGGACTTCTTCTTCGTGCATCACGACAGGGTCGCCAGCTCCTCTTCGAGTAACTGCTTCCGGTAGAGCGCCGCGTATGTGCCGTCCTGCGCGATCAGCTCCTCGTGACACCCGCGCTCGACGATGCGCCCGTCCCCGAAGACGAGGATCTGATCGGCGTCCCGGACGGTCGAGATGCGATGCGACACGATGATGGAGGTTCGCTCGCGCATCACGCCGCGCAGCCGCGACAGAATCTCTTCTTCCGTGTAGGTATCCACCGACGACAACGCATCGTCCAGGATCAGGATGCGGGGCTCGATGACGATGGCGCGGGCGAGCGCCGTCCGCTGTTTCTGGCCCCCGGAGAGCGTAATGCCGCGCTCCCCCACCATCGATTCGTAGCCTTTGGGAAACGACGGCAGGTCTTTGTCCAGCCGGGCCACGCTCGCGGCCCGTTCGATCGCGCGCCCGTCGTCGCTCGACGGGGCTCGGGATGACCCTGAGATGCTGGTCCCTCTACTGCGCTCGGAACCACCCTGAGCCTGTCGAAGGGTCATAGAGTCAGAAGCAGCCCCGTTCGCGCGCAGGCCGAACGCGATGTTCTCGCCAATCGTGTCGGAGAACAGAAACGGCTCCTGCGGCACGAAGCCGATCGCCCCGCGCAGCACGGCCAGCGGGATCTCCCGGACGTCCACGCCGTCGATGAAGACCGTCCCGGCCGGCGGCTCGTGCAGGCGCGGCAGCAAACTGATGAGCGTGCTCTTGCCCGATCCGGTGGCGCCGACGAGCGCGACGGTCTGGCCGGGATCGATTCGCAGCGAAACACCCTCGAGGGCCGGCGTCGATCCGGTGGGATACGAGAAGGTGAGGTTCCGGAATTCGATGCCACCTTGGATCGAGGCGGCGGTCGCGAGCCGATCGGTCGCGCCGGCGTCCGTAATCGCGGGCTCGGTCGAGAGCACCTGCAGCATCCGCTTCCAAGAGGCCATGCCGCGCTGGAGGAGGTTGGTCACCCAGCCAAAGGCGATCATCGGCCACGACAGCATCGCGAGGTACGAGTTGAACGCCACGAACTGGCCGAGGGTGATGCGGCCGCGGATGACCTCCTGGCTGCCCAGCCACAGCACGAGCAGCGCGCCGAGGCCCAGGAAGAGCGCCATGCTCGGATAGAAGAATCCCTGGAGCAGCACGAGCTTCCGGTTCCGCTCGACGTACTCGTCGTTGGCGCGCTGGAACCGCGAGAGTTCCGCCGCCTCCTGCCGGTAGGCGCGGACGACCCGCACGCCCGAGAGCGCCTCCTGCGCGATCGCGCTCAAATCCGACAGTTGCGCCTGGATCCGCTCGAACCGACGGTGGATCGCCCGTCCAAAGAGGCTCACCGAGATGGAGACGAACGGCAGCGGGATGAGCGCGATGAGCGTCAGCCGCGCGTCGATCGACAGCATCAGGATGAGCGCCACGACGAACACGATCCCGGTGTTGGTCGTGTACATCACCGCCGGTCCGATCATCATCCGGACGGCGTTCAGGTCGTTGGTGGCCCGCGACATCAGGTCGCCGGTGCGGTGGGCCTGGAAGTACGCCAGCGGCAGCCGCTCCAGATGCGCGAAGAAGTCGTTCCGCAAGTCGTACTCGAGATGACGCGAGGCGCCGACCAGAATCTGCCGCATGAGGAAGCGGAAGACCCCGCTCACCAGCGCGATCCCGAGGAGCAGCGACGCATAGACCGCCAGCTTTTCCCGCGTGACGCCCGCCTTCAGGTCGTCGATCGCGTAGCGAAGGACCCACGGCGAGGTCAGCGAGACGGCCGTGGTCACCACGACGCAGGCGAGGCCGAGCCCGAACTGGCGGCGATACCGAAGGAGGTAAGGGAAAAGCGCGCGGAACGCGGGGGCCACTAACCGCGAGTATAGCGCAGGCGTCCGAGGACCTGGGCCAGCTGCCCTCGCTGCTAGAGATTTCGCAACCTCAGAGGATAGAATGTAGCCGGTGCACGCACTCTATATCATCCTGCCGGTCCTGGGCATCCTCGTCATCGCCTACCGGTATTACAGCGCGTTCATCGCGGCGCGTATCATGTCGCTCGACGCGACCCGGACGACGCCGGCCCATGTCTGCTACGACGGCCACAATTTCTTCCCGACCTCGAAGTGGGTGCTGTTCGGCCACCACTTCGCCGCCATTGCGGGGGCCGGGCCGCTCATCGGGCCCGTCCTCGCGGTGCAATTTGGGTTCGCGCCCGGTCTCATCTGGCTCGTCGGCGGCGTCTGCCTCGCCGGCGCGGTCCAGGACTTCATCGTCCTCTGGGCCTCGACCCGACGCGGCGGCCGGTCGCTCGCCGAGATCGCGCGCGCGGAGATCGGGACGGTCGCGGGCACGACCGCCGTCATCGCCGTCCTCTTCATCATCATCATCGCGATGGCCGGCATGGGGCTGGCCTTCACCAACGCCCTGATGGAAAGCGCCTGGGGCGTGTTCACGATCGGCAGCACGATCCCGCTGGCGATGTTCATGGGGCTCCTGATGTACCGTTGGCGCAAGGGCGCGGTCCGGCAGGCGACCCTTATCGGCGTCGTGGGGCTTTTAGCCGCCGTCGCGCTCGGGAAGCCGATCGCGGCGTCCAGCATCGGCCACTGGTTTCAAATCTCCCGTACGCCGCTCGTGGTCATCCTCGCCCTTTATGGGTTCGCCGCGTCGGTCCTGCCCGTCTGGCTGCTGCTGTCGCCGAGGGACTACCTCTCCTCGTTCATGAAGATCGGCACGATCGCCTTCCTGGTAATTGCCGTGATCCTCGTGAACCCGGAGCTCAAGATGCCGGCCTTCAGTCAGTACATCGCAGGCGGCGGGCCGATCATCCCCGGCGGCCTCTATCCATTTGCGTTCATCACGATCGCGTGCGGCGCGATTTCCGGGTTCCACTCGCTCGTCAGCTCGGGCACGACGCCCAAGATGATCAACAACGAGATGGATATCCGGCCGATCGGGTACGGCGCGATGCTCATGGAAGGACTGGTCGGCGTGGTGTCGCTGATTGCCGCGTCCGCCTTGTATCCGTCCGACTACTTCGCCATCAACACGCCTCCGGCAGTCTTCTCGAACCTCGGCATGGAGACGGTGAACCTGTCGACGCTCGAAATGGAGGTCGGCGAGGTGGTCGCGGGGCGAACCGGCGGCGCGGTGTCGCTCGCCGTCGGGATGACGCAGATCCTCAGCCGGATTCCGGGCATGGTTGGCCTGGCGGACTACTGGTATCACTTCGCCATCATGTTCGAGGCGCTCTTCATCCTGACGACGATCGACGCCGGAACGCGGATTGGCCGCTTTCTGGTGCAGGAATCGCTGGGCCGGGTCTACAAGCCGTTCGGGCGCGCCGACTGGATCCCGGGATCGGTCGTCGCAACCGGCATCATCGTCTTCGCGTGGAGCTACTTCATCTGGACCGGGAGCGTCGCCACGATCTGGCCGATGTTCGGGATTGCGAATCAGCTCCTGGCCGCGGTCGCGCTGACCGTCGGGACGACCGTCATCATCAATGCCGGCAAAGCCCGCTACGCCTGGGTCACGCTCGTGCCGCTCTCGTTCGTGTCCACCACCACGCTCATCGCGGGGTTTATGAGCGTGCGGGACAATTTCTGGCCGCTGGCGCTCAACCCGGATCCGACGCTGAGCGTGCAGGGCTACATCCAGACGGCCCTCACCATCATCATGATGATCTGCGTGATCATCATCCTCGTCTCGGCCGCGTCGAGGTGGACGCGAGTCTGGAGCGGCGGCACCGAGCTGGTGATCGAACAGGCTTGAACCCTTAGGGGCGGACCCAGGTTCGTTCCTACAGGTTGTTAAGCCGCTCACGACATGGCTATCCGAGCGTTCGGCGTCATCGTGGCTCTCAGGGTGCTGATCCTTGGGCCGGGCTCCGTGTCCGCCCAGGGTCAATACGGAACCGACCGGGCTACCGGCGAGAACTACCACGTGGAGTTCGCGTTCGGCGTGTGGAACCCGACGCCCGAAATCCTGGTCAGGAGCGAATCGCTCGGGATTGGCGGCACAACGGTCGACTTCGTCGCGGACTTGGGGATTCAGAAGGCCCGCTTTCGGGAATTCCGCCTGGTCGGCCGGCCGGCGACCAAGCACAGGTTCCGGTTGTCCTACGTGCCGATCGAGTACGCGGCGTCGACCGTGATCGCGCGTGAGATCGTGTTCAACGGTCAGCGGTTCCGTCTCGGGATTCCGGTGGACGGGTTGCTGACCTGGCGGGCGTGGCGGATCGGCTACGAGTACGACGTTCTCTATCGCGACCGCGGTTTCGCAGGCTTCATCGTCGAAGCCAAGTACACCGATGTGTCCGTCACGGTCGGGAGTCCGCTGGTTTCCACCGAGTTCGCGCGGGCGCGCGCGCCCATCCCCGCGTTCGGCGGGATCGGCCGCGTGTATGTCGCGCCGAACATCTCGATCACCGGAGAGGTCACGGGGTTCGCCCTGCCGAATATCGACGAGGACTACGACGGGAAGTACGTTGATTTCGACCTCTACGGCACGGTCAACTATACGGATCACTTCGGCGGGCAGCTGGGGTATCGACGCATCGACGTGAACTATCTCGTGAAGCGGGACGCCGGAGACCTGAAGCTCGGCGGCCTGTACTTCATGGGGGTGGTGCGTTTCTGAGGACTCGTGGGTCACGTTCCACCTTCGTGTCCTCGTGCATGGAAGCGGTGGTGGTCTTGGTCGGGGCCGTCGTGCTCACGGCCCTGATGACCTATCCGCTGGCCTTCAAGCTGTCCGGCGTCGGCCGCATCGACTCGGGTGATGGTCAGCTGAGCATCTGGAACGTCGCCTGGGTCGCGCACGCGATCATCGACTCGCCCGCCCGCCTTTATCAGGCGAATATCTTCCATCCGCACGCCGACACCCTGGCCTACTCCGAGTCGAACATCGGCGCCGGCAGCCTGGCGTTGCCGGCGTACTGGCTGACGCGGAACCCGTACTTCGCGCATAACGTGGTCGTGCTGCTCGCCTTCACGCTGTCCGCGGCGGGCGCGTACTTCCTGGTCAAGCATCTGACCCGTCATCGAGGTGCGGCGGCCGTCGCCGCCATCGCGTTCGCGTACTGCCCGTACGTGTTTGCCCGTACCGCGCACATTCAGCTGCTGATGACGGCCGGCCTGCCTTTCAGCCTCCTCGCGTTTCATCGAGTGGCCGATTCGCCGACGGCGGGCCGAGCCATCGTCCTGGGCCTGGTCCTCGTCGCCCAGGCTCTTTCGTGCGCATACTACGGCGTGTTTGTGTCGTGCGCCGTGGCGCTCGGCGCGTTGTATTACGCCTGCGATCGCGGCCGGTGGCGAGACCGCCGCTACTGGACCGCGCTGACGCTGGCCGCCTTGGTCGCCATCTGGGCCGTGCTTCCGTTTCTCATGCCTTATGTCCGGCTCCAACGGGAGAGCGGCTTCGTCCGAACGATCGACGAAACGCTGGCGTATTCCGCCGACTGGCGAGCGTACTTTGCCTCGGCCGCCTGGGCGCACCAATGGATGCTGCCCTGGCTCGGGACGTGGAACGACGTGCTGTTCCCGGGGTTCTTGACGACGCTGCTCGGAGGGTTCGGCTTCGCCCTGGCCGTCGCCGGCTCCCGGACGCCCGTTCACGCGCCCGCCCGGGAACCAGATGACGAGGCCACCGCTGCGCTCCTGGGCCGGCCCTTCAGTTCACCAGTTGATGTCGCCTGGCCCCGCTTCTACGCGCTCATGGCGGTGCTGGCCGCGTGGATGTCGTTTGGCCCTCGCGCCGGGCTCTACAAGGTCGCGTATCACCTGCTGCCCGTTTTTGACTTCCTGAGGGCGCCTGCCCGATTCGGTGTGCTGGTCGCTCTGGCCTTGACGGTGCTGATGGCTCTGGGAATCCTGAGGCTGGCCGAACGCTCTCGGTCGTCCGGCCGGTTGTTCGTCTTGCTCGCCATCGCCGCGGTGGCGGAACTGGCCACGCTGCCGCTGGGTTTTCGCGAAGTCCAGCCGCTCCCCGAGGCGTACCGTACGCTGGCCACGCTTCGACGCGGCCCGGTCATCGAGTTGCCGTTTTACTACAACCCAATCGATTTTCATCGGCACACGCTCTATATGCTGAATTCGACGGGGCATTGGTTCCCGCTCATCAACGGCTACAGCGATCACATTCCTCCGGACTTTCGCGAGATGGCGATCCACCTCAGCTCGTTTCCAACGCTCGAATCGTTCAGGATCCTGGCGCCGCGCGGAACCCGTTACGCCATCTTTCACCTGAATCTGTACGACACCCGCAGCCGCCTTCGGTTGATGCAGCGGCTTGACCAATATCAGCCCTTCCTTCGCCCGATCTTTCGCCAGGGCGATGTCTGGTTGTACGAGATTGTCGACTGGCCGCGGTGAGCCTGAAACACCGGCGGCTCCCCTGCCGTATAAGTGGGTAGGCCATTCAGTAGTTGTGTGACTTGTTTCAGGCGCTTGAGAGCCCAAGGAAGTTAGGCGAGTCGAGACTAGTGTCCCGGCTCAGTAATTCGTGGCATAAGTCCCGGAGCGCGGCGCCCGCCTGGCAAGGCGCGAGGAGCGCGCATAGCGGGACTATGTAAGCGACGAGCAACGCAGCCAGGCGGGATGCCCCGCCCGGGAGTTGTGCCACGAATTACTGAGCCGGGACACTAGCATCCGGATGCGACGACCGAGCTGGCGCATCGCGTTTGTCGTTGCCGCAGGGGCGGCCGGTGCGCTCGTCACCCACACGGCGGTCGCGCAGACGCGCCTTGCTGCGGAAGCCGAAGACGCGTACGTCGCCCACGATGCCACGGCGCAAACCTGGACCATCGGGAATCGCACGGTCGCTTTCTCCGTCGGGTTCGATCGCTCGCAGAACCTCCGCACGCTTGGCCTCTCGATCGCGCCCGATTGGGCAAACGTGCTGCGGGATGGTTCGGCCGACGCGCTCCTGACCCTCGGCAACACAACGTCGTTCCTCGGCGCCACGCAGTCGGGCTTCAGATACCGCGGTTTCGACGCGAGCGCCACGGGGCGGACCGTCGAGCTGACGCTGTCGTTCGATCATCGCGACACGGGCGTTGTCGCGATGCGTCACTATCGAACGGTGGCCGGCACCCCGGTGATCGAGGTCTGGACGACGCTGACGCTTCCTTCGGGCCGGGCCGAGGTCGTGGCCTCGAACTTGAACGCCTGGAGGTTGTCGGTGCCGGCCGGCACGGTGCGATGGGTCGCCGGGCTGGAGCCACCAGACGGGATCGAGTCTTTCTCCATCGTCGATCGCAACCTGAGGCCGGGAGAGCGACTCAGCTTCGGCTCCATCGAGCGCTCGTCATCTTCGGTCGTCCCGGTGTTCAGTGTCGCGGCCGGCCAGGCGAGATTCTTCGGCGGGATCATGTGGTCCGGGGCGTGGACCGCGCTCATCGATCGGGTCCAGGATCGGCTCGACCTCACCTTGTCGCTCCTGCCGACCACGCGAACGAGGCTCCGCGACGCGGCCAGCGTGGAGGCGCCGCACGGATTCTTCGGCCTCGTGTCCACGCCTGACGCGATCTCGCTCGCGTTGAATGCCTTCATCATGGACGGGCTCCGGGGCGGCCGGCCGCTCCAATCGCTCGTCACCTACAACACGTGGTTCGTCAGCGGATCCCACCTCAATGAGGAGTCGACCCGTTCGCAGATGGACCATGCGGCCCGGCTCGGCGCCGAGGTCTTCGTCGTGGATGCAGGTTGGTATCCCGGCGGCGACCGCCTCGCGTATCAGTTCACCGCGGGTCTTGGCCTCTATGACGAGGATTCCGAGAGGTTTCCGAGCGGCCTCCCTGCTCTGGCCGAGTACGCCCATGGCCTCGGCATGAAGTTCGGCATCTGGGTCGAGCCCGAACGCGTGGATCTCGCGACCGTGGGGCCGCCGGGGCGTGCGCAGCAGAACTGGCTGGCGACCCACGACGGAAAGTACGGCTCGGAAAACACCGAGTATGAAGTGCCTTCGGCGCAGATCTGTCTGGCCCATCTCGACGCCCAACAGTGGATCGTCAATCGCCTGAGCGAGCTCATCCAGCGAACGGGCGCCGACTACCTGAAATGGGACAACAACTTCTGGATCGACTGCAACCGCGGCGTGCACGGGCACACGGAGGGTGACGGCAGGTTCGCGCACGTCAACGGGCTCTACGCGGTGCTCCGCGCCCTGCGGGAACGGTTTCCCGACCTGATCATCGAAAACTGCTCCGGCGGCGGAAACCGCCTCGACCTCGGCATGATTCAGTTCACGGACGTCGCGTGGATGGACGACCGATCGGCTCCTGCGGTCCACGTGCGGCACAACCTCCAGGGACTGCTTCAGTTCTTTCCCGCCGGCTATCTCTTCTCCTTCGTCATGGGGGGCGACGAGGAACCGGTGCACGAGAATCCGGACCTGTCGCTGCTCTTCCGGAGCCGCATGAGCGGCATGCTGGGCCTCGGCTTCCCCGGTGACGAGCTGACGGAGGGCGAGGCCGAAGTCGCCTCGACGGAAGTCAGTGTGTACAAGGAGCTGCGGTCGACGCTCAAGGATAGCGTCGGGATCCTCCTGTCGGGTCAGACCAAATCCAGCGAGCGGCCTCAATGGGAGGTCGTCGAACACCGGAGTCCAACCGTTGACGACGTCGTGATCTTTGCGTACCAAAATGATCCGGAAACCCACGAGACGACCTTCCGGCCCGTTCTGCTCGATCCTGAGCAGACCTACACGGTCGAGATTCTCTTCCTGGACAGCTTCGGCTCGTTTACCGGGGCCGAGCTGATGCGCGACGGGATCGTGGTGCCGGAATCCTCGCGCTCCGCCGCGCAAATCATCGTCTTGCGGGCCCAGACGACGACGCGTCTCCGTAGCCAGTCAGTCCGGCGCCGGTAAACCGTCCACGGGATACAATCCCGCGTCATGCGGCGGGAGCTTCCGGCCGTTCTGCGAGTCCTCGGGCTGGCGCTGGGTTGGCGCTTGTTCTCCGCGGCGCTCGCGCTCCTCGCCAACATCGTCTTTCCGATGGGGCAGCCCGAACAGTTCAGGGTGCTGCCCCGCACGCACCTCTTCTGGGACGCCTTCGCACGCTATGACGCCGGCTGGTACGCGGGTCTGGCGAGATCGGGCTACACCTATGAGCCTGGCCGTCCGAACGATTTCGCCTTCTTCCCCGTGTACCCCAAGCTCACCGGTTATCTCGGCACACTGATGGGCGGCGGGATCGCCAACTACTTTTTCGCCGGCATCATCGTGTCGTGGGTCGCGTTCCTCGGCGCGATGGTGGTGCTGTATCTTCTCGCGCGCCTGGATCTGACGGAAGAGGAGGCCACCCGCGCCGTGCTCTACAGCGCGGTCTTCCCGTTCGCGTTCTTCTTCGGGGTGATCTATGCCGAAAGCGTTTTTCTGCTCTTCACGCTTTGGGCGTTCTACGGATTTCGCACGCGGGGCTGGCTGATCGGAGGACTGGCGGGCGGCGTCGCGACGGCCACACGCCCGAACGGCATCTATGCGCTGCCGGCCGTCGCCTGGATCGCCTTCACGCACGCGCGCAACGATCGGCGCCAGGCGATCAAGGCCGCGGTTGCGGTCGCGCTGTTCACGTCGGGCATCGTGCTGTACTCGCTCTTCGTCTACATCAAGACCGGCTCGCCGCTCGAATGGGTGTACAGCATCCAGCGCTGGAACTATCATCCGGGCGGGATTCCCGGCGTGCAGCTCGTGAACCTGATCGTGGCGCTCGGGACACGGCCGTTCGACTACCTGACGACCGGCAAGACGGCGCCGTACGACACGCTCAACGGCCTCGCGGCGATCGTGCTGGTGCTCTCGATTCCGGGGATCTGGTGGCGCTTCGGCGCGGGCTACGGCCTCTTCGTCGCGGCCAACCTGTGGGTGCCGCTGTCGAGCGGCTGGTATGAAGGGCTCGGACGCTACTGCTCGGTGCTGTTCCCGTTCTTCATGCTGCTGGCGGCATGGTCGTCGCGGCTGCCACCGGCGTTTCACTCGGCGGTGCTCGTCACCTTTGCGACACTCTATGCGATCTGCCTCGCGCTCTTCACGAAGGTGCACCCGCTTTTCTGAAGGCTTATGGCTCATGGCTCATGGCTACCTAAGCCCTCAGCCTTGAGCCCTAGCAGCCCTGAGCCCCTTACGATCCCGCGGTCTTCCTGACGGGGCCAGTCGTCTTCGCCGGACCGCCATAGATAATCCGGTAGTCCTCGGCGGTCCCGAGCACCTTCTTCACGTAGTTCTGGGTCTCCGGGAACGGGATGTCATCGACGAACTCGTCCTGCTCGAGCCCGGGCCGCTCCGCGAGCCACCGCGCGACGCGGTGATCGCCGGCGTTGTAGCTCGCCAGCGCGAAGTACGCGCCGCCGAAGCGCTTCACGAGATTCGAGAAGTACAGCATCCCCATCCGGATGTTGACGTCGGGACGGGTCAGCATCGAGACGCGATAGCGCGGAATCTTCAGCGCACGCGCGAGCTGCCGGCCGGTGGACGGCATGATCTGCATCATCCCGATGGCGCCGGCCGACGAGCGGATGTCGGGGGTGAAGGTCGACTCCTGCGCGATGAGCGCCGCAATCAGATAGGGATCCAGATCGCGGGCCGCCGCGTGTTTGCGGATCAGATCCCACTGATCGAGCGGGAAGATGATCTTCAGGAGCTCGTCGGGCAGCAGCCGTCCGGCGGCCGAGAGATAGACCGGATACGCCCGCTTCATCGCGTTGATCCCGCGACGCAGGTCTCCCTGCTCGTGATAGATCCACCCGAGGGTCGCGTCGATGATCGGCGAGCTCCCCCAGATGCGCTGCGCGTACAGGAGCTCGTTGGTCGCGGCGTCGTAGAGCTTCAGCGAGAGCAGTTGTCGAATCAGGTCCGCGGTCGGGGGAGGGACGCCGGGATCGACCTCCAGCGGCGATTGGTCCGACGCCCGGACGACGGCGGCGACCTGGGATTTCGAGGCCGCCAATCGCCCGTAGTACGAGCTGCCGTAGTCGCGCGTGACGGCCGCGAACGCCGCCCTCGCGTCGACCTGCCGCCCGAGTTTTTCGTGGGCGCGCGCGGCCCAATACTGGAACGCCGGCCGCGAATCCGAGTGCGGGAACCTCACCGCCGCGTCCGCGAACAGCCGAATCGTCTCCTCGTAGCGCCCGTGCTTGAACGCCCACCAGCCGGCCTTCCAAGCGGCGCGGTCGCCGTAGCGGCTGTCGGGATACTTCTGATAGAGCTCCGCAAAGGTGTCTGCGGCGCGGTCGTCTTCGTTGATCCGGATGTAGTGGCTGCCCAGGTTGTTGAGCGCTTCCTCGGCCCACGAGCTGTCCGGAAACTGCGCGACGAGCTGCTGCGACAGCTCGACATAGGTGTCCTGCTCGCCGAGCGCGCGCACGGCGCTCAGATAGAAGAACAGCGCTTCGGCTTTCCGCCTCGCGTGCTCGGTGTACGGCTTCAGCGCCTGGCGCGCGTTCCGATAGCGCTGCAGGTAATAGTCGGACTCGGCGAGCCGCAGCTCCACCAGCTCGTGCTCGTCGCCCGACGCGTACGGCTGCACCAGCTCGAAGGATCGCCGCGCGTCGGCATATCGTCTCGCGCCGAAGAGCCGCTCGCCTCGTCCCAGCTCGAGCTTGTATCGACCGTTCTGCGGTCCGACCGGCTGCAGGTCGACCTTCGTCATCTCCGTAGCGGCCGCCGCCGCGGCGTCGCCCATCGGGAACTCGAAATAGACCCGCACGTACGCCGTGGCCGCGCGCGCCAGGTCCCCTCGCGCCAGCTCCGCGCGCGCCAGCCGCAGCAGCACGTCGTCCGGCGCCATGGTCTTTTGCTGAGAGAGCGTCTCGTAGATGCGCGCCGCGGCGGCGAAGTCCTGCGTGGCTTCCGCTGCCTCCGCCTCGGCCAGGGCCGCCGCCTCGCTGAGACAGCCGATCGGATGCATCTGCGTCACAGCCCTGAATGTTTGTCGAGCCTGGTCGAACGATTCCAACGCCAGTTCCGTCAGGCCTCTGTAATACGCGACGTACGCCGCCAGCTCGGATCCATCGAACACCTCAGGGTTCAGCACTCGGAGCGCGTCGGCGTATTTCCCGTCCGCGTACAGCTCAACGGCCTTCGCCAACTGCGCCGCCTTTGCCGATCCTTGTGAGCGCGGGCGTGAAGCGTCGCGCGGGGAGGGGACGAGCCAGAGCGTCGAGGCGTCGAGGACTGCAGGGTCGCCTGCTGCCGCTGACACTCGTGCGCTGCCACCCGGTCGCGCGAGGGAGGCCCGATCGTGCGTCCCATCGGGAAGGAGCAGGACGACCGCGAGGCACGCAGCTCTGACGATCTGGTGACGGGTTCGGTTCACGTCGCGTGCTCCTCGGTTGCCTCGCGGCTCGAGCCGGCCAGCGCCTCGACGATTCTCGCGGCCGTCAGCGCCTGTAAACAGCGCGCGGCGTGCCGCGCGAGGAGCTCGACGACTTCCGGCCACGCGCTCGGGACTTTTCGCGCCGGATCCGTGTCCTCGTTGTCGTCGGCGTATAACACGCCGACGATCTGACCGCCGACCTCCAACGGCACGGCAAATCCCACGCGGCCTTCGCTGAGCTGCACGAAGGTCGGCGTCTTGACGCCCCACAGAGACGACGTGGTGCACGCCTGACCCGAGCGGATGGCCGCGCCGAGCAGATCCTCGTCATCCAGCTCGGTTTCGAAGCCGGTCGACGACAGCTCGGCCGGGAAGCCGACCATCCGCCAGCTCTTGAGGCGGCCGCCCTCCACCGTCAACACGGCGACGCGCGCGGCCACTTCCGCCGCCTTGTCGGCGAGAAGATGAAGGACCTCGGAGAGCGATCGGGCGTGATCGAAGGTGCGAATCGCTTCGAGCAGCCGTTCGGCGCCCGCCAGCTCGGCCTGACGCTCCCGCGATTGCGCTTCCGCGATCTCGGCGGCCGCCGCGCGTGCCGCCTCGGCTCTCGCGCTGTTGACCGCTTGCGCCGCTTCCTCTCTTGAACGGGTCAGTGCCTCTTCTGTTCGACGTGCCGCATCCGCCAGAGCGGCCGCAACGAGATCTCGCGCGTCGGCTTCCGCTTCGGTCCGCGCGCGTTGAAGGGCGGCCGCTTGCTGGGCGTCCGCCTCTTCCTTCAGGCGCCCGACCATCGTGCGGACCTCGTCCTCGATGCGTCCGTGCACGCCGCGGAGGACCTCGTCAACGAGGTGCTGGAGTGGGTCGTCTGCTGCCATGACTGCTGGTGCGAGACTCCCCGCCACCTGCGCCTGCGCCGCACACGTGACGACCGTTCCGGTGCCGGCACGGCAACGTTCGAAGGCGCAAGGTTGTTGGCGGTTATCGGATCGCTTGCTTGGCGCTGAAGGGCTTCGAGAGATTATCGGGACTCTCAGGGTCCCAGTCAAGACGCGCTCGAAGCCGCAAGTCCAGAGCGCTGAGCTAGTTGACTGTCGTATCGGCAGGTCGTAGAATAGACAGGAGCCCTGGGGACTTCCGCCCGGAAAGGTTACTGACCGGAAGTGCCCAGGGCTTCGGTCTCTTCCACGGCTTGAGGCTCATGGCTGATGGCTCACGCCAAAGCCCTCGTGAGCCCTGAGCCGTGAGCCCTAAGCCCACCATGTGGGGGCGATACGGCTTCGACGGGGGCACAGAGACGCGGGATGCATGCCGAGCGCCATCGCCTCGTAAATCCGGTGGAACACCATAACTGCGGATACGCAGCTCGCTCTCGCTGCTTAATTAAGCAGCGACGTCCACCCCGGTCAGCCTGCGGGCCGGGACTGGATGTCACATTAGCAGGCTGGTCGCCGCGTGTGGCCTCGATGCGCGGCGATGAGATGTGCTCGAGGCTAGCCGCTGGCGATTTGGGCCTCTGTTCGACGCCGGCGGTGAAAATACAACAGAGGACACGCATGTAGAGTCCTGCGGGGACGTGCTTTCGGACGCGGGTTCGACTCCCGCCGCCTCCACCAACCTTCGCTCGCCTACATCGGTTCAGTGGTTCTTCAGGCCTGGCTTGGCGGTGGCGCCGTGCTCAACGAGAAACTTGAGGACAGACTCGTACTTCAGGGCGCGTGCGGCGTC
>JACOUA010000351.1 GCA_016178075.1 Acidobacteriota bacterium
CCCTCCTTCTCCCAGAGCTTCAGGAACAGCGTCTTTTCGTCCATCGTGTCCTCCAGTCGTGTCGCCCTGGCAACTCGAAGGTAAGTTGAAAGCAGGGGCCGGAAAGAGTAGCCCGCCGAAGAGCAAGTAGGTGAGCGCCAGCGTCACGAGCACGTTGAACGCCTGAGCGCCCAGGAAGGCCACCGCCGGGCGCCCACAGGGCCGGTGATTCCGTCGTCGCCGTGTGCTCCATGGCTCCTCACTCGTTCGGGCAATCAGCGAAGTGCCCAAAGCGTTCGCGCTCCTTGTGGGACACTACACTAGCGACTGTTCAGCGCTTCCTCTGGTGTCTGACACGTCGCGACGCCGGATCCGCGCGTACGCTGTTCGTCGTCGCGCGACACCAGCGTCGTTGCATACCTGCGGGCAACGGCGAGATACACGGCGTCGGCCGCACGTAGCCGATGGGTGGCCGCCAGCTGGGCCGCTTGTCGGGCCATCGCGGGCGTCAGCGTTACAAGGGTGAGGTGCTGAAGTGCAGCCGTCGCGTTTCCGTAATGGAGCGCGCTGGCGCTGTCGTCGCTCGCCCGAGCCACAGCCGACGCGATTTCCGGAACAAGCAACGTGGGCACAATCACCGGGTCGCCGTGTTCCTGAATCGTGGCGAGGATCTGCAGGCTTTCCGCGTGACCCTCTTCGTGTGGATTGAACGCGTTGACAAAGACGCTCGCGTCAACGGTGTACCGGAGACTCTTGGAGCCTCTCGCTCCAACCGATCGGCGAGGGGCACGTCCAGCGGCAGCCATCCTATCGTCGCGTCGCTGAGAGGAGACGGACGCCGCTCACGCCCGGACGAAATCGGCCTTCGAGACGGCGGCCGGCGCGCAAGAACGCATTCCACGCGGCGGCGGCGTCTGCGTCTTCGGAGGTCTGGGACGTGCCGTCAGCCGGGTCGAGGGGCAGAATCACGCCGACGGCCCGGCCCCGATGCGTCAGGATGTACGACGCTCGCGCATCTCTCACGTGACGCAGGATACGCGCCGCGTGGGTTTTCAACTCTCGAACGCCGACCACCTTCTTCGACAGTTTCGGCCGATCGCCTAGGTGGTCCCTCATGTGACTACATTATGCCTGGGAGCCGTGGAGGTCAAGGATGCGACTTGGCGCGCCTAGTTTCGCTCGCTCGGGACATTCGACGCGTTGGACCGCTATACGGCGCCTTACGAGAATTCTGTTCTCGTTGCCGTAGAGCGGTCCTAGGCGCGCACAGCGCGCCTGCGAGCCGGGGTCCGGGGCAGAGCCCCGGCCTAGTTGGCCCGTCATAAGCGAATTGACCGCCCTCGGCCCGTCCGCTAGCATGGTCCCAAAAAGCATGTGGAGAGGACGTTTCAAGGCGTCCCTCGTCTTTGTCGTGGGCGGGTGGTTCGTCGCCGCCCATGGTTCTCTCCGCGCCGCACCCCCTGTTCAGCACACCCGCCCGAGCTCAGCGGCGACGGCCTCTTGGTCGCATCAGGCTGCGCTCCAGACATACTGCCTCACCTGTCACAACCAGCGTCTCCGAGCGGGAGGGCTCGCGCTCGACACGCTGGATCTGTCAAAGCCCGAGGCCAATCCAGACATCTGGGAGCGGGTGATCACGAAGCTCCGCGCACGCTCGATGCCGCCGGCCGGCAGCCCGCGGCCAGACGTGGCCACGTCTCAGGCCGTCGCCAACTGGCTGGAACATGAAATCGACCACGCGTGGGCGGCGCATCCGAATCCAGGAAGAACGGGCGCTGTTCATCGTCTGAATCGCTCCGAGTACAACAACGCGATTCGCGACCTGTTCAGGCTCGATCTCGACGTGAGGCCGCTCCTGCCGGGCGACGAAACGGCAGACGGCAGCTTCGACAACTTCGCGGATGTTCTCACCATCTCGACGACCCACCTGGAACGGTATCTCTCGGTGGCCCGGCAGGTGACGCGGCTGGCCGTCGGCCTTCCGCCGGCCAACCCGGGGCTCGAGCGATTCGAGATTCCGCTGCACGTCGTGCAGGACGATCGACAGAGCGAAGATTTGCCGTTCGGATCGCGCGGCGGCATCGCGATTCCGTACAACGTTCCCGTCGAGGGCGAGTACGTGATCAAAGTCCGCCTGCGTCGGCAGTATCAGGACTACATCATGGGCATGGGGTGGCCGCAGCAGCTGGACGTTCGGCTCGATGGCACGCTGCTGAAGCGCTTCACGGTCGGCGGCGGCGCCAAGGGCCGGCCGGCCGCGGCCAGCTATGCGGGGGATGGCGAGCCGGGCTTCGCCGGCGATCCCGAGTGGGAAGAGTACATGCAGATCATGGGCGACGCAGGGCTGGAGCTCCGCGTCCCGATCGAAGCGGGTCCGCACCTCGTCGGGGTGTCATTCGTACGGGAGCTGTGGGAACCCGAAGGCCTTCCGCAACCGGTTCAGCGAGGCCGGGTGCTGACCAACGACCAGCTCTACATGGACTACGCGAGCGTGGGCTCGGTCCTGATTGGCGGTCCTCATACGATTGTCGGAGCCGGGAAGGACACGCCCAGTCGCCGCGCGATCCTCATTTGCCGGCCGCGGGTCCCGACTGAGGAACGCGGCTGCGCGACGAAGATTCTTTCAAGAATCGCACGGCTTGCCTACCGCCGGCCCGTCACGAAGGCCGACGTGCAGATGCTCCTCCCGTTTTTCGAGAGCGGTCGCCGCGAGGGCGGAAGCTTCGAGGCCGGAATCCAGTTCGCACTCGAGCGGATCCTCGTCGACCCGGACTTCCTGTTGCGCGTCTCTCGCGACCCTCCTGCATCGCGCGCGACGGGACAACAGGCGGTGTATCCGCTGAACGACTTCGAGGTGGCGTCGCGGTTGTCCTTCTTCCTCTGGGCTGGCATTCCCGACGAACGCCTGCTCGAGACGGCCGAGCGCGGAGAGCTCACGAAGCCGGTGGTCCTCGAGCGGGAGGTGCGGCGAATGCTCGCAGATCCCCGCGCGCCCAGGGCGTTCGTGGATGATTTTGCGGCCCAGTGGCTGAACCTGCGCCGCATCGGTGAAGTGGTGGTCCATCCCGACTTCTATCCGCAGTTCGACGAGAGCCTGTCGCAGGCGTTCAAGCGGGAAACGGAGATGTTCGTGGCCAGCACGCTCACCGAGGATCGGAGCGTGCTGGATCTGATCCGCGCGAACTACACGTTCGTCAACGAACGGCTCGCGCGCCATTACGGCATTCCTGGCATCTACGGGAGCCGCTTCCGGCGTGTCACGCTGCGGGACCTCGATCAGCGCGGCGGGTTGCTGGCGCACGGCGCGCTGCTGGCGACGACGTCGTATCCCGACCGGACGTCGCCGGTGCTCCGCGGGAAATGGCTGCTTGACAACATGTTCGGCGTGGCTGTTCCGCCGCCGCCGCCCGGGGTCGACACGAGCTTCCCGGAGGTCAAGCCGGGGGCGGTGCCGCCAACCATGCGCGAACGTCTGGCGCACCACAGACAGAACGCGGTGTGCAACAGGTGTCATTCGGCAATCGATCCGCCGGGTTTCGCGCTCGAGAATTTCGACGCGATCGGTGGCTGGCGAGTCGTGGATGAAGCAGGCCGCCCGATCGACGCCGAGGGCGCGACCGTGAGCGGCGAGAAGATTCAGGGTCTGTCCGGCCTGCGGGCCGCTCTGCTCGCCGAGCCCGGTCGGTTTGCCCAGACCGTCACCGAAAAGCTGCTGGCGTACGCGCTGGGCCGCCGGCTCGAGTACTACGATCGTCCGGCGGTGCGCACAATCGTTCGCGACGCAGCAGCCGCCCAGTACCGCTGGTCGTCGCTCGTTCTTGGTATCGTGAAGAGCCCCACGTTTCTGATGCGGGCGTCGCACGCGCCGACGCACTGAGAGGCCAGACATGAACGTCCTCACCGCGAAACCGCTGCCGCGGCGCACTGTGTTGCGCGGACTCGGCACGACGCTGGCGCTGCCGCTGCTCGACGCCATGCTGCCTGCCTTCTCGCTGCACGGGTTCGCGACGCCCAAGCCGGTGCACCGGTTCCTCACGTTCTATGTCCCGAACGGGATGGCCATGGAGTATTGGACGCCGGCGGGCGAGGGGAGCGGCTTCGAGCTGTCGCCCATCCTGGAGCCGCTGGCACCGTTCCGCGATCAGATGCTGGTGCTGTCGGGCCTGAAAGCGACCTGGAATTACATCCATGCGGGTGCGTCCGGATCCTTTCTCACCGGCACGACACGCGGCGGACGAAACGAAGTTGAGATCATCGCGGATGTGTCGATGGATCAGCTTCTCGCGCGGCAGTTTGCGCGCGAGACGCAGTTGGCATCGCTGGAGCTCTCGATGGATGCGCCCGCCAACGCGGGAGCGTGTACTGGCAACCTGAGCTGCGCCTACACCCACACACTGTCGTGGCGCGGCCCGACGCAACCGCTGCCGATGGAGTACAACCCGCGAGCCGTGTTTGAGAAGTTGTTCGGCGACAGTGGCAGCACGGAGCGCTCGGTGCGCCAGGCGCGGTTGCGGCAGCACAAAAGCATCCTGGACTCGGTCGGCGACAAGCTCGCCCGCCTGAAGCGTGAGCTGGGGCTGCAGGATCAAACGAAGGTCGATGAGTACACGGAGTCGGTTCGTGACGTCGAGCGGCGCATCCAAAAGGCCGAACAGCAGCACGACCTCGAGCTGCCGGCGATGGAGCAGCCGCCGGGCGTCCCGGCAGTCTTCGAGGATCATCTGGCGCTGATGCTCGACCTGCAGCGCCTGGCATTCCAATCGGACCTGACACGCGTGATCACCTTCATGCTCTCGAAAGAGCAGAGCGCGCGCCCGTATCCGCAGATCGGCGTGCCTGAAGCGCACCATCCGCTGTCGCATCACGGCAACGTGCCTGAGTTGATCGCGCGAATGTCGAAGATCAACCGCTATCACGCGGAGCTGTTCGCGGCGTATCTGGCGAAGCTGCGCGCGACGCCGGACAGCGACGGGTCGCTGCTCGACCACATCACGATCCTCTATGGGTGCGGCATTTCCAACAGCAACCAGCACTCGGGCGACAACCTGCCCCTCATGCTGGTCGGCGGTGGTGCGGGGCGCCTCAAGGGCGGCCGGCATCTGGTGTACCGCGACCAGCCGTCGATGGCGACCTTGCTGGTGACGCTGATGGACAAGCTCGAGGCGCCGGTCGAGCGGATTGGGGGCACCACCGGGAAGCTTCCGATCGATACGCTGTCCGGGGTGTAGCAGTCCATGCGACGCCTGATTCCGCTCCTGGCCGTCTTCCTGATGGGGGCGGCCGGCCACGCGCCGCTCATCGATGCCGCGAGGAACGCCGACCGGGAAGCGTTGCGCGCCCTGCTCCAGAAAAAGGTCGATGTCAATCTCGCCGAAGGCGACGGGACCACCGCGCTCCATTGGGCGAGCTATCGCGACGATGTCGAGAGCGCGGACCTGCTGATTCGCGCTGGCGCCAACGTGAACGCTTCGAATGATCTCGGCGCGACGCCGCTCTGGCTGGCCACTCAGAATGGCAGCGTCGCCATGGTCCGCCGGCTCCTGCAGGCAGGCGCGAACCCCAACCTCGCGCTCCTTGCCGGCGAGACGCCGCTCATGGTGGCGTCGCGCACGGGCAGTCCCGACATCGTTGAACAACTGCTCGCCAAAGGCGCACGTGTCGACGCGGTTGCCAAGCGCGGTCAGACGGCCCTGATGTGGGCCGTCGCGCAAAAACACCCCGACGTGGTCAGGGTGCTTCTTGCGCACGGCGCGGACCTCCACGCGCGCTCAGACGCCTGGAGTCAGGTGATGGCCGTGCCGCCGCACGGGCTGCTCGAATACAACCGGTCGATTCCGCATGGGGCCAACACGGCGTTGCTGTTTGCGGCGCGGGTCGGCGATCTCGAGTCGGCGAAGCTGTTCGTGGCTGCCGGCGCCAACATCAACGATATGGATGCCTGGGGCGTGAGCGCCCTGGTCTTGGCGGCGCACTCCGGTTTCAGAGAGCTCGTCGAATTCCTGCTCGAGAAAGGCGCCGACGCGAACGCCGATGCCGCCGGTTTTACGGCGCTCCATGAGGCGATCATGCGGCGCGACGGCCGGATGGTGGCGGCCCTGCTGGCCCACGGCGCCGATCCGAACGCGCGGCTGCGGACGTGGACGCCCACACGCCGGTCGTCGCGCGACTGGAACTTCGCGCCCGAGCTGGTGGGCGCCACGCCGTTCTGGTTGGCGGCCCGGTTTGCCCAGCCCGATCTGATGCGGTTCCTCGTGAAACACGGCGCCGATCCCCTGTTCGTGCACCACGTTTCGTATCACGCTGGTGAGCGGGCGGACCCGCGGACAGAGGTGACAACGGCGTTGATGGCGGCGACTGGAATGGGAGGCGGCAGTGCCTGGGTGCAGCCAGCACGTGCCGAGCCCGAGGCGCGGATGCTGGAGGCCGTGAAGGTGGCGGTGGAGCTCGGCATCGACGTCAACGTCGCCAACACCAACGGGCGCACCGCGCTCGACGCCGCACGCGCCCTGAAGTACGAGTCTGTCCTCAAGTTTCTCGTTGAGCACGGCGCCACCGCCAAGCCAGGCCTGAAGAACACTGAACCGATGTAGGCGAGCGAAGGTTGGTGGAGGCGGCGGGAGTCGAACTTGACACGGGTTTCGGAACAGGCCGAATTTTCAAAATTGTTAGGAAAAACGAACGCCTCAAATGACCAGAATGCCTCAAAAACCGAGGTGCAGGTACAAATCAGGTACAGCCCATCAATAAGGGGGATCGACGCCCGATCGCGCGGGGGATCGATCGCCACGCCGACTGACGGTGGAGGCGGCGGAATTCCCGCCGCACGTCCGTTCCCGTTTCACCCGCATGAATGCTGACGTTTTCGTCGTCCGTGCGGACCGTGAAACTTGCACCCGCCGCCTCCACGTTGCGCTCATTGCGATTCCACCGATCGAAACCGTCCACCTCACGAACCGCTGTACCTGTTTCGTACCGATCTTGTCCCAAGCGCAGACCGTCCCGACCCCGCGCGATCCCGAGCTCACGTAGGGCAGATGCAGCTCGGTCAACTTGGTGACGACTAGGCCTTTCGTTCGCGCTCAGTGAACGTCGCGGTCCTCGCGAATGAGCGCGGCGCTGTCGGATTGGTTCGAACCGCGCAGGCGCTTCAGCCACTGAGCCGAGAGACGTCGCGTTTCGGCCAAACGGCGAGCGCTTGCATTGCGGAGCACTTCGTGGATCTCGGCCTGGAGCGAGCGGCCGTGGGCCTTTGCCGCGGCCTTGAGCTGCTTCAGGACATCGTCATCCAGGTTTCGGATCAGGAGGTTCGCCATTGTAAGTGGCCCAGGCCCTCTGAAATCCTCGAGAAAGCTTCAGCGATTCGATTTCCCTCGCGATTTTTGGCGAGACACCCTCCGCGACGACGTTGACCGTCGCCACCCGATCGCTTCGACCGAGTTAAGAGTCGGCTCGCTTGCATCTGGCGGCGCCGGTCGCTCCCCGCGTGCGACGGCCTTCATCTCTTCCCGCAGCGATCGCACACTCTGAATCTTCCGCGTCATCACCTGCTCCTCCGTCCCGAATGACGACAGTGCCTCTCGCCGCCAGCATCTTCTCGGTGGTTTCGCATGCCGTCAAAACTCGAACCGCTGAAGGCCGTCAATCGCGTCGAAATGGCCGTCGACGGCAGCGAGCTTCACCTGATGTTCGGCACATAGCGCCGCGATCCATAGGTCATTTTCTGGAATGGGCTTGCCCTTCGTTTTCAGGGTGAGCCGAAGCCGTGCGTACACGTCGGCGGTCGCTGCGGTGATGTCCAGGATGCGACACTTGGCCACGAGCCGCTCCACCTCCGCGAGGTTCTCTTCCGCCTTGCGCGAGTTTAAAGCACCGTATCGGAGTTCGCCGACGACCGGCACCGGAAGCAGGAATTCCGTGACGGGTTGAGAGGTGAGCGATTCGGCCCGGCCGGCGAGCACGTCAATGGCAACGCTGGTGTCGAGCGCTACGCTATTGCCACTCACCGGGATCGACGCGCTCGAACTCGCGCTCGATGATCTCGCGCATTTCTTGGGCGTCGTCTGAGGATATGCGTCCGGCGAAATCGACGAGCGAAGACGGGCGCTCCTCGGTCGTCACCGTGAGCGTGACTTCGCGGCGTTCGGCGACCCCCTTGGGTCGGGTGAGCGGGCGAAACACGCCGTTCTCGAACACGGCGCGGAGCGTTTCCTTCATCCCGATGATCGTAGCAGAGATCTGGCCGGGTGCCGAGGGAAACGTATGGGCGTAATCGAACGCCCCATCGGCCGATCTCATGCCCAGCGATTCCTCAGCGTTCCAGCTCGCTGATGATCCGAGCTGCGTCAAG